>JBFYSV010000095.1:0-5480 GCA_041301185.1 Anaerolineae bacterium
ACAGCTGGAAATACCGAGCAATTGCTGACAGCCCTGGCACCCTGGTTGGTAAAACCCTGGATCTTCATGCTGCTGCTCGCATTCGCCGCCGTGATTGGCCCTTTGATCGAGGAAGCCGTCAAACCTCTGGCGGTCTGGTTTCTGGGCCGAAGATTGCATTCCCCGGGGGAAGGTTTCGCCCTTGGTGCTCTTTCAGGTGCAGGTTTTGCCTTGTTGGAAGGTTTGATGGCTTCCAGTGGATATGCCTCGCAGCCTGTATTTGGGCTACCCGCCCGACTGGCAAGCTCAATGATGCATATCACCCTGAGTGCATTCATGGGCTGGGCGATCGCCTCGGCATTCCTTGAGAAACGCTGGGTCCGTTTGGTGGTCAGTTACCTTCTGTGTGCCACTATGCATGGTCTTTGGAATGGATCAGCCTTGCTTGCAGTCTATGGCGCCCTGCGCTTTTCTATCACTGGCGCAGCCATGCCCGATCTGCTTAGCTCTCTGTTCATGCTCGTTGGTGTTTTCATGCTCTTCATAACCTTCGTATCCATCACGCTCAGCCTGCCGTTGATGAACCTCAGGCTGCGTAAGCTGCAAGGTGATATAATCGCCCAGCCAAAAAACCAGATCGAAAGGATGAAGGATGGAGTGGATCCTCAAAGTAGTTGATTTTGTCTTACACGTTGATGTCTATCTCGAGCAGATCATCTCGAATTATGGCAGCTGGACCTATGCACTGTTGTTCATCGTTGTTTTCCTTGAAACCGGGGTCGTCGTCACCCCTTTCCTGCCTGGAGACTCGCTCATTTTTGCCGCCTCCACCTTTGCAGCACGCGGTACCTTGAATCCTTGGCTGTTGTTCGCCCTACTTGCGATTGCGGCTGTGCTCGGTGACACAGCGAATTACTGGATCGGTCATCGCATCGGAAATCGAGCCTATACCGGCGAGATCCGCTGGATCAAGAAGGAATACATGGAACGAACCCATGCCTTCTTCGAAAAACATGGCGGCAAGACCATCTTCCTGGCCCGTTTTGTGCCCATTATTCGCACCTTCGCCCCCTTTGTGGCGGGTGTCAGCCACATGTCTTATGGTTTCTTCTTCCGCTGGAATATCATCGGTGGCATCACCTGGGTGGCGACCTTCACCCTGCTGGGATATTTCTTTGGGAATATCCCGTTCGTGCAGAAGAATTTCGAACTGGTCATCATTGCCATCATCATCATCTCATTTGTTCCTGCTGTGGTGGAAGCGGTGAAGGCGAGAAAAGAACTTTCCGCACGGGCGGGTACTGAAACAAAATAATCTTTCCTATCTCATCCAATACTGAAAAGACCTCCCTATAAGGGAGGCCTTTTTGTTATTTCCTGATTTTCTTATTTAGGGAGCAGGAGCAGGTGGGATTCGGTATTGCTTACCACTGCCTGCTCATTCCAAAGCATTGGCATATACTCGCCAGAGCTCCATAAAGGTGCAAAGTCAATATAATGTGACGAGTAGGCATGACCCGATTGACCGGTGGTGTGCACTGTCAGGCTGTTGCGCAGATCACCCAGATCCACGATCATCCGCATCGAGGGAAGCCAATCCACGGCAAAACCCTTACCAACTGTCCAGCCTGTGGCATTAACAATCGACTCGCCCCCACCGGTGGCGAAGGGACCCCGATTGAAAATGGATTCGATCAGTCCAATGCCTGACTCCCCAAGGGTCTGATTCCGAAAGGTGGCAGTGTGCACCTCTCCCCAGGTCGCCCATTTCTCCAAGTTGCGTCCGTAGGATTCCTCGGCACCGAGAATTGCTTCCGCAAAGGCCTTGGCGAGGATGTCATCGCGATTCTCGACCACTTCAAGCGTGGACTGGTCGTCCCACCACAGGCTGTTGGGCTTCATCACCGACATACGCATAACTTCGTAGAATCGGTCACCACCTGCTGGCAGATAATCTTCTGGGAAAGGATCATCATGGAATGTATCCACCAGCAGCCGAACCCAGAAGGATTCAAAGAGGAGCGCGGCTTGAGAATCAGCCTCCTCGCGGAGATCCCAATCTGCCAGGATGGTATCTCGTACCTCAGCCTCGCGCGCTTCCATCGGAAGCGAAAGAAGCAGGGGTACCAGGAGCGCCGCGTTCAGGCTGGTCGCATCATTCTGCATTTGTTGGATATATGCAATATCGATTAAGCCGGGCGCGGTTTCGATCATCTCGACAATGCGTTCAGCTCTAAAACCATGGTCCCAGTCGCTGGATACCAACCAGGGGTAATCCCGGGGGACAGCCTGATTGTTCGCGGTCACGATGTACCCGCTTTCAGGGTTGTACACAAAGGGTAGTTGCTCGAATGGGATCATGCCGGTCCATTCGTAATCCTCCGTCCACCCGGGTACTGGCAATCTGCCGTCCCCATTGCGTCGAATGGGAATGCTGCCCGGCATTTGGTATCCGATGTTCCCTTCCGTATCCGCATAGAGAAGATTCTGCGCAGGAACGGTGAAATACCGGGCTGCTGCCCGAAAATCCTGCCAATTCTCAGCCTTGTTGAAGCCCCAGATGGCTTCAAAGATATGCTGCGGCTCAAGGGCGGTCCAGCGCAGGCTGAGGACAAATTCGCCAGGAAGGTCAACCCCAGCTTGCTCTGCAAACTCTTCCAAACCGTAAACCTCCGAAATAACCGGCCCATGGCGCGTACTGCGTACAATTATCTCAACCGGTTCACCGCCTCCCACCTGGATGATCTCAGTACGAGTTTCAAAATCAACCCACTTTCCGTCCACTTCGTACTGGTCCGGGTTCTCTGGATTGACTTTCTCGATGTACAGATCCATCACATCGGGGCCATTGTTGGTGAAACCCCAGGCTATATGCTCATTATGACCGATGACCACCCCTGGAACTCCGGCAAAAGAGAATCCCGCCATCTCATAGGGGCATGCTTCATCCTTCGGCTGGCAGTGCAAGCTCACCTGGTACCAGATGGACGGCATCTGGATCCCAAGGTGTGGGTCGTTGGCCAGCAGGGGCATCCCGCTCGCTGTGCGACTGCCGGCTATCGCCCATGAATTTGAACCTATTCCCGATCCTGCCGGTCCGAGCACAGCTTCAAGGAGAGATAAATTACTAGCCACCGCCTCAAAAAGATCAACCGGTACAGAGTCGGTTAGTCCTTCAAAGGTTACAACCGGGAGAGGCAAGGTGGCTGTTGGTACCGACTCGACAATGACGGGATGATCCTGCGGGTAAGGAGGATATAGATCCGCCATCTGCTCCTGGGTGAATTCCTTCATAAGAATTGCCCGCTCAATCTCTTCATCCAGGTTGCCCCGCAGATCCCATGCCATCGCTTTCGCCCAGGTCATTGTATGGACGGGCGTCCATGGCTCGGGTGAGTATTCGGGTGTCAACAACCCAAGAATGGCATATTCCAAGCTGAGAGCGGCACCGGAGTGGTCAGCCAGGTAGGCATTCACCCCGTCTGAGTACGCACTCAGGATCGAAATCGCCTCGCTGCTGGAAGAGGCTATCTCCTGCTCGGCCAGATACTCCCAACCCATCGTGCGCAGGAAAGCATCCGTCTCCACCTGGGCATCCCCGAACATCTCGGAAAGGCGTCCCGAGCCAATGTGCCGCCAGAAATCCATCTGCCAGAAGCGGTCCTGGGCATGCACATAACCCTGGGCAAAGAACAGGTCGTGCAGGTTCGAGGCATAGATGTGTGGAATCCCGTAAGCATCCCGGTAGATGTTGACCTCACCATCCAGACCTGCCAGGTGGATCTCACCCTCCACTTGTGGAAAAGACTTGCGCGCTGTCGTCACCCCCATCACCGAAAGTATGGTCGTCAGTATCAAAACAATGATGAGCGCTGATACTAATCGTCGTTGAACTTTATTGGACATAACACCTCCTAATTTATTGCTCCTTCCAATAGAACACAAAAAGACACCTGAAGAGGCGTCCTTTTAAGAATGTTCATAATCTCAGGTACATATGGTATTAGGTTCTTACGGAGCGATCCCCAAGAAACGTGGGTACCAGTACCACAGGATATCTGCAGCCGGCTTACCATGCACGGAAGCCGAAGCATCGTGCAGCACAGCGGGCGGATAATATCCGCGGCTGACGAATCCGCTCACCCAGGGGCGGGTATTGACCGCTGCGAGCAGTGCCTGGTAGAGATCTGCCTGAATTTGCAGGTCGACAGGTGCCAGAGTGCTGCCTGGAATTAATACCACTTCGGATGGGATTCCGCCACTCGCAGCACCGACAGCTGAAGGATATGCCGCGCCGATGATGACCGGCTTTCCAAGGACTGCCTGGAAAGGTTGGATCTCACTGTCCAGTAACACTCCTGCTGCTCCAGTCATCTCCTCCACACCCGGGGAGGCGGAAGTGCTCAAAGATGCATTCCAGAGCAGGTAGATCCCATCCAAGTCACGAACAAATGCTGGGGTCAAATCCAGGTCGCCCGGATAAGCTATCGCCCAAAGGATCGAGCCGTTAAAATGAGCGCGCACTTCCGTCAGGATGGCGCGCCAGCGCGCCTCGGAATCCGTAGGGACACTTGAACCAGTGCTGCCGATCTGCCCACCGGGGAGGGCTGGCAGCACCCATTCACCACCCAGGATCAAAGCCTGGGAACCGGTACGCGTTGCCAAGTCAGCATGGTGCACGGCAAAGGCGCGGTACTGCTCGAACCAGGCGTTCCACCAGGGCAGATCATGCGGTGCCGAAAGCCACCAGGCATCGATCTCAGCTGGCAGATCAACTGCCGGGAAGACGGCAGTATTCAAATTAAGCGCATGTGCTCCAGCTGCCAGGCGGCTGGTATCTGCAAATAGATCATCACTTCCTGGAACGGAGGTGAGAACAAAGGGAGTGGTGCGGCTGACCGTCCATTCCGGGGTCAGTACCAACCAGTTGGCAAACAGAGCCTGGACGTTCAGAACTGCCTGCGGCAACCAGTATGACCAGGTTGGATCTCCCTGCGACAGGAATTCGATACCAGCCCAAAAACCTGGCGTCCGCGGGGCAACGGGCAGTCCCACCAGAGTTGTGGAAGGAAGGCTCTCAAGCCACAACCAATCACTGACGCTATCCTGCAGGTCTTGCGGGAGAAGACTCGATGAGACCGGGCGGCCTGCCTTTCCCATACTCGTCAGTACGTCGTCCGCCAAGCCGCATTGATCGTTCCGGCAATATCGGTATTCGAACGTTCCAAGGATATTGAGCGGGCTGTAGAGTTGGTAGGTCCATTGGTTCCCACCCATGGCCCACATTGGAATGGGAACTGTCCATCCGTAGGGATTGAACTGGATGGAAATGATATCCGTTACCGGTGTCTCCTCCGGGACCGTCACCTCGAATAAGATGGGCGAGGAGCTACCCGCTTGCCATGAAGTGACCAAGTCGATCACATCGACGAATTCCTCTCCAGCGGGGACGATCAACTGCCTCAGGGTGAAGGTTCCATCGGAACCATGCTCGGCATTCC
>JBFYSV010000099.1:0-4823 GCA_041301185.1 Anaerolineae bacterium
GTTGGACCAGACGGTGCAACTGCTTGACGAGCAGCTCCGCGAGCTTACCCCGGCAGAAGCCGGGTTGCGCGCCGTCAGCCAGGTACTGGCACAGCTTGGAGCCCAATCTACTCAAATTGAAAGCCAGTCGTCAGCCTGGGAGCAAGAGGGTGCGCCGCGCCTGGCAGAGGTGACCGCCCAGTTTGCAGCCGAGAGCTACGCCCCCCAGGCGCGCCAGCTGCTCCAGGCAATTGACGCTGAGCTAAAGGTCATCGGTTACGACGCGTCTGCCCACGATGCCACCCGCCGGGCAGAGCAAGCCGGGCGTTCGGCTGACGAAGAGCAGCGCGCCCTGGGTGTTGCCCGCGCTACACAGGCCTCGCTGGAGCGCGAGATCGCCGAGATGGAGGGGCAAATCCGCTCACTGCAAACAGAGACTTCTCGCCAGCAAACGGAGCACGACCAGGCTGTCGCCAGGCTGGCTGCCGCCGAAGCCGAAGCCCCGGATATAAATGCCGCCCGCCGCGATCTGTTCAATTTGCAAGAGCAGGAACAACGCCTGCGCATGGAGTTAGGCGCGGCGCAGCAGCTCGTCCTGGTGCTCGATGAGCAAAAGAAACGGCGCAGGGCCTTCCAGTCTGAGCGGGAAGAGCTGGAGCGCAGCATCACCCAGTTCAAGCAACTGGAGCGCGCCTTTGGCAAGGATGGTGTGCCTGCGCTGCTCATCGAACAGGCTCTGCCCCAGATCGAAGCCAAAGCCAACGCTATCCTGGAGCGGCTAAGCGGGGGGGGAATGGCAGTGCGCTTTATTACCCAGTCCGCCTATAAAGACCGGCGGCGTGACGATTTGAAAGAAACTCTGGATATCCAGATCAGTGATGGGGCTGGCACGCGGGATTACGAGATGTTTTCTGGTGGAGAGGCTTTCCGGGTGAATTTCGCCGTCCGCCTGGCGCTCTCCGAAGTGCTCGCCCAGCGCGCCGGCGCCCGACTGCAGACCCTGGTGATCGACGAAGGTTTTGGCAGCCAGGATGCCCTGGGTCGCCAGCGCCTGATCGAGGCGATTAACCTGGTGCGCCAGGATTTTGCCAAAGTGCTGGTGATCACTCACATTGACGAATTGAAAGACGCCTTCCCACACCGTATCGAGGTCGAGAAAACCGGGCGCGGCAGCAGCCTGAGAGTCGTATAGGCGTAAATTACCCCCCCATCCTCTCTTCCACCAGGCGACGCAAAGAAGCAATCGCCCTGAATTGCAAACCTTTTACCGCCGTCACCGATTTTCCCATCAGGTTGGCGGTGTCGTCTAGCGAGTACTCTCCTGAGAAGCGCAGCGCCAACACATGCTGTTGTTCAGGTGTCAGATCCTGGAGCGCCTGGCGTACCTGTTGTTGCATCCAGTCCTCTTCATAGCTGTCTTCCAGGTGCTCACTATCGACCAGATCATTATCGTCTACATCCAGCACCTCGACCTTGCGAGCATAGCGCGCCCGCAGGTGATCGTTGACCAGGTTTGATGCCGTTCCAAATAACCAGCCGCGCAGGTTGAGTTCTGGGCCGCGTTTCTTGTGCAGCGCATCTAGCAGGCGCAAAAACACCTCTGCGCAGATATCCTCGCATACCTCTTCGTCATACAGGCGGTAGCGCACGTACCGGTAGACCTCAGGATAATAGCGGTCGTGGATCTCTGCCAGAGCAGCGCTATCCAAACGCTGGGCACGCGTTAATAAATCGTCAGGCATCATGAAAGCTTAGAACCTTGACAGGGTATCGAAAGGGAGCAGCTTTAGAAATACCACCTCCCTGCTCGCCTCAGTCGATTTGATTGTATATATTGTCTCCTGTTTTGTCTATAACCGAGTGGCATAATTGCTCTTCCGATACATGCTTATCCTGCCCGGATCTGACCTGTAGCTAATCAATTATGCCAGGTTTGCGCCGATAAACCATCCGAATTGTGTGCTATATTTAAGTAGCAAACAAGGCAGAAAAGTTACGCTCTAGCGGAAAATTAATCCGTTTTGATATTACACCCGATTTATGTGACAAAAGTCACATTCGCCAATCTCAGCAAATGTTAAGATTAAGGTAATTAGATACAGGGACCAAGATAAGAGTAAGCCAACTATCTGGATCACACATGGTGAGTTGATGAAAATCGCTTTAGTCATAGGGATCATTGCAGTGCTGGCAGTAGTCGGTGTTGGACTGTATGTCACCGATTTCACAGCATATTTGGGGAATAATCCCTCCACATGCAACAACTGTCACGTGATGGATGCCGTCTATGAAAGTTGGTATCACGGCGGGCATAAGCAATGGGCAAACTGTAACGACTGCCATACCCCACACGATCTGATTCCCAAATATATCGTCAAAGCACAATCAGGATACCATCACGTCACCGCGTTTGTTTTCGGCGATATTCCGGATGCCATCCGCGCCAAAGAGTCTTCCCGAGAAGTCGTCCAAGAAAACTGTATCCGCTGTCACGAAGAGACCGTCTCCACCATGCTGGAGAGCAGCATGGAATTTGACCGATACTGCTTTGATTGCCATCGCAGCGTCGCTCACGGCGAGCGCGGTATCTCTCTGTTACCGTACCAACATTCAGAGGAGAGCAAGTAATGGTAAGCAAAAAAACCACATTGATCTTATCAGGAATTATTGTTGTGCTTGCTGCCGCTTTGATCGGCACCTTGGTCTTTGTCAGCAACCAGCCCAGCGCCGACCGAGGCATTGCGCCGGTGGTTGAGATTGCAGACATGGAGCCCGACTCCTCGCTGTGGGGTTTGAATTTCCCCAACCAATACTCCACGCTAAAGCTTACCGAGACAAATAATACTCGCACCACATATGGTGGGTCGGAGAAATTCTCCAGGCTAGAGCAATCCCCTAGCATGCTGGAACTATTCGCTGGTTACAGCTTCAGCATCGAATATAACGAGGATCGCGGCCATCTGAACAGCCTGACCGATGTGCGCGAGATCAAGCGCGTCAATGATACCACCCCCGGCACCTGCTATTCGTGCAAAAGCTCGGATAACCCCGGCTTGTGGGATGAGATGGGCATGGCGCAATTCGACAAGACCCTGTTCAAAGACCTGGGGCAGAAGATTAGCGAACCGATTGGCTGCGCCAACTGCCACGAAGCCGAAACTATGCGCCTGATCGTCACCAATCCTGCCCTGGACGAGGCCTTAAAAGCCCAGGGTAAGGATTGGCGCACTTTCACCCGGCAGGAAATGCGCACCGTAGTATGCGCCAATTGCCACGTAGAATACTACTTTGCCGGTGAAGGCAAGTATCTGACTTTCCCCTGGGAAGACGGCACTCGCATCGAAGATATTTCCAAGTATTATGCTGAGATGGGATTCATGGATTGGGAACACCCTCGCTCTGGTGCGCCTATGATCAAAATGCAGCACCCCGATTACGAGCTGTTCACCGCTGATAGCACCCATTACAAGGCTGGCGTGGCCTGCGCTGACTGCCATATGCCCTACACCCGCGACGGATCAGCCAAATTCTCTACCCACAACGTCCACAGCCCGCTGCTCAACGCCGAAGCTGCCTGCGGAGCCTGCCACACCGACGTGGGTTACGTGACCACCCGGGTGGCTACGATACAAAACCAAGTGCGCGAAACCATGGACGCCAGCGAAGTTGCGATAGTTGCCGCAATCGAGGCTATCGAAGCTGCGGCTAAAACCCCCAATGTAGACGAGGCGCTGCTGGCTGAAGCCCGCGATCTACATCGCGAATCTCAATTGCGCTGGGATTTTATCTCTGCTGAGAACAGTATGGGCTTTCACAACCCAGAAGAGACTCTACGAATCCTGGCTGCATCAACCGATCTTGCCCGCCAGGCGCAGCTCAAAGCCGTCCTGGCAGCCGGCACCCCAAGCATTATCGAGGCTGCGTACAACCAATAGGCTGTTACGGCGAAATCCTATATCAGAATCGATTCTAAGAAAGACCGGCCTCTCGCCGGTCTTTCTTTTTTTCACTCGTATGGGCTCTCCGACCAACTTTTTAACACGCTTTCATCCAGGATCTCAATCTGCCGCTGCCTGATCTTGATCGCCCCGCTGCGCTGCAACTCGCGCAAGGAACGCGCTACCACCTCGCGCACAGTCCCCAGGCGGGCTGCCAGTTGATCCTGTGTAATGCGATAGGAGCTCTCTCCGGACAGCTGTTCCTCCGATAACTGGCTGATCAGGCGTGCCAGGCGGTTGGTCACCTGGTAAAACGATAGCTCCTCTACTTTGTTCACCAGCATTCGCAAGTTCTTGCTCAGGTTGGCGATCACCGCCCGGCTCATTTCCGGATGGCGGCGCAGGGCAGAATGGATCACCTCCGGGTCAATCACCCACACATAACAGCTATCCAACGCTGCAACATTGACCGGGTTCAATCCAAAATCGAAAACCGGCACCTCGTTATATGTAGAGCCCTCTTCAAAGACATTGATAATCAGCTCACGCCCTTGGGGTGAGATCTTAAACAGCTTGACGCTACCCGTTTGAATAATATGTAAACCATGGCAAGGATCGCCCTCCCAAAAGAGGACCTCGCCGCGCTCGTAGCGATACAGTGTTGTTCCTGGCACCAGCTGCTCTAGCACCACATCATCCAGGTCCGCGAAGTAGCTGCATTTGCGGATGGCGTTGATCTTTTCTTGATGGCTTACTGCCAGGCTTTGCATAATGGAAAATGCGCCTCGGTTGGGTAGACTCGTAATAACCCGCATATTATAACCCGCTCCCTCAACCTAGCATTGTGGGTAGAAGCTGGTTCTCTGGGACTTACCGTGACGAGGTGGTTCTATGGGGTGTTTTTCG
>JBFYSV010000101.1:0-9599 GCA_041301185.1 Anaerolineae bacterium
GCTGCTTTTCTAACCCCGCTTGCCATTTCGTCATGATGAACCAGGCTTGTAGACAGTATAGCATATTCGCACTTGCGAATCAATGTACCGCGCGTCTAAGATCCCAGGGTAAACGCATCTAATTTTCGCTGGACAAAAACGGGCAATCTGGCTTATCCTCAGCGTTCCTGGTGCGCATGCTCTGGATATCACCCTCCCGGAATGTGACCTGTGCAGGTCTGCCACTCCTTTTCGTCTTGCCTGCCCGGGACCACCCAGGTAAAATGTATGTCATGCTACGCCGCACCCTGCTCCATTTGGCTGCCATCAAGCCCATCTCCTTAACCCTGGCCTGGCTGCTTCCCCGCCTGGACCGGCATATCCTGCGCTGGACCAGCGGCAGGCACTCGCTGACCAGCCTGCTCACCGGCCTGGAGACGGTCACCCTGACCACTATCGGGGCCAAGAGCGGCTTGCCGCGCAGCACCACCCTGTTTCCCTTCTGGGATGGCGAACGCGCCATCCTGATCGCTTCTAACTTCGGGCAGAAAAACCACCCGGCCTGGCACTATAACCTGAAGGCTTCCCCGCAGGCGACTCTCAGCCGGGACGGGCAGGCGCAGCAGTACCAGGCTCGCCCGGCGCAGGGCGAGCAGCGGGAGGTCTATTTCCGGCTTGCCGTGCAGAGCTACCCCGGTTACGCCGCCTACCGCCAGAGGGCCAGCCACCGCGAGATCACGGTGTGGGTGCTGACTCCGGTTGAAATGCAGGCGTAGGCTGCGAAAATCTAGCAAATCCTCGTAGGTTTAGCACAAAGCAACTTCCCGCAGGTTGGTTGGATACCCCGCAGTCTGGGACGGAACCTGCGGGAAGTTTGATCTTTTTTCGCGGCCCGGCAGCCGCAGGATCGAATCATGCCCTACCCGGATAGGAAAAGACGCCCCGCCGGGGTGTCTCTTCGTTGCGGGTCAATTCTGTAAGGACGAAGCATTTGCCGTCGGGGCCTGGAAGAGGATTGGATTATTTTGGCAAATGCTTCGCCCCTACTAGAACAAATGTTTGACAAATAAGACCATATTTGTTAGAATATTGCCAGATCGAGTGCAAGCTGGTATAACTGGCTTCTTGCGGTGCTCCCGCGATCGCGCCGCCTGCAAGTCGATTGTCAAAACGCCAATATCAGGAGGAACATGAAATGAGTAGAGTACGGGTACTGGTCGGCACGCGCAAGGGCGGGTTTATACTCACCTCGGATGCCAAACGCGAAAAATGGGAGATCAACGGCCCGCTGTTCGCCGGCTGGGAGATTTACCATATCAACGGCTCGCCGCTTAACCCAGACCGGCTGTACGCTTCGCAATCCAGCAGCTGGTTCGGGCAGGTGATCCAACGCTCAGATGACGGCGGCAAGACCTGGGCGCCGGTCGGCAACGAGTTTGCCTACGATGGGGTGCCCGGCACCCACCAGTTTTACGACGGAACGCAGCACCCCTGGGAGTTCACCCGGGTGTGGTTCCTGAAGCCCTCCCCAACCGACCCGGAGACGGTTTTCGCCGGGGTAGAGGATGCGGCCATCTTCCGCTCGGGTGATGGCGGCGGGAGCTGGCAAGAGCTGCCGGGTCTGCGCGAAGCCAAGGGGCATCTCTGGCAACCGGGCGCCGGGGGAATGTGCCTGCACAAGATCCTGATCGACCCGCGCGACGCCAACCGGATGTTCGTCGCCATTTCGGCGGCGGGGGCATTCCGCACCACAGACGGCGGGGAGACCTGGCAGCCCATCAATAAGGGCTTGAAATCCCAGTACGAGCTGCCCGATTCAGAAGCGGACGTGGGGCACTGTGTCCACAGCATCGCCATGCACCCCTCCCGCCCGGATGTGCTGTTCATGCAGAAGCATTGGGATGTCATGCGCAGCGACAACTGCGGCGATTCCTGGTACGAGGTGAGTGGGAATCTGCCGACGGATTTCGGCTTCCCGATTGCGGTGCACAGCCACGAGCCAGATACGGTCTACGTCGTCCCGATCAAGAGCGATTCGGAGCACTTCCCGCCAGACGGCAAGCTGCGGGTCTACCGCAGCCGCAACGGCGGCCAGGAATGGCAGGCGTTGACCGACGGGTTGCCTCAGGAAAACAGCTACGTCAACGTGCTGCGCAGCGCCCTGGCGGTCGATGCACTCGATCCGTGCGGGGTGTACTTCGGCACCACCGGCGGGGCGCTGTACGCCTCGTCCGATTCTGGCGATCGCTGGAGTGCCATCGTCCGCGAGCTGCCGTCAATCCTCTCAGTGGAAGTGCAGACCCTGCCATGATGCGGGTCGTGCTGCCCACCCATCTCTGGCGGCTGGCAGGAGTCAGCCGGGAGATCGAGCTGGAGGTCGATGGACCGGCCTCGCTGGAGGCGGTGCTGGATGCGCTGGAAGCCCGCTACCCGGTGTTGCGCGGCACCATCCGCGACCATTCCACCAAAGAGCGGCGGGCATTCATCCGCTTCTTTGCCTGCGGGGAAGATTGGTCGCACGAGCCGGTTGGCGCTCTCCTGCCGGAACCTGTGGTTCTGGGCAAAGAGCCGCTGCGCATCGTGGGCGCTATGGCGGGCGGCTGAGCGCCTGCTGAAGGGCGGCGATCCTGTCTGTTGGGATGGCTGCCCCCCCGGCAGAATTTATCATTCCAGGAGCAAACGAGCCTTGCGAATCCATCTTGTAGACGGCACCTATGAGCTTTTCCGCAGTTTCTACGCCACGCCTCCCAAGAAGGCTCCGGACGGGCGTGAAGTCGGCGCTACCCTGGGCTTGCTGAGAAGCCTGCACGTCCTCATCACCAGGTCCGGCGCGACCCATATCGCCTGCGCGTTCGATCATGTCATCGAGTCATTTCGCAATGATTTATTCCCGGGATATAAGGACGGCGCCGGGGTAGACCCGCTCTTGCTGGAACAGTTCGCTCTGGCAGAAGAGGCCGTGTCCGCAATGGGCCTGGTCGTCTGGCCGATGGTAGAGTTCGAGGCGGACGATGCCCTTGCCACGGCTGCGCACCGCTTCCAGGAGGAGCCTGCCGTTGAGCAGATCCTGATCTGCTCGCCGGATAAAGACCTGGCTCAGCTTGTCTCCGGCAGCCGCGTGGTGTGCTGGGACCGCCGCCGGGAGATCGTCTATGACGAGGCGGGGGTCATGGAGAAATACGGCGTGCGCCCAGCCTCCATCCCCGATTGGCTAGCGCTGGTCGGAGACAGCGCGGATGGCATCCCGGGCGTCCCGGGGTGGGGAGCAAAGTCTGCATCGGCGGTGCTCTACAAGTATGAGCACCTCGAATCGATCCCTGTCGATCCCCTTAGCTGGGGTTTGCCAGGCAGCCGCGCCTTGCGCCTGGCTGAGAATCTCAAGTCGCAAATAGAAGAAGCGTACCTTTACCGCCGCCTGGCGACCCTGCGCCGGGATGTCCCGCTGGAGGAGCGCGTTGACGATCTCGAGTGGCGGGGAGCGCGGGGTAATTTTCAAGCCATGTGCGCAAAGCTGGGCGATAATGAACTGGCAGGCCGCGTGCCAGGCAAGATGGATTAGCCTTTAACAGACCCCGGGTGTTCACCACACCGGATTTCCCCGGCGGTATGTGTTGTCTCTACTAAACATAGGAGAACGGACAATGAGAGTCATGGTGATCATTAAAGCTGACCAAGACTCGGAGGCGGGCGGAATGCCCTCCGAGCAGCTGCTCACTGAAATGGGCAGGTACAACGAAGAGCTGGTGAACGCCGGCGTGATGCTGGCGGGCGAGGGGCTGCACCCCAGCTCGAAAGGGGCGCGGGTGCAGTTCTCTGGCGAGAAGAGAAAAGTGACCGGTGGACCTTTTCAGGAAACCAGGCAGCTGGTGGCTGGCTTCTGGCTATGGCAGGTCAATTCGCTGGAGGATGCCATCCAATGGGTGAAGCGCATGCCCAACCCGATGGGGGTTGAGGCAGAGGTTGAAATTCGCCCGGTGTTCGAGGCGGAGGATTTCGGTGCAGAAATGACGCCAGAGCTGCGCGAGCAAGAAGAACGCCTGCGCCAGCAGGTTGAAGCGAGCCAAAAGCGCTAGGCGGTTGCTGCCAGAGCGCTTTCAAGGAGATTTTAATGGTAACTACAGAATACGGAGCATTGCAGCACGAACCTGATCCCAACGTGGGGTGGCAGCGCAAGACTGCCTTGTTTCTCTCCAGCCAGAGCCTATCGCTGTTTGGCTCGATGCTGGTTCAGTATGCGATCATCTGGTATGTGACGCTGTCCACCCAGTCTGGCGTCATCCTGACCATCTCCACCGTGGTTGGGTTTTTGCCGCAGATCGTAATCTCCCTCTTCGCCGGGGTGTGGGCAGACCGCTACCCGCGCAAGCTGCTGATCATCGCCTCAGACTTGCTGACCGCGGTCAGCACCCTGGTGCTGGCGGGATTCTTTTTAGCAGGCTACCGCGAGCTGTGGTTGATCTTCCTGGTGTCTGGCATTCGATCGGTGGGGGCAGGCATCCAACCGCCGGCAGTCAACGCCCTCCTGCCGCAGATCGTCCCGCAGGATCGCCTGATGAAGGTCAACAGTATCAACGGCACGATCCAGCCTTTCATTATGATTGCCGCGCCGTTGCTCAGCGGGGCTTTACTATCTATCTCGCGCCTGGAAGCTATCTTTTTCATCGATGTGGTGACTGCTGCCCTTGCGGTGAGCCTGATGCTGGTTTTGAAAGTGCCCACTCACCAGAAAGCTGTGGCTGGGCAAAAGACAGGCTATCTGGATGATTTCCGGGCTGGCATCGTGTACGTCCGGCAGAATCGCACGATCATGACCCTGTTCGTGTTCTTTGCCCTTGTCTTCTTCCTGGTGGCGCCGGTCGCCTTCCTGACGCCTCTGATGGTCACCCGCTCATTTGGGGATGAGGTCTGGCGGCTGACCGCCAATGAGATCAGTTTCTTTGTCGGCTCGATCCTGGGCGGGTTCATCATGACCGCCTGGGGCGGATTCAAGAATCATTTCCGCACCATCGGGTTGAGCTGCATCCTGTTTGCGGTGCTGCTCATCGGGCTGGGTATTTCGCAGGTTTTTCTCATCTATCTGATCTTCATGTTTCTGATTGGCGTGCCGATGCCATTCTTTAACGCATCGACGACGACCTTGCTGCAAGAGATGGTGGAGCCGGATTTCCAGGGGCGTGTGTTCGGCGTACAAATGCTGATTGCCAGCGCGATCCTGCCGCTCGGAATGCTGGTTTTTGGTCCACTCGCGGATATACTCAGCATTGAATTTCTGCTCATCCTGTCCGGTGGTTTGATGGCAATCCCCGGGGTGTGGATTTTCTTCAACCGGCAACCGGTGAAGCTTCACTCGGCGGATGTACCGGCGGGATTACCGGCGGGATTACCGGCAGATTACGAGCTCCAGATTGGAGATTAACCGGCGAATGAAGACAACGTTTACCACGATTGTTACGAAGGATGACAAAGTGAACGCCACAGGCTTACCGGTGCCAGCGGAGGCAGTTGGGGCATTGGGCGCGGGTAAGAAGCCCAAGGTACTTGTGAGCCTGAACGGCTATACCTACCGCAGCACCGTGGCGGCGTACGGTGAGATCTATATGCTGCCGCTGGCTGCGGAGCACCGCCAGGCGGCCGGCGTTCAGGCCGGTGACCAGGTTGAGGTCACCATCCAGCTGGATACAGAGCCGCGCATCGTTGAAGTTCCGGACGACCTGGCAGCCGCCCTGGCAGTCCAGCCGGGAGCGAGAGAGGCTTTTGACAGCCTGTCGTACTCCGCCCGTAAGGAGTACGTGCGCCAGGTAGAGTCTGCCAAGGCGCAGGACACCCGCCAGCGGCGGATTGAGAAAATATTGACAGCCCTTGCCCTGCGGGGAGCCCAAGCGAATTAACTGTTTTGCCCCGAGCAAGCAAGCAGCGTTCATTGAAGTAGGAGGATTGCGATGGCATTGAAAACTGGATACCAAAACCGATCGATCAGCGAGCTGCACGGGACCATCCGGGGTAAGGTGATCACGCCGGGTGATGCAGGCTACGATGCGGCGCGGCAAGTCTTTTACGGCGGGATCGATTATCGTCCGGCGGTCATCGTCCAGGCTGCCGATGAGCAAGACGTTCAGCAAACCATCTCGTTTGCCAGTCAGAGTGGGATGGAGCTGGCTGTCCGCAGCGGCGGGCACAGCCCTGCCGGGCATAGTGTTTCCGATGGAGGCATTGTGCTCGATCTGAGGAATATGCGCGGCCTGGAAATTGATGCACAAGAGCGCACAGCCTGGGTGCAAACCGGGATGACAGCCGGGGAGTACACCACGGCAGCGGCAGAGCACGGGCTGGCAACCCCGTTTGGCGATACTGCCTCGGTGGGCATTGGCGGGATCACCCTGAGCGGCGGGGTGGGCTACCTGGTGCGCAAGTACGGCCTGACGATCGACAGCCTGCTGAGGGCGGAGGTGGTTACTGCGGACGGTCAATTGCTGCGCGCAGATGCGGACCACCACTCCGAACTGTTCTGGGCGCTGCGCGGCGGGGGAGGCAACTTTGGCGTAGCCACCCGCTTTCAATTCCGCCTGCACCCGGTGGAGCACGTGGCGGGCGGCATGCTGATCTTACCGGGAAATGCCGAGACGATTGCCGCCTTTATGGACGCGGCGCAGTCTGCACCGGACGAGCTTTCGGCGATTGCCAATATCATGCCTGCCCCGCCGATGCCTTTCGTGCCGGTTGAGCATCACGGCAAGCTGATCATCATGGCGCTGATGGTGTATGCCGGGGAGATAGAGGCCGGAGAGCAAGCCCTGGCCCGCTTCAGGGCGCTGGCTGAGCCGCTGGCAGACATGCTGAGACCGATGCACTACCCAGAGATCTACCTGCCGGAGGACGAGTCATACCACCCCACGGCGGTTGCCCGCACCATGTTCATGGATCGGGTGGACCGCAGCGTGGCGGATACGATTCTCCGCTATCTGGAAGCTTCGGATGCCTCGCTGCGCGTGGCGCAGCTGCGCGCCCTGGGCGGAGCAATGGCCCGGGTGCCCTCTGAGGCGACCGCCTTTGCCCACCGCGCCAGCCGGATTATGGTGAACGTGGCAGCATTCTATGATGGGGAAGCCGACAAGCCCGCCCGCCAGGCGTGGGTGGACGATTTCGCGGCGGCCCTCAGCCAGGATGATCAGGGGGTGTATGTTGGCTTTTTGGGCGATGAGGGTCCGGGGCGCCTGCGGGCTGCCTACCCAGGGACCACCTGGGAGCGCCTGAGAGCCATCAAAAGCCGCTACGATCCGGGCAACCTGTTCCGCCGCAACCAGAATATTGTGCCATAGGATGCTTTGCGCAGTCCGCTCTTTAGAAATGGAATTGTCGTTGCGAGCCGTTTTTTGGCGAAGCAACCTTAGGGATTTTCAGGAGATTGCTTCGCGAGGTGCGCTCGCAATGACAGAAGGAGACTTGACCGGTCTGGGGTGCAAGTGAAACCAAGGAGCTGCCCATGTGCAGGAATATCAAGACCCTCTATAACTTCGAGCCACCAGCAACCGAGGATGAGATCCGCCTCGCCGCTTTGCAGTACGTGCGTAAGATCAGCGGCTTCAACCGGCCTTCTAAGGTGAATGAAGCTGCCTTCCAGGACGCAGTGAACCGGATTGCGGCGATTTCCGCCAGTTTTCTGGATGAGCTGACGACCGAGGCGGCGCCGAAAGACCGCCTCGAGCAGGCAGCGAAGGCTCGCGCCCAGGCCACCCGGCGGTTTTCCGGTTAAACGACTGGCAGTCCGGCGCAAACGGGGGCTGGCTGGACAACCAGATCAATTTCCAGTAGATGATTTGTAAGATAGTAAGAGCCCTGCCCAGGCGTGATCAGTACGTGACAACCCGCGGCAATGCCTTAGCCTGGTCCACCCAGCTTTCCACCTGAACCCGGGTTGGGAGCTGGCGGACGAGCTTCTTCTGGGCGTTGACCTTCTCCAGGGCTTCGTACAGGTTGGCGGGGTTGCGCTGGGCCAGCTCGGGGACGGTATCCACGCCGGCTTCTTCCAGCAGGTCGGAGTATTCCTCGCCGATGCCCTTGACGCGGAACAAATCAGCCAGGTTGACCCACTCCAGGATCAGCTTCTCGCTGATGCCGGTCTTCTCTGCCAACTCCTGGCGACCCTTGGGGGTGACGCCGGCCTCAAGCAGCTTTTCGATTGAGCGAACGCCAGCCGTTTTCAAGGCCTGGGCGTATTTCTCACCGATGCCTTCGATCTTTAGCAAGCTTGCCATAGGTTTATCTCCTTGATTGTGGTTTATTGTGGGATGGTTATGAGATAATTATATGAGCAAACGCGGCTTGTGGCAATAACTGTATCGTTAGTGTTAGAGACGCAGCGTGCGTAGAGACGCAGCATGCTGCGTCTCTACGTGATTATTTATTTACACCACGGTTCAGACAAGGGACCGCCAAAATCGCTGCGCACAATCTTCCAGTGGCGCCAGGGCACTTCGCTGGCGATGCCGTCCAGGATGATCTGGGCGGTGTGCTGCTCTCCATCGGGGCAGGATAGCTCCACCGTAGCGGTCCACCAGAAGCGTCCTTGCGGCGGGTTCATGTTGGGGTTGAGCGTGATTTCATCGATCTGGTAGGGCGTACCCCACAGGCGGGACAGGCAGATCTCGGAGCAGCCGGAGGCCACATCCAGGTAAGCCAGGTGGTGCCAGCAAGCGGCCGCGGTATTGGCATCGCCCTGTGCCACGGCTGTTGTAAAGCTGTTGATCACCGATTCGGGCTGGCGGTCGAAGCTGCGGGTGCAGGTATCCCGGAAGACGGAGTACACCCCAAACGCGGCGCAGCCCAGCACCAGCACGATCACACCCAGGAGGATGAGCAGGCGCGTGCGGCGGGCAGATTGCTCACGATAGTAGGTGTCGGACATGAGGGTATTATATTAGGTTTGAGGGCAGGATTCAAGGGAATTGGCGAATTAATACTTGACAAATATAGTCTTATTTGCTATTATATCCATAGCGATTATATCCGTTACAGATATATGTATAAATCAGGAGGTGAAAATGACAAATTCTACGCTGATGCCCGAGGGGCTGTTACCGCTAACCCCGGCAGTGTTCAATATCCTGCTGGCGCTGGCAGATGGCGAGAAACACGGCTATGCCATCATGCTGGAGGTGGAGCAGATCACCCAGGGGGAGGTCAAGATGGGGCCGGGCACTTTATACGGCTCGATCAAGCGCATGCTGGTAGCCGGGTTGATCGAGGAATGCGACGAGCGTCCCGACCCGCTGCTGGACGATGAGCGCCGGCGCTATTACCGGCTGAGCGGGCTGGGACAAAAGGTGCTACATGCGGAAGCCGAGCGGTTGTCACGCCAGGTGATGGTCGCCCGGCTGAAGCATGTCTTGAATATCACCTGAGGAGGCGGCTATGCGGGAGAATGCACAAAGCTCGTCGTGGGTAACGTTTTCGGTGCGATTTTACCAGGGTCTTATCCGGGCGTACCCAGCGGGCTTTCGCTACGAATACGCTGTAGCCATGCAGCAGGTCTTTCGCGACTGCGTCTTGCGGGCATATCAGGATGGCGGGACTAAAGCTTTGCTCGGTCTATGGATGCGCACGGGGTCAGATTTTCTCAAGTC
>JBFYSV010000012.1:0-29519 GCA_041301185.1 Anaerolineae bacterium
CCGCAATGAAGATACCAGTAAAAAGCGCTCTCCCGCCCGTGCAGCACTTTCCCATTCAAGTGCGTAACTCCTATAAATTATAACATGGGCGATTTAATGGCGGTTATCTATGTAAGAGCGGTGCGGCGTATTATCCGGCTTTGCTGAGCACCTGGCTGAAAACTTGGACAGCCCGTTCCACGCTAGTGTCGTCGATCCAGTAGTGGGTAACCAGGCGAAAGCGCCGGCTACCCGTCGCGCCGACCCGCACCCCGTGTTTTTCTAGAGCAACAACTACTTCTTTTGTGCTCAGGGGCACTTCGTCACTCAGCGATAAAAATATCATATTCGTGTAGGGAGTGCCTGGGTCCAGCTTGATACCCGAAATGTCTGCCAGGCCTTGAGCAAGGCTTTTTGCCCGAGCGTGATCTTCTGCCAGGCGGTCGATCAGGGTCTCCAGGGCGACAATTCCAGCCGCAGCCAGGATACCTGCCTGGCGCATGCCCCCGCCGAGTTGTTTGCGGATGCGGTGAGCTCGCTGGATGAAATCCTGGGAGCCGCACAGTACTGATCCCACAGGAGCGCACAAAGCTTTGCTCAGGCAAAATGTCACCGAATCGGCAGGCTCAACCAGCTCCTTGGCGGGGAGCCCCAAGGCTACCGCAGCGTTAAACACGCGGGCGCCATCCAGGTGCAGGATCAGTTTGTTGTCTTTACACAGTTGCCCCACCTCCCGGGTATATTCCTGGTTCAGGACGACCCCTCCGCAACGGTTGTGTGTGTTCTCCAGCGCAACCAGGCGGGTAGGGGGAAAATGCGCGTCGTTGGAGCGTATGGCAGCCAGGATATCCTCTAATAACAACGTGCCATCCGGCTGGTTGGTAACCTGGTGCGAGTGCACCCCGCCCAGGGCAGAGATGCCCCCGGCTTCATAAAGAAAGGTGTGGGCTTTGTCGCCCAGGATCACTTCATCGCCGCGCCCGCAGTGGGCGAGTATGGCTGCCAGATTGCCCATTGTGCCCGAAGCGACAAAAAGCCCGGCTTCTTTTCCAAGCATGGTAGCAGCCATTTCTTGCAGGCGATTCACACTCGGATCGTCGCCATATACATCATCCCCTACCTCTGCCCGAGCCATGGCTTCTCGCATCGCTGGTGTAGGATGGGTGACGGTATCGGATCGTAGATCGATGTATTCCATGTGAGGGCTCCATAATTCTGGTTCAGGTCAGGACTGCTGCCGGAGATGTTCCAGCAATTGCTGCAGTTCATCCGGCAGGGGTGCGTGAAAGGTGCGGGGCTGGTCCTCGCCGGGAAGGCGGATCGTCAGCCGGGCAGCGTGCAAAAAGTGGCGCTGGGTGGTGAGGCTGGCTGTCCTGCGCCCGTAGACCGTATCACCCACTACCGGGCAGCCGATAAAGCTCATGTGCAGGCGGATTTGGTGCGTTCGACCGGTCAGGGGATGAATTTCGAGCAGGGAATGGAAGGGGTATTTCTCCAGCAGGCGGTATTCGGAGATTGCCTCGCGCCCTTTGTTCGGCTGGACGATCGCCATCCGTTTGCGCTGGGTGGGATCGCGACCGATGGCAGCTTCGATACGACCGGTGGGGGTTGGCGGGTGACCATCGACCAAGGCCAGGTACACTTTCTCTACCTTGCGCGCTCGAAACTGGTCCTGAAGCCTGCGCTGTGCAATGTCGTTCTTGGCGATCAGGATCAAGCCGGATGTGTTCTTGTCCAGCCGGTGCACGATGCCAGGTCGCACTTCGCCGCCTATCCCCTCCATTTCTGGGGCGTGAGCCAGGGCGGCGTGCACCAGTGTGCCGCGATCATGGCCGGCTGCCGGGTGGACTACCATCCCAGCCGGTTTGTTCACTACAATCAGATCATTGTTTTCAAAGATCACATCCAGGGGGATCTCTTCGGGCTCCAGGCTGCTGGGCTGGAGCGGAGGGATACACAGCTGGATCTCGGCTGGTTTGTCTAGCAGTAACCCGGATTTATGGGCGGTGACACCGTTGATGGAAACAAACCCGTCTTTGATTAATCCTTGCAGGCGGGATCGGGAGAACTCTGGCAAGCTCATTGCCAGGAATTTATCCAGTCGCTGAGCCTGGGTATCCTTAAAGTCCAGCTGCACGACCCGGTCACTCACCTGCTACGTCCTCTGAAACGGAGTTGCCAGTTGTATTGGAGTTGGGCTTGCCCCGCTCGGTGGACCAAACACTCAGGATTAAGATCGCTACGCCAATTGAGATACTGGCATCGGCGATGTTGAAAACCGGGAATGTACCCACCGAAATGAAATCGGTGACGTGTCCCTGGTAGCGCAAGCGATCAATCAGGTTGCCCAATGCACCCCCTAATTGCAAACCCAAAGCCAGGCGTAAGGCCCACTCATCATGAGGGATGCGGGGAAAATAAAACAAGATAATAACCACCACAACGATCGCAAGGATTGCAAAAATATCGGCAAAACCTTGCAGCATGCCGAACGCTGCCCCTGAGTTATTGATATGAACGATGCGAGCATAAGGAGTCAACCAGGGCCAAGGCGACCACATTTCGCCCAGCAGCACATTGGTGCGAACAATGAACTTGGTCACCTGGTCTAATACCACAACAGTACCCGCGACCGCAAACAAAAACCCGTAGTTTTTGATGAATGTATTCAATACCAGTCCATCTCCGGTGAAATATTTAATTCGGTTAGAAGTTACACAGTTGAAGGAGGAGCTGGGTGTGTGTGGGCGTGCGGAGCACGCCCACACACACCCAATCCATCGCCAAGTGCGTAAGTCCTACCGGTCTTGATTTTACCTCAGATACGGCGTGTTCAGTTGTCTCAGGCGACTAATGGGGAATAAGAATGCCGGTTTTTCAGGTATGCCAGATTTCAACCGCGACTGTATGGGATATATTCTGCAGCAACGTGTGAATGGCCTGCTCATCCACGCGGAGTAGCAAGACCAGGTGGGCTTTGCAGCCTGACCGGCAGTCGCTTGCCCCAAACCTGGCAACCGGGATACCTGCTGTGGGCAACACAGCCAGCGCCTGGCTCCAGGCGCATTCTAGAGGCGGGCTGGTACAAACAAAAAAGACTCGGCTGATTCGCACGCTAGGAAGGAGATAATCAATATGCCAATGGCGTTTTCTGCCGCCCTCCAGATGGCGAGAGATGCGGGCGCGCAACCCGCCGGATCCGAAAGCATTACCGGTGTAGAGGTATTCTCCTTCTGGAAAGGCGAATTCTCCCAGGGCTCCAATTCGCAACCGGGCAGGGACAGAGAGCACCATCTGCAAAGCATAGGTGCCAGGAGCAGGGGGCAGTTCAGCCATGCCACCTTCCAAGCACATCGATCTGGTGGGCGATGTAGACCAGCTCACCGCACTCGACCTGGGCATGGCGCTGTGCGACCCAGCCATCCAGGCTGGGGGAGTCCAGCTCCGGAGTGCCACTCAAGGCTTGATGGATCGTATGCAGGATGAAATGCAGAAAATACGCCTCGTCGCCGGGATAGCTGCCCTGGACGGGGTAGACCACCCAATCCGAAGCGCCGGCAGCCAGCAGGTCGGCTCCGGCGTTCTGCAGGTGGGCGAACAGGTGACGCCCGGTGCGGCTATCTCCAGACGATTTCCCGCTCACCAGACGGTTGTCCATTGTGCGGTGGTACAAAAGGGGGATCAATTCATCCAGTTCGGGGTCGATGGCTGGCTCGAGCAGGGTCAAGCCATCGAAATTCAGGCTGAAGTAGAACAAACCGCGCCGTGCGAGCAGCCCGAGCAAGCCGGGTAAAATGGCAGGCACGTCCAGCAAGTCCAGTACGGCATGCGCCATCAGCAAATCCGCACCGGGTCCGGCGGCGTGTTGGGCAGCATCCTGGCCAGCACTCTGGCCAGCACTCTGGCCGGAAATCCAGTCGAGCACATCCGCATGCACGAGGGATACAACTAGCTGGTGCTGGTTCTGTTCCAGCAACATCTGACCGGGTGAAGAGCGCATCTCCATACCGCGGGAATTCGCCCATGCCTCCAGGCGCAGGCGGGCTGCTGCCAGGTTTTCTGGCTGGTTGTCCAGGGCGGTGTAACGCGCATCTTGCAGCAAGCCCCGTTCCAGGGTGCGCTCGATCATCGTGCCGATCCCGGCGCCGATTTCAATTACATTAAGCGGGTTACCTGGACTGGCGGGCGGCAAGGCGGCGGCAAGCTGTTCCCACACATGCTGGTTCAGGGAGCGGTCGTCGATGCTTTTCTTGGCGGCGAGATAGCGGGTGAAGGAGTTGTCAGTCGGTTTCATAGAGGATCAAATCTAACTTCTTATCGAGGAATCACATCACGCTTGAGATTATTGGGGGAGGCAATTCAACAAAAAGCTGTAGATGGCTTTGCCGGTGGTTTCCCAGGCTGGATAAGCCAGGTAGCAGCGACGGGCGGCTAATCCCATCTGGGCGAGCCTGCCCCGGTCGGTGTGCAGTTCGACCAGGTAGCTGCGCAGGGTATGGATATCATCTGGCGCAACCAGGTAGCCATCCAGGCCGTGGGTGATGATCTCGCCAGCTCCTCCACCGGTGGTGCCGATAGCCGGCAGGCCAAACCCCATTGCTTCAAGGTAGACGATGCCAAACCCTTCGTAAGAGGAAGGCACCACCAGAACATGATGGGCGCGGAGAAGTGCTGCAAGCTCTCCCTGGCTCTGGAAGCCGAGCAGCCTGATGCGATCTTGCAGGCTGCTGTCTGTGATTTGCTGCTGGATAGTGTGCCCATAGCCGGAATGGAGTAGAGTGCCTCCCACAACGGTTAGTGTCAGGCTGTCCTCCGGTGTGCCCTGGATGGCTGCCAGCAAGGTGTGCAGGCCTTTGCGCGGGATCAAGTTGCCCACGAAAAGCAGGCGGAGCGGACCATCCTGGTTGGCGCGAGCTGTGATTTCATCCGGTCGAATCTCAGGCTGGAATTGCCCGGCTGGGGGCAGGGCAACGATGTTTGGCAGGGCACTGCCTGCGAGTGCTTCCACCGACCTGCGGGTGGCCTGGCTGTTGAAGATAAAGCCGTCCACAGAACGCAGGTAGCGGCGCTCAACCCGGCGGTAAAGGCGCAGCTGCCAGGCGGGGTGGACCTCGCTGGAGCGCAAGTGGTGAACGATACTGATCAGCGGTGGTCGAACCGCCGGTTGCCTGAAGGATGTATACCTCTCTTTCAGGCGGTGGTTCATCCAAAAGAGTGAGGGGTGGTTGAGCTCGTCCTGTAACAAGATATCAATGTCCAGCTGTGACAGTCGCTTCAACAGAGAAGGTGACAGGTTATCTGCCAGGTGGCGCGGGTAATTCCGCCAGGGTAGTGAAATGATCTCGACCTGCTCGCCCTGGCGCTGCAGGTAATCTACCAGCATGCGGTCGTACAGGTAGCCGCCAGACACCGTGTCCAGGCTACCGTAAAGGACCAGCCCGATCCTCATTCTCCGCGGTTATCCGCCCCCGAGTTGGAGCTGGTACGAAGCCCAGGCGATCTCGTTCTCCCAAAGCTTGACAGTCACCGCCCTCAGGTTGGTTGCCTGGATGCTGTTTGCCAGGGATTGGCATAAAATGCGGGAAAAACGCTCGATGCTGGGGTTTAACCCTTCAAATTCAGGCAGATCGTTCAAGGTCTTGTCGCGATAGCGCTTGATCAGGGCATTCAGGCTGTTCTCAATATCGACAATATCCACCAGGTAGCCGTGCCTGTCTAGCGTTTCGCCTTCTAATATCAATTCGATCCGGTAATGGTGCGAGTGCAGCTCGTTCTCTGCCCCCCAATCGCCTCCAATCAGGTAATGCTGGGCGATCAGGTCTTTTGAAACAGCCACGCGATACATAGGTGAGTCCCCTCCAGTGATGATGGTCTAGTCCCGGCTATTTATCCTGCCGGTAGGTGAATACGATTTGGATGCTTTGCTCGGGATGCAAATCGAGCAGCTGGTACGCGCTGGCAGCCTGGCTGATCGGTATGCGCTGGGTGACTAGCCGGGATGGTTTTATCTTGCGCAGCATCTCCCATGCCAGGCTAAAACGGCGCTCTTTAGTCCAGCGCCCGCTCAGCTCTGGGGCAATGCTGCTGACCTGACTGCTAACCAGGCGGATGCGGCTGCGGTGGAACCTGCCACCCAGATTCAGGGCCGCCTGTTTGCGACCGTACCAGGAACCAATCACCACCCGCCCGCTGTAAGCCGTGACATCGATTGCCTGATCCAGGGCAGGCGGGGAGCCGGATAGCTCAAAGACCAGGTCGGCACCGCCGGGTTGCAAGGATTTCAATCGTTCGATGTCTTGCGAGTCGATGCTTGCCCGGGCGCCTAATTCCAGCGAAGCGGCACGGCGGTTGGCGTAGCGATCGAGGGTTACCAGGCTGCCCAAGGGGAATTGCGCCAGCACAGCCGTGGTCAGCAAGCCGACAATCCCCTGTCCAAAGATGACGGCATGCTCTCCGACTAGGGGTGCTCCGTCCATAACAAAATTCAGGGCGGTTTCCATATTGGGCAGCAAAGCCGCATCTTCGGCGGAGGTGTCCGCCGGCACCGGGATCAGCTCCGAAGGTCCGGCGTTGAAATGGCTCTCGTGCGGGTGGAAGGCAAACACCAATCGGTTTTGCCAGGCTGCATCCACCGCCTGACCAACAGCCATAACCCGCCCGACCAGGGAGTAGCCGTATTTTAGCGGGTAGGCAGCGCTTTGCTTAAGGGCAGCTATGCTTTCATCCACCTGGATGTCTTCCGGGAACAGGCCGCGATAAAACAGCAGCTCCGTCCCTGGGCTGATCGCAGACAGGATCGTTTCTACCAGCACCTGTTCGGGTAGGAGTGCTGGTAGCTCCTCCTCGATGAGCTCGACCTGCCCCGGAGCTACGAAATAGAGTGATTGTCGTTTCATTTTTCTGTCAGCCGTCCCCAGACGATCAAATCATCGCCAAGCCGATCATACCCCATCTCGTGGGGAGTTGGGGAAATCGTTACCCCGTTCTGCGCCGGTAACTGTACGGCGGGCAGGCCCCCCAGGAACAGCGGGGCAATGGTGATCACGAACTGGTCTACCAGGCGGCCGGTCAGGAAGCTGGTAATCACCCGCGAACCTCCTTCTACCATCAGGCTATCGATACCCATATCTGCCAGTTTTGCCAGCAGGGAGGGCAAAGACAGGTCATTGTTCTCATCGGAGGGGATATCAAGCAGGCGGGCGCCTCGCGCCACCAGAGCAGCCTTCTTCTGCTGGTGAGCTTGATGATCGATTGGTCGTTGGTGAGTGGCGATCCAGGGGAGAGGTTCTCCCATGAGCAGTCTCGCCTGGAGCGGGAAGCGCAACTGCCCATCCAGCACCACCGGTTGGGGGTTGCGACCTTCGACCAGGCGGACTGTCAGGCGAGGGTCATCAGACAGGAGGGTGCCAACGCCGACCAGGATTGCATCGTGGGCGGCGCGCAAGCGATGGGTCAGTTGCATAGCCTGGGGACCGCTGAGCGCGGTGGGTATCCCCCGGCGCAGACTCAGGCTGCCGTCCAGGCTTTGAGCGTAGCTTAACGTGACCAGCGGTCTTCCGTGTTCCTGACGAAAGTTCCTGGCATCAGCCAGCCACGCTTCAATGGGAACCATTCTTGCCGTTCCCGTTGCCATTGGGCGCTGGGACAGTTACAACGGCTAGATCCAGCAGGTGATTCATGCGCTGTGCTTTGGTGAACAGGTAAAAAGCGTTATCCGGATGGATGGCAGATTCTAGAGCTACTCGTTCATCAACCAGGATACCCAACTCACCCAATCGCCTGATCTTATCTGGGTTATTGGTCAACAGGCGCACGGAGCGCACCCTCAGATCTTGCAGAATATGGGCTGCAATCGAGTAATCGCGCTCATCTGCCTCATGACCCAGGACCAGGTTGGCTTCTACGGTATCGTAACCCTCGTCCTGTAAATTATAAGCGCGTAGCTTCTCCGCCAGCCCGATCCCGCGCCCTTCCTGGCGCAGGTAGACGATCACGCCCGCGCCTGCTTCAGCCACCAGCTGCATCGCCTGCTGCAATTGGTCTCCACAATCGCAGCGCCGCGAGCCGAGCACATCCCCAGTGAAACATTCGGAGTGCACCCGCACCAGCACTTTTTCCCGCCCGCGCACATCTCCCAGCACCAGCGCCAGATGCTCTTTGTCATCCAGGTTATTGGTGTACAGGCAGAGCTGAAACTCGCCGTGCTCGTTGGGGATGCGCGCGCATACTTTGCGCTCGACCGACAAATGTTTCATGAAATTTCTTAACCCTTTTCCATACGAACCAAATTCAATCTATTTGCGCCCATCTAACCACAGCAAGACGATCAAGGCAACCTCGATGGCTTTCGTGATCAACCCGAGCGGGTCCATCTTGACGCCGTTGACCACAAAGTAACCGATGATGGTGACTGCTGCAAAGGCAATCAACAGCCAGCGAGTGATGTTGCGATAGCCGGCAAGCTGAGGCAAAAAGTACGCCACGAGTAGTATAAGGAAACCGGCAGCGTTCAGGATGAACAGCACCATCATTTGTGGATCCGGATACACAAAAGCCAATACCAGGTGAATCAGGGCGGTGGCGATCGTCAGGACAATGATTCCGATTTGCATTCCAGTAATTTTGGGCATGGTCAAATCTCCTAAAGAATATGGATTAATCCCCTGCCTGGGAGGGCAGGCTGTTTACCGGTACACGTTGCACCAGCAGGGCGCTTATCCACAACCCTATGCCGCCAAGCAGCAGGTCGCGCCCGCGAACCAGCAGGCTGATACTGATGCCGAGGGCGGGGTTGAACCCTAACGCCTCGAACATCAGCACCTGGCTGGCTTCCAGCGTCCCCAACCCGCCCGGCGAGGGGAGCATAAAGGCGATGCGCGCTGCGGTCAATAAGCTAATGACCTGGTATGCCTGCAGGTTGTATCCGAGGAAGTACAGGCTGAGCCAGTACTCGAAGATGACCAACAGCCAGGTGAGCGCAGAGAGCAGGATAATCTGCAAGAAGGCCTTTGGACTGTGCCGGCAAAAGCTGGTCATGCGCTCTTCAGCCAACGCCAGCACCCGGCTCGTTTTCTGGACTGCCGGGTGCCAGGCCAGGCGGGCGGGGAGCAGGTGGATCAGGCGGGTGAGCGGCTGCTGGCCGAACCAGATGGCGGTCAGGTAGGCTGCCGGCAGGGCGAATAATACCGCGGCAGGCATAATCAGCGGCAGGGATAAATTAACCTGGGCAACCTGGCTGCGCAAAACCACCCATACGCCCAGCAGGATGAAGCTGAAATTGGATAGCAGTTCCAGGATCTTGTCCATCGATACCGCCGCCAGCGCCGAGGGCGCAGGAACAGCGTGCCGCTCACGCGTCAGGTGAACCTGGAGCGGCTCGCCGCCAAATTGCGGGCCGGGAGTGAAATAGCTAATGCCAAATCCTGCCAGCCGGTAAGCGATCAAGGAGATGAAGGGCAGTCGGCAGCCCAGGCTGCGCAGGATCACCCACCAGCGGCTGGTGAAGAGCAGCAAGACCGCGAGGTTTATCCCTGCCAGGATCAGGAGCTGCCCCAGGGTCAATGCGCTCAGGGTGGACCAGATTTCGCCCACCGGTATCTGGCGCAGCGCCCACCACAAGAACGGTAAAGCCACTATCCATACCAGGTAGCGCGGTTTCCACAGCTTGCGCAGGGTGTTCATGTGGGGCTCTCCCCAGGCCGCTCCCCGGCTCGGGAGAAGATCAGCCGGTCTTCCGGTTTCCATAAGGACAACGCGCCGGTTCCCAGGTAAAGGATCGCTGTGTAAAGCAGGGCCAAAGCAATCTGGGCTGGAGTCAGGCTGGCGATCAGCTGCTGGATGCCTAACAGGCACAGCCCTACGATGCCAGCAACCCGCCCGCTCACCCCTAAAGCCAGAGTAACCAGTACCAGGCTCTGCAGAGCAATGAGCAGCAGGAGTCCTGTCTGCGATTGTGGTAATCTGGGTGCCAGTTGACCACTCAGCCACCCTGAATACAGGTCCAGAAAACGGTTCAGCTCTGCCAGGATCAGTATAACGGCCAGGAGGCGCAGCAGGATCGGTAGCCGGTCAAGGCTGAGGGCTTTTAGCCTGCCTTGTGAAGGGCGGTTTACAAATCGCACACCGCAAACCGTCAGCCAATCGAACCCAAACCCAATCAGGAAAGGCAGCGCGAACATTGCCGCTGCAATGTAAGTCCCGGGCGGGGTGAAGATGGGCATCAGGATAAAGAACAGGAAGCCCATCTGCACCCCGGCGAAAGCCCGCCGGCGCACGCTCGGTTGCAATTCGTGCACGGGGAGTCCCCGGCGCCGGCGCAGCCAGATGCCGACCAGGAAAATATATCGCGCCAGGGCAACCAGCAGATACCAGCCGGGCACCTGGCTGTATTGGATCGCCAGCAGCGAGGCAACCAGAACGCCCAGCCCGTCAAAGCTCATATCCAGGATTTCACCCAGGCGAGTCACTCGCTGAGCGCGCCGCGCCAGGAATCCATCCAGGAAATCTGCCAGGACTGCCAGAGTGTATAACCCTGCAGGCAGCCAGGCAATTCTGCCGGGAGGCCAGGGCAAGAACAAGAACCCAAGCAGGCAAGCGATCAAGACCCCACGCAGGATGGTCATGCTGTTCCCGAAGCCGAAATCTGGCAGCAGGTGGTTTTCTTCCACCCGATAGTTGTATCTAAGGCCGCGCCACAGCACCCAAAGCAAGTAGAGCAGGCCCAGGCTGGCTTGGATAAGCCATTGCCTGGTAAAAGAGGGCTGCCAGTTGCCCTGGAGCAGAATATAGCCAGAAAGCAAGAACAGCGCGCTGAGGGTCGCAGTAATTGCCCAGCGACGCTGTAGACTGGAAAGCGCTGATCTTGGTTTGGGTTGCTGATGCATCATTTCTTCTGGCATTCTTCGTTTATATCCAATGTATTGATTATTACGGAAATATTCCCCGTATAGATTTCAAACTATGCAAATGATTATCCAACCTTGGAGTCCCAGGACAAGATATGTAAATAGAGATGAGCCGGCTTGTCTCATCTCTCGGAAACTTTATCCATTATATCTTGATTTGGTGGGGGTGCTAGATTAGGCTGAGATTATAGAAGTGCGTGGAAACCGGCTGGATAAACAGGTCGGATTGTCGGCTGAGATCAATTGCCAGCCAACTCATAGATCCCGGCGGCTGAACTGGCGGATCGCAAGGTAGAGTGCACCGAACATGAAAACTCCAGCGTATAGGATCATTAGCGGGCTGGGCACCGAGTTGGTCGTGAAAGGAGAGAATCCCAAAGCAGCCACCACAGGAGATTGCATCTCGTAGGCTGCCCGTTTCCATAACGCTTCGCTGGGCATGATCAAGCTGCAAATCACCCCGATATTAATGGCAGTCTGGTTGTTCAACAACGAGCCAAACTGCTCGATCCAGCCGCCTATGAACGCGATTCCGTAGAGGCCAAACACAAGCACGCCGTTCGCCAGGGTGGATAGGAATGAGCCTCCCAGCAGCGATACGCTCAACAGCAATATGGCGTTGAAAGCCATCAGCGCCAGCCCGCGCAGGGGGTCGGGAGGGGCGTAGCCTGTGAGCAGGTAGGTGGTTGCCAGGACGCCTCCACCCATCAGCAGCAGGTAGAGCAAAAGCATGCCGGAGAAGCCCAGCCATTTTCCAATGACGATCTCCCAGCGCTGGAGGGGTTTGCTCACCAGGGTATGGATCGTTCCAGACGAGATTTCGCCGGAAAGCGTGTCCACTGAGGTGAGGACTGCCATCATGATGGTCAAGAAATTCACCGCATAAAGACCCGCCATGAGTAAGAAATTATAGATCTCATTGAATTCCAATAATGGTTGGACACCTGCCTGCCGGGTGATATCTTTATCAATCTCGTTGAAGCCGATTCCGTAGACCACCAGGAAGACCACCCCCAGCAATAGCGCCACCCACAGAATCCAGCGCCGGGAGGCTTCACGAAAGGTCAGGCGGGCAATGGTGAAGGCGCTCGATTTCATAGTCCCCCGTCTGTGCCGACGATTTCGATAAAAAGGTCTTCCAGGGAAACGTGCTGAGGCTGCAAAGAGAATACTTCGGCGCCATTTTCGACCAGGTAGCGATTGATTGCTGGAATATCCGCTTCACCTGGTAAAGTCAGGCTGAGATGCTCGCCGTCGAGGCGCACATTCCGGCTCCAGCGGGATAAGCCCGAGATTGCCTCCTGGCTAAGCTGGCGCAGGCGGATCTCTACACTCAACTCGCCTTCCAGGAGCGACTGCAACGGGCTGACCTGGAGCACTTCCCCGAACTTGATAAAGGCAACCCGGTCGCAGGTGATTTCCACCTCGCTGAGCAGGTGCGAGTTGAGAAACACCGTTGTACCGCGCTGGCGTAGGTCGCGGATGATATCCCGCACCAGCCGGCGCCCTACCGGGTCCAGTCCCGAAGTAGGCTCATCCAGGATGACCAGCTCGGGCTCGTTCAGCAGGGATTGAGCCAGACCGATGCGCTGCAGCATGCCTTTAGAGAACTGGCGTAATTTTTTCGTGGCGTGCGGCGCCAGACCCACCAGGTCCAGCAATTCGGGAATCCGCTGGCGGCTGACTGGGGCGGGCATATGGTATAGGTCGGCATGCAGCTTGAGAAACTCGCTGGCGGTCAGCCAGTCGTGGAAGCGAAAGTGCTCCGGCAGAAAACCAACTTTGGCTCGCCCGCGATAGTCGCCGAGCGGCGAGCCGAGCAAGGTCCCCGCGCCGCCACTGGGCCGGGTGAGGCCCAGCAGCATTTTGACGACGGTGGTCTTGCCCGCGCCGTTGGGTCCCAGAAAACCAAAAACTTCCCCGCGCTCAACTTGCAGGGAAAGGTCCATAACGGCAACTTTATCGCCGTAGACTTTGCGCAACCCGTGGGTTTCAATGGCTAAGGAGGCAGGCATGGTTAAAGCAAACAGATAAGCCTGGAGCCAGGTGCATTCATCTGGCTCCAGGTGGGCAGGTTACTATCGAATTAGATCACTATTCCAGTGAATTCGCAAGCCGTAAGGCTGAGCTTCCATCCCCGGATCCGGTGATCGAGTAGAGGATGCCGTCCTTCACCCACACCAGCAGGTACTGGTCGGGGCGCTCCTCCGAATCCTGAACAATCAGGGTGCCATTAACCCCATCGATGGGGACTTCCCGGTAGGTGGTGCCGTAACGCGGGATGGGGATAACCAGGGTGGTGCTCCAATCGACGGTCTGAGCAAAGCTGGCGGCTTCCTCGGGCGACATGCCCATCAACTGCAGGTAGGCCTCGCCGATCTTGGGGATGTCCAACCCGGGTGGGGCAGTAATGGTGGGGCTGGGCATCTGCAGGAAGGTGGTGCAGTCCGGCAGATAGGGCATGCTCGGGTCATCCGGATCGAAACCCTGCTGTCGATCCTGCCCCGGGTCGAATTCGCAATCGCCGTACAGGGCAGTGACCCCGCTGGCAACGCTGACCTGTACCGTTGCACCGTCCAGCTCATCGGGCAGCTGGATATCGCTGCGCCCGATCTCTTCCAGCAGGGCGCGGGTCAGCTGCAGGTCAACATTGAAGGTGATCTCGCCGCCGGGTGTTACCTTCAAAGCGGGCGGGCTGTCCCAGCGGGTTGGCAGGCGCACCGGGATGCCCGCCAGCTGGCTGGCTTCATCGCGGTTGGCGGCATCTTGCGGCTCACCATGCTCCTCCACAACGACGTTGTCGGTGAACATCTGCTCCAGCTGGGTGGAGCTGCCAAGCTGCTCCGGCAGGTCCCCGGGGTTGACCTGCACAACGGTGAACTGCTGTACTCGGAACAAGCCGAGGAAGCTATTGGCAATCGCCTGAACAGGTGGAAAAGCCAGGGCGACTGCCAGGACAAGCACCAACCCAATCGCTACCCAAACAGGCCGGTAGCGGCTTGAAAATATTTTTTGACGCATGGTTAATTTCTCCTTTTCTGCAATTCGCGCTTGTAGGCGAGCGTGAGCGGTATTCGGTCTTAGACTCTGGAGATGAGGATCATCGATCATCGACAGGCGTGCGCTAACTTGCCTGGTTTGCCCGGCGACCTGCTCAGCCAGCTTTTGGCATTGCGGGCAGGATGCCAGGTGCGATCTCGCCTGCTCTTTTTGGGGAGCTGCCATCTCATTGTCCAGGTAGGTTCGGATGAGACCTTCCGTGAGGTGCATGAAAACCTCCTTACAGGGCTAAAAAAACCTCTTCGAATTCTCTCTCGGCGCGCACCAGCAGCGTTCCCACCGATCCGGGGGCAATGTCCAGCGCTTCAGCCAGCTCGGCGTAAGACAGGCCCGAGTAACGCAGCACCAGGAGCTGGGCCGAGCGCGGTTTCAAGCGCAGCAGCGCCTGGCGCACCTTCTGGATCTCCTGGGCTTTCTCTAGCTGCTCGGCGGGATCCCACTCGGGCTTCTCCTGCAGGTCATCCAGCATCGCCTGCGATTCATATTGCTGGCGGCGCTGCCGGGAGCGCAGGGCGTTGAAGCCCAGGTTGACTGCCACCCGGTACAGCCAGCCACCCATGCCGCCCGGTTTCTCCAGCCTGGGATGGTGGCTGTATAGACGCCAGAAGGTCTCCAGAGCCAGGTCTTCGGCCTCTGCCCGCTCTCCAACCAGGCGGAAGAGCACAGCATATACCCGGGACCAATGCTCGTCGAAAGCATCCTCCAGCCAGGAGGAAGAGTCTTGGGCGCTCTCAGGCTTGATTTTTTCTGCAGTCAATCTCAACGGCAACCTCAGCGCCAGCGGACGCGCTCATGAATATAAACACCGCTCGAGGCGATTATATGACAAAAAATTGGTCCAAAAGAGCGCTTTTGTGGGGTGATTGGTAGGGTGGGTTGAGCACTCCATCAACCCACCCTACCAACTTCGAATTTGCCTGCGGTATAATCCAATTGAGAGTGGAAATGATTGTTATATTGGGCGAGGTAGATGATGATTGAGATTTTAGAAGCGCAACCGCTGGCAGGTTACAGGATCCGGCTCGTGTTTGTGGATGGTGTTAGCGGTGAGGTTGACCTCTCGCACCTTGCCGGAAAAGGTGTATTCAAATATTGGGATCAAGCCGAGAATTTCAATAATGTCTCGGTAATCAACGGTAGATGGCTGGCTTGGTCGGATGAGATCGATCTGGATGCCGACACGCTCTATCTAAAGCTGACCGGCAAGCAGCCCGAAGACCTTTTCCCTGTCCTCAAAGAAGACCCATCTTATGCCTGAGATAAGCCGTTTCTACGGCATCGTCATCCGCATGTTTTACGATGATCACAATCCGCCCCATTTTCATGCCTTCTATGGCAGCGATGAGGCATGGGTCACCATTAACACTTTAGCTGTTTTTCACGGCAATCTGCCCTCGCGCGCCTTGGGGATGGTAATTGAATGGGCGTCCTTACACCAGGATGAGCTTCGCCGAAATTGGGCACTAATGGGGGAAGAGGCAAAGCCTAAAAAGATTGCCCCCCTGCGCTGAACGCCGATTTTCAACAACAGTGACCGTAAAGAGACAAATATAGGCTTGTACTTCTTTGGCGCACGCTGGTACGACGGCGCGCTGGGATCACCGCACAAAAGGGGCGCACTCCCGGTGCTCCACGATGGCGCGGCATAACCCGGCAAGGACGGGCGAGAGCGGCAGGCTGAGGATTTCAGCGGGCTGCATCCAGGCAGCATGGGCAGGCAGGTTCGTCACCGGCTCGCCCTGGGTTGGCGGGCAGGAAAAGACGGTGATCACCGGTTGGATGGCGCCGTGCAGGGGGTGCGCCCAGACCTCGGGGGGTGAGTAGATGCCCAGGATGCGCTGCGGCTCTGCCCTCAGCCCGGTTTCTTCATTCAAAGCGCGCTGGGCAGCATGAGCGGCATTCTCGCCGATATCCAGGTAGCGCAGGGGGAAGCACCATTCGCCTGTTTCCAGAGAACGGGTTACGAGAAACTTGCCTTCCCGGTTGAGGGTCACCGCGGCGACGGCCGCGCCGATGAACGGCTCTCCGCCCAACAGGCTGCGCATCGTGTCAACTTGGGGCAAGAGAACGGCTTGCGAAACGGGCAGGCCAAAACCAGCCGCCTCACCGGCAGCGCACAGCAGATCGTTCAGCATGGCCCGGTACCAGGATGGGATTTGCGAGAGGGGCAGCTCGCCGGGTGAGAAGAACTGCACGGCGCGGCTTTCCAGCCCGTCTGCCTGAAGACGACCTGCCATCATCCGACCTTGCAGGCAGATCGTGTATTGCTGCACCTGGTCGCCGTTGGGGTAGAGGACATCGAACTCGGGTTCGGAATACACCCCCACCAGGCTGAGGTCACCGGCGGTCAGGCTGGTTTCTTCGTGCAGCTCGCGGCGGGCGCAGTCCAGGATGCTCTCGCCAAACTCCAGCACACCGCCCGGCAGCCCCCAGGCATCGAAATCGCTGCGCTGTTGCAGCAAGATCCGGTCTTGCCCGTCGCGCAGGATGACGCTGGTGAAGGTCAGCACGATTTTGTGATGACCCACCCGGCTGCGCAGCCAATCGATGTAAGACATGCTCAGGTCGCCTTGTACAGGCTGACCTGGGCGCGCTCGCCATCGAATTCCAGGGCGGCAGTGAACACAGTGGGGGCAGCCTTGAGCGGATGGTCATCTAAAGAGCGCGCCAGGGTTTCTCCCACGATATAGCTGCGGTGGGCGGCAATGGCATCCGCCAGTAGCGAGGTGGCGACCGCAGACAGGTGAATGCGGTCGGCGATGTCTAGCCCGGCTTGTTTGCGCAGCTCCTGGACATGGCGCACAAACTCGCGCGCCAGACCTTCCTGAACCAGCTCGGGAGTCAGCTCGGTTTTGAGGGCTGCCAGGTAAGCCCCTTCTGAGGCGACGACGTAGCCAGTCCGAGCCTCCGTGCGCACCTCTACGTCTTCGGGCAAGATGGTGTATGCCTGCCCCTCCACGGCTGCCAGCAGGTTATGCCCGCTGAGAAGAGCCCGCGCCGCGCCCTCGGTATCCAGGTTGAGAATCGCGGCACTGATTTTGGGGTAAAGCGACTTGTATTTCCCCCCGAGCTGCTTCGGCAGAGGCTTCAGGCTGTATGAAACCGCCTCACCTGCCGAGCCCAGGGCGCGCACCTGTTTGACGTTTAACTCGTCAGACAGCAGGTCGGCAAATTTCTCCAGAACCTGGACCTCCTCCCGGTTGCTCACCGAGAAGGCGGCTTCGCTGAGCGGCTGGCGCACTTTGATGCCCGCCTGGTTGCGGGCTGCATGACCCAATGACGCCAGCTTCATCACCAGGTGCATCTCGTTGTTGAGTGTCGGGTCGATCCAGGCTGGATCGGCCACAGGCCAATCTGCCAGGTGTACCGATTGTGGAGCCTGGTCGTCGCAGGAGCGCACCAGGTTCTGGTATAGCTCTTCCGCCAGGAAAGGCATGCTGGGGGCGAGCAGCTTGCTCAGAGCAACCAGTGTTTCATAGAGGGTGGCATAAGCCGATTGCTTATCCGCGTCCGTTTCGCTCTTCCAGAAGCGGCGGCGCGAGCGGCGCAGGAACCATTTGGACAGGTCATCCACAAAGCCCTGGATCGGGCGGGTCGCCCCGGTGACATCATAGTTCTCTAAAGCTTCGGTCACACTCTGGATCAGGGTGTGCAGCTCGGAGAGCAACCAGCGATCCAGGTTGGTGTAGGATTGTTCATTTTGGGTGTCGCCGCTCGCCTGGGGCGACCAGCCGTCCAAATTGGCGTAGGTGACAAAGAACGAGTACACATTCCACAGGGTCAGGGTGAAATTGCGCACCACCTCACCCACCAGGTTGCTGGAAAAGCGCCGCTCCTGCCCGGGCGGGCTGGCAGTGTACAGGTACCAGCGGAAAGCATCCGCGCCGTGCTGGTTGATGACCTCCCACGGGTCGACCACGTTGCGGCGCATTTTAGACATCTTCTGCCCGTTCTCATCCAGCACCAGCCCCAGGCAGATCACGTTGCGGAAGGCTTCCTGGTCGAAGAGCAGGGTGCTGATGGCGTGCAAGGAGTAGAACCAGCCGCGGGTCTGGTCGACCGCCTCGCAGATGAAATCCGCCGGGTATTGGCGGGCGAATTCATCCTGATTTTCGAAAGGATAGTGCCACTGGGCGACCGGCATTGAGCCTGAATCGAACCAGACATCGATCAGCTCGGGGACGCGCTGCATCTGGGCGCCGGAGGTCGGTCCGCAATCCGGGCACGGAAAACGCACCTCGTCCACGTGAGGCCGGTGAAGATCCAGCCCGGAGAGGTCTTTTTCGGCCAGCTCCGTTAGCTCGGCGATGGATCCTACGCAGATCTGGCGGTGGCAGAACTCGCATTCCCAGACTGGTAAAGGCGTGCCCCAGTAGCGCTCGCGCCCCAGCGCCCAATCGACATTGTTCTCCAGCCAGTTGCCAAAGCGCCCGTTCTTGATATGCGCCGGAACCCAGTTGACCCGCTGGTTGAGGGCGACCAGCCGGTCTTTATACTGGCTGGTGCGGATATACCAGGTGCCGCGGGCATAGTAGATCAGGGGTGTTTCGCAGCGCCAGCAGAAGGGGTAGGTATGGGTGTACGTGCCTGAACGAAACATCAGGCCGCGGGCATCAAGATCTTGGATGATCAGCGGGTCGGCGTCTTTGACGAACCTGCCGCTCCATGGGCGCACCTCAGGGATGAATGTTCCTTCGGGTGTCACGGTCATCAGCACCGGCAGATCAAGTTCCTGAGCAGCCTGCATGTCTTCCGCGCCAAAGGCAGGGGCAATGTGCACCAGCCCGCTGCCGTCCTCGGTGGTGACGAAATCACCCAGGATGACGGAATAGGCGGGCTTATCGGGGAGCAGGTATGTGAACAGCGGTTTGTAGCGCTTGCCTTTGAGCTTGCGCCCCTTAAAGGTATCGACAATCCGCACCGGCTCATCGCCAAAGATTTTCTCCACCAGGGGGCGGGCCAGGATCAGGCGCTCCGTGCCGCCCTCAGGCAGGCTTCGCTCGACGGTGACATACTCTGTCTCCGGGTGGGCAGCGACTGCCACGTTACCCGGTAAAGTCCACGGGGTGGTCGTCCACACCAGCAGGGATGTCCTGGCTTCGTCAACTAGCGGCAAGCGCACGAATATGGATGGATCGTCAACTTCTTGATAGCCGAGAGATACCTCGTGGTCGGAGAGCGGTGTGCCGCAGCGCGGGCAATACGGCACCACTTTGTGTCCCTGGTAGAGCAGGTCTTTTTCCCACAGGGTTTTTAAGATCCACCAGACGGATTCGATATACTCGTTGGTGAAAGTGACGTAGGCATCTTGCAAACTGACCCAGAAAGCGATCCGGTCGGTCAGGCGCTCCCAGTCCTGGATATAGTTGAAAGCGGAGCGGCGGCAGATCTGGTTGAAGCGGGCGATACCATACTCTTCGATTTGGGCTTTGCTGGTGAAGCCGAGCTGTTTCTCCACCGCGATCTCGACCGGCAACCCGTGGGTATCCCAGCCGCCGCGGCGCACCACATGGTAGCCACGCATACTCTTGTAGCGCGGGAACACGTCCTTAAAAGCACGCGCCAGGATATGGTGGACGCCCGGCACGCCGTTGGCGGTTGGTGGTCCTTCGTAAAAGACATACTCCGCACCGTCCTGGCGTTGGGCGCTGGATTTTTCGAAGATCTGCTCGTGCTTCCAGTAGCGCAGGACGTCTTCTTCCATCAGGGTGATATTGAGCTTGGGAGAGACCGGCTTAAACATGGGCGCCTCGACTTGTTGATTTTAATTACGCTTGATCCCCAGCACCAGCTCCTGCCCATCGACTCTGTGGCGCTCGAGATAAGCTTCTTCTACAGGCTCGCTGGCGACCAGCCGGGTGGTCAGTGTCTCAGCTATGATGTATTCTTGCCAGGACAGGAAGACCGCGGCCAGCTCTTCGTGGGTATGGTAATAGGTGGTGATGCGGTCGGAGATATCGAAACCGGCATCCTTGCGCATGGCCTGGATGCGGCGTACGATCTCGCGCGCCAGACCTTCGGCTTTCAGCTCGGGGGTTAAGGTGGCATCTACGGCTACCGTTGCCAGTTTATCGGCAGCGACTGCCAGCCCTTCGGCGGGTTTTGTCTCCACCAGGATTTCCTGAGGCGCCAGCTCAACCATCTCGCCATCCACCTCCAGGCTTAGCGTTTGCCCGGCAGCGACTGCACTCGCCACCTTTGCCGGGTCTAAAGCTGCCAGCGCGCCGCGCACCTTGGGGAATTGCGCTCCAAAGCGCGGACCGAGCAGCTTGTTATCCGGCAGAATGCGGTAGGTGACCAGCTTGCCAGCTTCCTCAACGAACTCGAAGGCTTTGACGTTGAGCTCATCCATCACGATATCCACCATCTCAGGGTCCAAGTTACGCCGGCTACCGGCATAGACCAATACCCTGGCGAGCGGCTGGCGGACTTTTAACCCGGCAGTGTTGCGGGCGCTCAAGCCCAGGCTGGCAACCTGGCGGGCAAGCTCCATCTGCTCGATCAGGCTGGTATCAATGGTAGATCGATCCTCCTGAGGCCAGGCAGTATGGTGGACGCTCTGGTAAGCCTGCGGGTAGGCTGAGCATACCAGGTTCTGGTAAATGGCCTCCGTGATAAAGGGGATGAACGGCGAGAGCAGGCGGGTGAACTTGACCATCACGTGGTACAGGGTGGCGTAGGCAGTGTTCTTATCGGTGTCGTGCTCGCTCTTCCAGAAACGGCGCCGGCTGCGTCGTACGTACCAGTTGCTCAGATCATCCAGCATGGACTCCATAGCCAGGGACGCATCCAGCGGGTCGGAGTTTTCCAGCGCCTGGGTGACCCAGCCGACCACTTGATTAAGGCGGGCGATGATCCATCGGTCGAGCAGGTTTTCGCTGGGCGGGGTGGGGCCTTCGGGGCAGGCGGGGTTGAAACCCTCACCCCCCCTGCCCCCCTCTCCCACGTCGTGGGAGAGGGGGGTGAGGGTCGGTTCCCAACCGTCTAACCTGGCATAGGTTGCCAGGAAGCTGTATACATTCCACAACGGGATCAGGAAGCGCCGCCGGGCTTCGTCGCCGCGGTTAAAGCCGAAGAGCAGGTCGTTTTCTGGCTTGTGCGCGCAGAATAGCCAGCGCATCACATCGACCCCCATCTTGTCGGCGGCCTCGTTGAACTCGATCGAGTTGCCCCAGGATTTGTGCATGGCGCGCCCATCCTCTGCCAGCAGAGTGGCGTAGCCAAAGTTTTGTAAGAAGGGCGGGCTGCGGTCGATCACGGTTGCCATTGCCAGCAGGCTGTAAAACCAGTTGCGGAACTGCCCCGGGAATGACTCGCTGATCCAGTCTGCCGGATACCAGGTGCGCCAGTACTCCGGGTCAGAACGATAGCCCATAGTGCTGAAGGGCACAACGCCAGCATCCAGCCAGGGGTTGCCCACATCGGCGATGCGGCTCATGGTAGCCTGGCAGCGGGGGCATTCCAGCTTGACTGAATCGATATACGGGCGGTGGGGAGTATGCCCGGCAAACGTATCCCATCCGGATACGGCGCGCTGCTGCAACTCGACCTCATCGCCAATGACTTCGTAATGCCCACATTCTGAGCAGGTCCAGATCGGCAGGGCTAAACCCCAATAGCGTTTTTTGCTGATCAGCCAGTCGTGCATATTGCGCAGCCAATCCATCTCGCGCGAGTAGCCGAACTCCGGGATCCATTTGATCTGGTCGACCACATCCATGATCTGGTAGCGCAGGCTGCGCTCCTTCTCCTCTTCAGTGATCTCCTGGCGGGGTTTGTCGTAAATTTCACCCATACTGATGAACCACTCGTCCACCAGGCGGAATACCAACTCGGTCTTGCACCGCCAGCAGGTGGGGTAGCGGTGGGTGTATGCCTCGACATGGTAGAGTAACGTCTTGCGTTGCAGGTCTTCAAAAATTGGTGTGGAAATTTGGGAGACGTGCTGCCCGGAGAGCCAACCGAAACCAGCGACGAAATAGCCTTCGTCGTCCAGCGGGGCGACAAAAGGCAGGCCGTGCTCTTTGCCAAGCTGGAAGTCTTCCGCGCCGCAGCCGGGGGCGATATGCACCAGACCGGTGCCTTCGGTCTCGCCGACCTCATTCCAGGGGATTACCTGGTGGGCCTGTACGGCGTTTTGGGCAATCTTGCTGGTCAGCTCGGTCAGGTGGGTGTGCCCGCCGGCTGATTGGGCAGCGGGCAACTCATCAAACGGACCATCGTATGTCCAGCCGACCATCTGAGAACCTGGCAGCTCCTCCAGCGCCTGGTAATCCCCGCGTAGCATGTGCAGGGTGCCTTTAGAGAGATACAGAACCTCGTACCCCTGGCGCACCTTGGTATAGGTCAGGTCGGGACCAACCGCCACCGCTACGTTGCTGGTGAGGGTCCAGGGAGTGGTTGTCCAGACCAGCAGCGATTCGGGCAAACCGGTCTGCGGGTCCACCCGCTGCCCGCCCTTGCTGTTACGGAGCGGGAAGCGCAGGGTGACCGCGCGATGGGTTAGCTCGGCGTAGCCGTCGGTAACGATCTCGTGCTGGCTGATCGCAGTGGCGCAGCGCGGGCACCACGGCATCACATCCGCGCCGCGGTAAAGCCACCCCTTCTGCCAGCATTTTTTCAGCATGGTCCAGATCATGTAGTTGTTTTCGTTGGAGAAGGTGAAGTAGCTGCCGCCCAGCTCAGCCAGACCCAGCCGTCCTACAACTTGCTCAACCGTGTCGGTTACCGGTCCTTGCGGACCTGGCACGGTAATCGTCTGACCTGGGTTTTCCATGAGCTGGTCAGCAAGCCAGCGAAGATGGTCAGGGTCATTCCAGTCCATCCAGTATCCCAGGCGGATCGATTGATCGGTTTGTACCGCAGCGTAGCGCAGGACGCGCGCCTTGCATTTACGCACGAACTGCTCCAGACCATAGTCTTCAATATCTTTCTTGGATTTGAAACCCATCTCGCGCTCGACTTCGACTTCGACCCACAGACCCTGGCAGTCGAAGCCGTTTTGGTAGCGCAGCTTATGGCCGCGCATGGCCCAGAATCGCTGGAACAAGTCTTTGTACGTGCGCCCCCAGCCGTGATGAACGCCCATGGGATTATTGGCAGTGATCGGCCCGTCGATGAACGACCAGGGAGGATCATCTTTGTGAAGCTCACACAGATCTTGGAAGGCGTTGGTTTGCTTCCAGAACTCCAGCAGCTCGCGCTCCTGAGCTGGAAAATCGACCTTGGCTGGGATTTCTTTGAAGGGCATAATTTCTCCTCAGATGAATAAAAAATCCCGTCCCTATATCAGGGACGGGAGCATGTTGAAGGTCATACCCGCGGTACCACCCTGGTTCCCGCAAAGCGGGCACCTCGGACCGGCACATCCAATGATGAGGGATAAAACACGAATCACCCCATCAATGCACCTTCGCCCTGGCTAACGGCTGGCGGGACCGGCGTTCTTACTTACGGATCGAACCGTTTCAGATTGCAGCTCCGGAAGGATGTTCAGCACGCTGGTCTGCCCCGGCTCACACCATCCCGGGGTCGCTGGCAAACGCAGAGCGGCTTACTCGTTTCCATCAAAGCCTGTGTAGATTGTGATGGCGGGATTATGCCATAGAGTGCCGGGATGGTCAACCGGGTAAAACAAGCCTCACTGTGACCATCTGGTTGGCGTGCGGTCCCAGCGGTGCTTGCGCAGCTCCTGGTGGAGGGCATCTGGCAGGGGTCCTGCCTGGCTGCACGCCAGATTGCTTTCGACATGCTGGACTGTGCGCATTCCGGGGATGATGGTGCTCACATCTGGGTTGTTGAGAATAAAGCGCATGGCCATCTCTGCCATGCTGGCGTCAGGCGGCACCAGTGGTCTGAGGCGTTCGGCACGTTCCACGCTATTCTTGAGATTTTCAGCCACAAAATAGGTGTTGCGCCAATCACCTTTGGGCCACTTGCTATCCAAAGTTAGATTGCCGGTCAGGGTGCCCTCATCGAAGGGGACGCGGGCGATGACCGCCACATTCATCTCCCGGCAGGCAGGGAATAGCTCGTCTTCCGGATTCTGGTCGAAGATATTGTAGATTACCTGAACGGCGTCGATCAAACCGCTGCGCGCAGCTTTGACACCATTCCACGGCTCCCAGCGGTTGATGCTGATCCCAACCGAGCGGATAACCTCCTGGCGGCGCAGCTCATCCATGGCCGCCACCCAACGGGCGTCATCCAGCCAGGAGTCCTCCCAGGTGTGGAACTGGACCAGGTCAAAGGAATCTACCCCGGCATTTTTCAGGCTGCTGTGTACGTACTCGCGGATGTATTCAGGCGGATAGCAATCGTCCAGTGTGTGCTCGCGCCGGCTCGGCCACTTGCGGTTCTTTGGGGGTATTTTGGTGGCGGTGTACAGCTGCTCGCCTGGATTGGCGCGTAGCAGGTCGCCAAGCATCGCTTCGCTGCGCCCCTCCCCGTAAGCCCAGGCAGTGTCAAAGAAATTACAACCCAGCTCCACCGAGCGCTGTAAAGCCAGACGGTTTTCTTGCTCATCTGATCCTGTCCAGCCAGCCAGGCCCCACATACCGTAGCCGATCTCGCTGACCTGCCATCCCAACCTGCCAAACGTGCGGTAATTCATTGCGCCTCCCAAATTTTTTCATGTGGATGAATTTGTCCCTCTGCCAGCCAACGACGCGCGGTGACGCTGTCTGACACATGCTGATCTTGAGAGTATAATACCCTAAGTTGCGAGTGTTTAAAAGATTGAATACCGGTTCAGCATGGAGCATGTGATTTGAATAGCACTGGCAATACCCCCTTGATTCAAACGCAAAATCTTGTCAAGCGCTATGGCGATAAAGTGGCAGTCAATGATGTCAGCTTTGAAGTTCGCGGCGGAGAGATTTTTGGTTTCCTGGGTCCGAATGGGGCCGGCAAGACGACCACGATCAAGATGATCGTCGGGCTTTTACAGCCCACCTCGGGCAATGTGCGCGTTGCCGGATATGATGTGCAAACCCAGCCTCTGCAAGCCAAGACGGCTTGTGGATACGTCCCCGATACGCCCAATTTATATCCCAAGCTCTCGGGCAGGGAGCTGTTGCGGTTTGTGGGCGACCTGTACGAGATGGATCGCCAGCAGAACGAGCGGCGCATGGAGGAGCTACTGCGCCTGTTTGATCTGGAGGAGGCGGGCGATGATACGATCGACTCGTATAGTCACGGCATGCAACAGAAGACAGCCCTGGCGGCGGCGTTGGTGCATGACCCTAAAGTCCTGGTGCTGGATGAGCCAACGGTCGGATTGGACCCGCGCTCGGCGCGTTTAATCAAAGATATGCTACGCCAGATAGCAAATCGCGGCGCAGCAGTTTTCCTCTCCACACATATCCTGGAGATTGCTGAGCGGATGTGCGACCGGATAGGCATCATCAACAAAGGTGAGCTGATCGCGGTTGGCTCTATGGATGAACTGCGCTCGATCGGCAAGGGGGAAACCAGCCTGGAGGATATCTTCCTGAGCCTGACCGGCGGCGCAGAGTACGCTGAGATCACCGAGGTGTTGAGGTGAGCATTGACTCTCTGACAGGTGTGCAACCCGGCTCTAACCTGTGGCGCTATGTCAGCAAGCTGCTGCGTCTGCGATGGGTGATCTTGATCAGCGGTTTCCGCCGTGCCAAGCTACGCGGCAAGATTGGCACGCTGGTCCTGCTGCTCTTAGCGCTGGGTGGGTTAGCCTTTGCCTTCTGGTTGAGCTGGCTGCTACTCGATTTTCTGCGCTCGCCACAGATTGCCGAGTTTATTGGAGATACCACCTATTTGCTATACAGTGTGCCGGTGGTGGTAGTAACAGTGGCGTTTATTGGCATCTTGATGACCGGATTTGGCGTGCTGCTGCAGGCATTGTATTTGGCTGGCGATATGGAATTCCTGCTGAGCGCCCCAATCCCCATTCGAGCGGTTTTTATCTCCAAGCAGCTCCAGGCAATCCTGCCGAATTTTCTGCTCATCTCGCTGTTCGCACTGCCGGTGTTGTTTGGGCTGGGAGCAGCACAGGGGTATAACCTGCTGTATTACCCGCTGGTAATAATCGAGCTGGCGCTCCTGGCAATGGCCGCGGCCGGCCTGGCAAGCCTGCTGGTGATGGCAGTTGTGCGTATCTTCCCAGCCCGGCGCGTGGCAGAGGTGCTCGGTTTTCTGGTGGCGATTGTATCGTTCACCTGCTCGCAATCCGGGCAGTTAGTCAACTACGCCGATGTCTCGGGCGAGCAAGCCATGCAGGCGTTTACGCAGCTAGAACGCATCAATACACCCTGGTCGCCCCTGGCATGGGCGGGACGCGGCCTGACAGCGATCGGCGAGAGCCAGTGGCTGACCGGGGTTGGGCTGCTGGCTGTTACCATGGGGTTAACATTAGGCATTTTTAGCCTCTCTCTGGTTTTTGCCGAGAGGCTGTATTATTCCGGCTGGGCCAGGGTGCAGGTCAGTATCCGCCCCAAGAAACCAGCCCGTGCCTCTCGGCGCGTAGAGGCTCACAACTCAGGGTTGGCTGTTGTGGTTAACCGCCTCGTACCGGCCGCGGTGCGGGGCATCCTGGTCAAGGATTTTATGGTGCTGCGCCGGGATTTGCGCAGTATGTCGCAACTGGTTACCCCGCTGATCCTGGGAGTTGTCTACGCTTTCATGTTGCTGCGCAGCGGGGGTGAGCCTCCTGCAGGACGAGGCGAAGCACCGCCAGTGTTCATGGAAGTCTTAGGTAACCTCATGGTGTACGCCAATGTGGGTATTGCCCTGTTCGTGAGCTGGTCCTTGGTCTCGCGCCTGGCGGGGATGGGTTTTTCGCAAGAAGGTAAAAGCTATTGGATTCTTAAGACTTCCCCGGTAAGCCAGGTGAAGCTGCTTGGTGCCAAGTTCCTGGTGGCATACCTGCCCACCCTGGTGCTGGGCTGGGGGTTTCTTGTGATTATCTCGCTGGTGCAGACCACCAGCTTTGGAACATTGATATATAGCCTGGCAGTGGTGGCGTTGACCATTGCCGGTACCGCCGGGCTGAACCTGGCTTTTGGCGTGCTGGGGGCAAACTTTGACTGGGAGGACCCGCGCAAAATCTCGCAAGGTAGTGTTGGATGTTTGGGGGCGCTGGCCAGCTTCCTGTTCCTGATCATCAGCCTGGCTCTCTTCTTTGGACCAGCGCTGCTGGTGAGTGCTTTTGGGGGACCTCAGTTTGTTGGACAAATCATTGGTATGCTGCTCGGTGGAGCAGTTTGCGCAGCTGGGGCGATCATTCCGCTATGGCTGGTGCGCAAGCGGGTGGCATTGCTGGCTGAGGAATAAAAACGCCTGTCCGGTGTAGCCAGGCGGCTGTACCGGACAGGCATATATGCTATTCTTCGAGTGTGCTTTTGTCTCCCTCAGGCAGCCCAAGTGCACGAGCTTTGAGTAATCTGCGCATGATCTTGCCAGACCGAGTCTTGGGCAGGCTATCTACGAAAGTAATATCCTCGGGGCGTGCGATGGGACCGATCTCGTGCGCCACGTGGGCGCGCAGCTCCTCGGCGAGCTTATCGCTTTTCTCTGCCCCAGCTTTGAGAATCACATAGGCGTGGATGGCGTTGCCCTTGATCTCGTGCGGCAAGCCAATCGCGGCTGCCTCCGCCACAGCAGAGTGGCTTACCAGGGCGCTCTCCACCTCGGCAGTGCCCAGGCGGTAGCCGCTGACTTTGATCACATCGTCCATGCGCCCGATGACCCAGATATAGCCATCCTTATCCTTGCGAGCTGAATCGCCTGCCTGGTACATATTTCCAAACTTGCCCCAATACTGGTCTTTGTAGCGCTGAGGGTCGTTCAGGATGGTGCGCAGCATGCCAGGCCAGGGCTTTTTAATCACCAGGTAGCCCTCCTCGCCTGCCGGTACTGGCACGCCGTCGTCGTTGACCACATCCACATTGATGCCAAACAGGGGCTTGGTAGCCGAGCCGGGCTTGAGCGGGGTGATTGGCAGGGGCGAGATCATGAAGCCGCCAGTTTCGGTCTGCCACCAGGTGTCCATGATCGGGCAGCGCTCGCGACCGATGACGGTGTAGTACCATTTCCAGGCCTCGGGGTTGATCGGCTCGCCCACGCTGCCTAGCAGGCGCAGGCTGCTCATGTCGTGGCGCCGCGCCCAGGCGTCCCCAAAGCGCATCAGCCCGCGGATGGCTGTTGGGGCAGTATAAAGGATGGTAATGCCATAGTTTTCGACCATCCGCCACCAGCGGTTGGGGTAGGGGTGGTTAGGCGCGCCCTCATACATAAAGCTGGTCGCACCGTTGAGCAATGGGGCGTAGACAATGTAGCTGTGCCCGGTGATCCAACCCGGGTCTGCGGCGCACCAATAGCGGTCTTCATCCTTGATATCGAAGACATATTTCAAGGTGGTATAGATGTAGACCATGTAGCCGCCGTGGGTGTGCACCACACCCTTGGGTCGTCCGGTAGTGCCGGAGGTGTACAGGATGAAGAGAGGGTCCTCGGCATCCATCTCCTCGGTGCTGCAAAACGGGCTATTGGCGATGGGCAGGCTCATCAGGTCGTGGTACCAGTAATCACGACCGGCTTCCATGTAGATGTCTTGCGCCGTGCGCCGCACCACAATCACGCTCTCGATGGTGCCCTGGCGAGAGATCGCTTCGTCGGCGATCTCTTTCAAGCCGATGACCTTACCGCGCAACCAACCGCCATCGGCGGTGACCAGCAGGCGGCTTTCAGCATCCTGGATTCGCTCAGCCAGTGCCTCGACACTGAAGCCGCCATACACCACGCTGTGCGCTGCACCGACCTTGGCGCAAGCCAGCATGGCGATCACCTGCTCGGGGATGCGCGGCAGGTATATGGTGACGATATCTCCCTTGCGCACGCCCATGCTGCGCAGCACGTTGGCAAACTTACACACCTCGCGGTTGAGAGCAAAGTACGAATAGGTGCGCGTGTCGCCCGGCTCGCCTTCCCAGATCAAGGCCAGCTTGTTCTTGCGATAGGTCTTCAGATGGCGGTCGAGGGCGTTGTGCACAATATTGGTCTTGCCGCCCACAAACCATTTGTAGAACGGCGGGTTGCTGTCATCCAGCACCTGGTCCCACTTTTTATACCATTCCAGCTCCTCGGCGCGTTCAGCCCAGAAGCCTTGCGGGTCTTCCAGCGAGCGTTGGTATAGCGAAGCGTAGTCTTTTATATGAGCTGCGGCGATCACCTCGGGCGCAGGATAGTACACCTCGCCTTCCATCTGTTTCTGATCTTTTGCTGGCTGGTCCATGTTTCTCTCCTTAAGGAATTGGCGGGCTGGGGCAGGCGACCCCCGAGTTATGGGCAGATTTTAAGAGTTTGCGCGGTGGTTGTCAATGTATAACGTCAAGTGATAATGGTTTAAACTTGCCAGGCGGAGTTATTCAGACAATTGTAATCCGAAATCGCCACTTGACAAACGTCCAGAATAGACTAAAATCTAATTTAGTTGATCCTAAATTCTGTTAATGACGGAATAATCTATTTAGGAGTTACGCAGTTCCGGAGGGTATTGGGGGTGTTGGGGGGGGGGGCCCCCCCCCCCAAAACCCCCAAAAA
>JBFYSV010000013.1:0-19162 GCA_041301185.1 Anaerolineae bacterium
TGTTCCGGTGTACGCAGATGTGCCCGTCAAGCACCAGAGAACTCCCGTACCCGGTTAGGAGTGCAAACCGCCAGGTTGAGCCTAATCCAGAAAAACGATATCCGCAATGATTTCGCCCCCAGCGTCCAGGCGCAATAAGCCCACGCTGGGGGCGATGGTTTGGATATCCGGAAAATGGGGTGAACCCGGATTAAACAACAACACATTACCAACCCAATGCACCAGCGGGCGATGGGTGTGCCCGAATACAATCACTTGCGCATCCGGGAATGTTTGCAACAGGCGTGGCTGGAACATCTCCAGACGATAGCCATTGACCAGGTAATCCACCCGGTCCACGACGTAATTCCACCAGCGCCCATGCCCATGAGTCAGTCCGATCTTAAAGCCGTCAAAGGTCAACTGGCTGCGGTAGGGCAGGTGCGATAACGCCACCCAGTCCCGGTTGCCACGCACGGCGTGCACCGGGGCAATTTCTTCGAGCTGAGAAATCACTCGCGGCGCAGAGACGTCTCCGGCATGCAGGATAGCCCTGACCCCGGCTAACTGGAATACATCCAGGGCGAGCTGCTCCAGGCTGCGCGCCCGATCAGGTATATGCGTATCCGAGATCACTCCAAGGGTCAACATTGTAAGTATCAAAGCGATATTCGATCAAGCAATTGGCCAGACATTGGAAGGTTGCCTGGGGAACAAGACACTCAATAATCCGAACGCATTGTCATTATCTGACCAACAATCTGCAAAAGCATTATCCAGCTCTTCAAACGAGCGATAGCCGAACACCAGATGCAGAAATGTCAGCCCCGGGAACCCGGCATCGCCCGAATGTCCAAATGGGGTTGGCATCCAGGGCTGGATGGCTGTGATCCGTCCCTGCTCAAAGCTGAGCTGCACGCCGTTGCGGTAGAAGGAAAGCTTCAGCTCGCCGGTATGACCGGCGTATGCCGAATCCTTCAGTCGCATTTCCAGCACAGGTGAGATCAGGCGCAGGAAACCGGGCAGGTCGGGCACGCGCAAGTACCAGGCGTAAGGCTTGCGCACACGCGGCAGGCGGTCTTTGATCACCTGGTATGCCGGATGGCTCTCACCAAGCCAGAAGCCAAAAGCGCCAAACGGCTCTTTTCCCAACGCCTGTGCATAAGCCTCACCGGTTATTTTCAGATAACGGATCACGCTCGGTGTTACCGCCGCCCAGGATACCCCCGGGTTTAGCTCGTATAACGATAGCGGCAGGGTGACACCATTCGCCCAATTAAAGAAGCTGTGCGCAAAAAAGCCAACCGTTTCACCCGCTGGGGTCTCAATGACGCGCAGCTCAGTACGGTTGACGTTTTTCTCGCTCTTGCCATTGAGCTCATAACGCCACTCCTGCTCGCTCCACACACAGCTCACCAGGGAGCGCTGGCAGCCCAGCTCATACAAGTCCATAATCAGGGGCAAATCTTCCACCCCAGCCGGACGGATACTATAAGCTTCTTGCTCTTCCTCCTTTAATTTTGGCACGTGTGGCAGATAGCCCAACCTGCCCCCGCCCAGATTCATCGCCATCTCGTAACCAAACAGGCGATAATAGTAAGGGATACCCGTGATCGCCTGTACCACCTCGCCTCGCTCGGCAGACCACTGGTGGATTACGTCAAACTGCGCCCGCACCAGACCGCGGTTGCGGTAGTCCGGAAGCGTTCCAACCAGCTCAGGGCGACCGACCTTAAACTTGATCCCAGCATACGACCAGGTCTGTGAGATCAGGTTCGTGGTGGAGACAATCTTTCCGCCAGCAGAATCTTCCACGATCGTGAAATCACCCACATCAAAAGTAGGGTGCGGGCGGGTGAGCAGGTCGGAAGTCCAGGCTGCCACCTTATCGTCTGGATACCCCGGCCCATCATCGCTATGGATCGTCGCATTAAACTCCGCCAGGGCATCAGCATCTTGCACGCTGGAACGGCGCAGAACCAGGCCATCGCCCAGATCGCGTATCATGGTTTGTTCTTGGGTATTGGGTATTTTCATTCTTTCTCCAAAATGCAGGAAATAAAATCAATCTGCTGGCAACTCAGCAGCTTCTTCGAGAGGCTTAATCTCCATTCGCCTGGTACGAGCAAGCAGCGCCAATACAGGCGACAGAATCAAACCGGTCAAGGCGATAGCGGCCTGTACCGAGAACATGCTGCCGATCATGCCTACCAATGGTCCACCGGCAACCTGCCCGATCGCATCCACCTGCCCGCTCATCGAGATCACCGTAGCCCGGACGCGCGAATCGAGCCTTTGGTTAACCCAGGCAGTGTAAAGCGGTTCGACCATGTTGCGGGTGACGTAAATCAGCCAATATGCCAGCACTGCCAACCCGAAGGCAGGTGCCAGGGCAAAGATAAACAACCCCAAAATTAACAAACAAGTGATCGCCAGCATCGCCTGGGCAATGCTCTGATGCCGGTCGATCTGGATGCGCCGGCGGATGAGCTCAACCGCCCCCACCGAGAGCAGCATGCCCCCGGCGCGCATCAACCCCAACCAAACGACAGGTTGCAGAGCTCCAATAGCCGGGAAACCAATCTCATCCACCATGTGCTTGGTCCACAAACGGTCAAAACCTTCACTGTAAAGCCCGTAGAAAAGGCCAATTCCCAGAATCGTTAGCAATGCCGGGCGTTTCCGCACCACAGCCGTCCCTGCCCGGAACGTGTGCAGCATGTTTTCCCAGGTGCTCCTCTCCTGGCGTGGCGTGGGTGTGAAACCAGTCTCCGGCATGACCAGGGCAAGGATGACTCCCAGCAGCACAATCAGCGCCCCGCCAACGATGATTGGCAGATTGACCGAGATGCTGCCTAACAGCATGCCAGCTACGATGCCAATCAGGGCACTGAACTGTCCAAGCTGGTTGCTGCGCAAGAAAGCCTGTCCCGCAGCTTCTTCGCCGATCTCATCGCTGATCCAGGCCTGGGTGGCGCCGCTGGTAAAAGTATAGCCAACACCCCACACAACCTGCGCCAGCAAGATCGTGGTAAAAAGAGGGATCGATCCCTCCAGGATAAAACCAACTCCAATCAAAACTATACCAACCAACACCGATAAGCGGCGGCTGTAAATATCCGCCACAACCCCGGTGGGCACCTCGAATAGCAATACCGCAAGTTCCAATGTCGTGCCCACCAGCACAAGCTGCAATGGCTCCAGGTTGGCAACACTGACCTGATAGAGAGAGCTGGCAGTGAAAATCATCGACATACACACCGCCATGCTGCCCTCTAGAATCAGGTATACCGTGTATGCAGAGCGCATGGGTTAGATAACCGGTGAGCGCGGCTGCCACTCCGCTGCCTGTTCATAGGCATAAGCCGCCCGCAAAAGCCTGGCTTCTCCCCATGGCGCACCCACCAGCTGCAAGCCAACCGGCATCCCCTGGGAAGTGAACCCGCAAGGCATAGAGAGAGCCGGTAAGCCAGTCAGGTTGAAGGGGGATGTGAAGCGGGTCAGCAAACGGGCTTGCTCAATAGCATTGGGCCCTTCAATGGGCGGGGCAGTCACAGGCGTGGTCGGGGTTAACAGCAGGTCATACTCTTCAAAAAAACGGGTGAACTGGTAGCGCAGCACAGATTGCGTGCGCTGGGCAAGGATGTAATCCGTTGAGGTGAAGGCTGCCCCGGTTTCCAATCGATGGCGGATATCCTCACCGAAAAGCTCTGGGGCACTTGCCATGCGCTCGCGGTGGTAAGCCGCGCCATCGCTGGGAGTCATCAAGCCGTTGGCTTGAGCTGCCTGGCGCGCATCTGGAAAGGGCACCGCTTCAACCCGGGCACCCAGGTTCTCGAAGACCCTGGTAGCAGCCTGAACCAACGCCTGCACCTCCACATCCGTGACCTGGGTGAAGAACTCATCGCTCGCCAGGGCGACTCGCCAGCCACTCACGCCTCCATCGATCCGCTCAAGGTAATCGTCCACGGGTACGTTCACCGAGTAGGGATCCAGCGGATCGTAACCGGCTACTACCTGAAAAAGGAGAGCTGCATCTCGCACATTACGCGCCATTGGCCCGGCGTGATCGAGATTCCAACTCAACGGGATCAGGCCGCGCAGGCTGACCCGACCGTGTGTCGGTTTCAACCCGACCACTCCGCACAAAGAGGCCGGGATGCGGATCGACCCACCCGTGTCGCTGCCCATCGACCCCAAACACAGGCGTCCTGCCAGCGCTGCACCAGACCCCCCCGACGAGCCGCCGCTGATCCTGGATAAATCCCAGGGATTGTGGCAGGCTCCAAAATGCGGGTTGACGGTGGTCACTCCCAGTGCGATTTCGTGCATGTTCAGCTTGCCAAGGTTGATTGCCCCGGCCGCATTAAGCTTCTCAACAGCGTACCCGTCCTGTTCGGGAATATTGTCCTTAAAAAACAGTGATCCGGCAGTAGTGCGCACGCCACGCGTCTCGTAAAGATCTTTCAAAGCGATTGGGATGCCATGCAGCCGCGAGCGCGTACCGTGTTGCGTGATCTCCATCTCCGCCAGGCGGGCTGCTTCCAGAGCGGCCTCGGCAGTGATCGTGATAAAGCTGTTCAGCTTCGAGTCCAGCCTTTCGACCCGTTCCAGGTAAGCCCGGGTGAGCTCCACCGGTGAGATTTCCTTACGGTCGATCAGGTCGGCGCTTTCACTCAGGGTAAGATCGATCAGATTCATCAGAACCTCGCTTCTCGGTTAAGGTTGGTTCAATTCGAGCTATTCAGCAGTTTAGACAGGTCTTCAATCGCCTGTTGCGGGGTACGAAAATAGATTGTATGCAACCCGACAGTCTTACCACCATCGATATTCTCGATGAAGTCATCCACAAAGACCGATTCTTGAGGCGCAACCTGCAGGCGTTCGAGCGCCAGGTGGTAGATGCGCGCATCAGGCTTAACGATGCCCACCTCGGCTGAAATGACCATCTCATCGAAGACATCCGTGATCTTCCAACGCTCCGTGAGCACGCCGCGCAAGTCGCTCCAGGCATTGCTGAGCAGAGCCGTCTTATAGCGGGGGCGTAACGAGCGGATGTAATCCACCAGCCCCAAATCCAGCCGGTCACCGCTCCAAAACGCGCCGGGAACCGTCGAGAAATCCTCGGGGGCAACTCCCAGGGTCAATCGCACGCGCTCCATATGCTCTTCGGCAGTCATTGTACCTAACGAAGCCTGCCGGGCGCTCGGGCTATCAAAGACAAGATAATACATCTCCTGGCGGGTAATACCCAGGCGCTCAGCCAGCTCCCGGCGAGGCGTCTGGTCTTCGGTACGCACCAGCACGCCTCCCAGGTCAAAGATTACAGCTCGAATCGGCATTCTACTCTCCAGTTTGTTGAGATGATTTTGATAGAGGCTATCTCAGAAATAGGTTAAAGGGGTGTTATGTGGCGGCTGCACCGCCACATAACACCCCAACCCATCTTTTCTGAGATGAGTTCTAGCCTATTGAACAGGGACAAATCCACAGAATTGTACTCCACAGTTTCCAATCAGCAAGAAACTCGGGCATCAACCCGCGTATTAATCCTGTCCTTTTTCCTGGCCATTGGTGCCCTTGAATTTCAGCCAGACCGGGATCACAGCCAACAGGGCAGCCCAGGCAGTAATCCGGAAGGGGAATTGTGGACTAACTCGCTGCCAGAGTTGGGCACCGATCGCCGGCGCCGGCAGCGAGACCAAACCCAGGCTGGTGCTGAACAGGCCAAACGCCGTGCCGCGCACTTTCTCAGGAACAGCCTTGCTGATCAACGAATTGTAAGCCGGCGACATCAGGCCGACCCCCAAACCGAGCAGAACCCATGACGCGGCGTATGCCCAGAAACCCGACACGCGGATAAAAGTTGTAATGGCAAAGAACTGCAAGATAAACCCCAGGGCAATGCACAGGCGCTCACCCTTTTTATCCGCCAGCCAGCCGGCAGGTATAGTAATCGCCATCATGGCGATCCCGAAAAACGACTCCAGCCAGCCAATTTGCTGGATGCTCAGCCCGCCGATATCATTCAGGTAAAGTGGGAGCAAGTTGAAGGACAGGGCATAAGCCACGTCCCGGATGCCATCGGTGAGCAAAATCCAGGTAAGCAAACCGCCACCCAGCAGCATGCCCACCATCAGCCCCAGATTGCTTCTTAACCCGCTCAAGGATAGCTTCTGCGGGTTGGCTTCATGCCCACGGGCAGCCACCCGCGCCATGCCTACCCGGATGACTGTCGCCAGCGTGTATAACATTGCTGCGCACAGCAGCATGATCTGAAAGCCATAGGTATCTGCCAACCAGCCACCCAGCGGCGGACCGATTACAGCCACTACCATGAAGATCCCCTCGCTGATGCCAAACACGCGCGCCCGGGTCTCCTCTGCAGATTGCTCGGCGATGAACGCCCCAAAGCTCGGGCCTACCAGCGCCCGCGTCATTGCACCAAATCCCTCCCCCACCAGCACCCATTGCCAGGTAGGCGAGAAGATCAGCCAGACATAAGAGACCACCCCCGCCAGGCTGCCCAGGGCAATGCTCCTGAGCCTTCCCAGAGAGTCGGAAATCCACCCGCCCAAGATTTGCAGTGCCAGAGGAATGATTTGGGAGAGGGTGAAGAATAACCCGACCTGGACGACATCCGCATTGAGGCTCTTCAGGTATAGAGGCAGCAGGGAGCCATACATATGCCCGGCGATGTTAGCCAACACCATGCTGAACATAAACCAGGCCAGTGTCCTATTCAGCAATGGCGCGGCTTTCCTTATCAATGGTGTGGCGAGATCGGCGTGATCCTCTTCCGGTTTCGTCGCCGGGCTGATGCTTTCAGTTGACATTGGCTAGCTTCCTGTCACCGGCCTGGTGTACGTCCACAAGCGATTGTCGGTCTGGAAACCCATTGATTGGTATAGTCTCCGGGCAGGCAGGTTACCCTGCTCGGCGCAAACAATCGCTGTTCGCATGCCGTACGCCATCATCCGGCGCATGCCCTCTGCCAGAACTGCCTTTGCCAGGCCCTGGCGCTGGAAATCGGGGTGTGTCCCCACCGGTTCGAAGAGACCCACCCGGTTGGTAAAATCCAGCCAGCCATTGCAGAATGCAGCCACCCTGCCATCCGGCGCAATGGCAACGATATCCAGTTCGGGGCGGTACACCGGCGAGTGCAAGAAGCCCAGGTAACGCGCCTGGTAGCGATCTTCAGCCATATCCGAGCCAAAAGCCGCATGCGAGGCAGCCGCCCTGGCAGGGATTTCCCGCTCGCCCGCCATTCGGCGCACATAGAAACCCTCCAGCACCTCTTGGGTTGGGATGGGTCCCTCCAGCCAGCGGAGATGCTGGATCAGGTAACTCTTATCACGCCCAAAGCCACGCCGCTCGAGGTGGTAGATCAGCGCGTCGTCCCTCTCCGCTACCCACATGGTGCGAATATGCCTCCCGCCCTGGCGGCGGACCAGGGCGGCGATCTTTTCCTCAGCCCAATCATACATCTGCCAGGCAAGCGGGCTGCCGCGCAGGCCAGGTTGGACGAAGACATCGAAGGAACGCCATTGAGGCGAGAGCAGCGCCCAACCGCGCAAAGCATCCCCGGGATGATGGCCATCCCACAGGTAGATATGCTGCCACGGGTTGGCTTGCGGTTCCACGTAGTACAGCCACCAGTTCAGATCGCCGACATGCACATAGTAGCTGCCGTTGGATGCCTGGCGACCTAAAACCAACACCTGGCGCATTTTCTCACGGTCTTCATTGCCTGCGTAAGGCCGCGGCTGGGGATTCATGGCGTCTCCTCTTCTCTGCAAACGCGTTTCTCCTGGAACTTTAAGCGTCTTATCTCTTAGCAATTCTAACCCTCCGCGGTCTGAGTGGATAGCTCGACTCCCGGTCGCAGCTCCTTCTCGTAAAAGCTGTGCTGGTGGCGCGGGTCTGAGCGCATGCCGGCTTTGGTATAAAGGCGCATCGCGCCGGTCAGGTTCTGGGCGTCCACGCCCAGCCCAGCGCGGGGTTTGCCGAGCCGGTAAAACTCGGCAAACGAATGCTGCAGCAGCGCCAGCCCAAGCCCGCGCCGCCGCCAGGGTCGGCGCACACCCAGCGTGCCTACCCAACCCATGTCTGGGTCATCAAAGGCGTTACCCCAGCACAACGATATGCCGGCGATCTCCTCACCATCCATGGCAAGGAACCATAAAGCAGGATCAAAATGCTCGTCGTTGTGGATACGGTGCATCCAGCGCTCGTACTCCTCTTCGAATGACCCTTCCACATAGCCCCAATGATCCTTGAACGACTCGCGCACGGCGCAGATCACTTGAGCTTCCTCTTCCCCAACCCGCAGGCTGCGAACCTCAATCCCGGCTGGCCAGTTTGGGACAGGTGGCGTGCCATCCAGATCGATGACCATGCGCAGTGAATGCCGGATCAAGCTGTAACCGTTGTCCACAAACAGGGCATCTGCACCCTGGATAATGCTGGGCACGAACGCGTGTAGCACAACCCGCGCCCCTGCTGGGGATTTCTCTATTGCTTCGGCCGCGCGGTGGTCGACCCATGCCAGCAGGTGGCTGCCGACCCCTTTACCCTCGTGCCGGGGATGGACACGTCCCCACACGATAAAGCGAGTGTAAGGATCATAGATATCCCAAAACTCATAAATGCCCGCCACTTCACCATCTGGCGCTAGCACCAGGCGCGTGCCGGTATCCAGGTTAAAAGCAGGCAATTCCCAATCAACTTTGTAATCAGAAACCGTAAATTTATCCACGCCGATCAGGTCTCGGGTGGCTGCGTTGATCGTCTCAATGACACCATCCAGGTCTTCCATCATCGCCGGGCGAGAAATATACCCTTCAGGCAGATGATCAAGCATTTCCAATGGCTTGTCTGTAGCTAGGGTGTGGTCCATCTCATCACTCCTTATTTCCAAATAACCTTAATATGCGGGCAATCAGCCCAGATTTACCTTGTGAGGGAAGTTGATCCACCGGCTTCGCCTCAGCCCCATCTGGAGACCGCCGGCGCTGCCGCCGATTTTTATCCTCCAAACGATTAGCTTTCTTCGTCCAGTTGGCATCATCGTCTTGCAAGTCGATGGTTATCATGGCTTCATCCTCCTGGCTCCGGTGGAAGATGGGGAGCCTGCCCGTTCAGGGATAGCTCGCCCACATCAACCGTTGCGGTGCAACTTACCGGTACGCTTCGCATACCGCTCTGCCTGACCGAACACCCACAAACCGAGCGGGATGGCAATCAGGCCCATGATTATCGTTGGCCAGATATACGGCCACAGCTCCAGGGTGGGTGTGCCCTCGAGCAGTGCCTGGCGGGTTCCGTCAAGCACATAGGTTGCCGGGCTGAACACGGCCAGCTTTTGCAAAAGCGGAGGCAGGACACTGACCGGGTAGTAGACACCCGAAACCAGCAGCAGCACGGCAATGATCACATGGGTCATCTGCGAGCCGCGCTCCGGGAAGAGCAGCGGCAGCACAGAGCCCATCACGCCTACACCGATGAAGGACAGGCTCCCCGCAATCAGCATGGTCAGCCCGCCGAACAGGTTGGCATTGCTCAGATCGATATCAAACAAGACCACCGTGACCAAAAGGATCACCGCAGTGAAGAGCATGCTGTACACCACAGCGAAGAAGGTCTGTCCGGCCATATGGGTAATCCGCCGGATAGGGGCCATCAGGGTATATTCGATGGTACCCTCCCAGCGCTCGATGCCGATCACATCCGTGATCCAGTAAAAGATCATCGAGAGATAACGCCACACCAGGGTACCGATCACCAGGTACAGCACCAGGTAACGCCCATCTATGTTTTGCCCACCACTGATTTCCTCCATCCCCAAACCGATGAAACTGACTGAGAGGCTGTTGGCGATAGAGTATGCCATCCAGACCAACTCCCAGGTCCAATAGCGCTTGACCAGGTTTGCATTGCGCTCCATGAACGCGTAGGTTGCTCGGAATTCATGTACCAATGTTGTCATTATTCACTCTCCTGTGCCTGCGCCTGCCACTCCTGGCGCAAGATACCCATATAGAGCATATCCCAGCGCTTGCCGCCACGCTCCAGGAAATTACGCTCCCGTCCTTCGATCTTAAAGCCCGCTTTCTCATAAGAGCGGATAGCCCGCGGGTTATACTCGAAAACAGTCAGGCTTACCCGGTGCAGATTCAGCTCGCAAAACGCGTAGCGGAGCAAGACCTGCATTGCATCCGTTCCGTACCCCTTACCCCAGAACTCTCTCTCACCGATACTGATCCCGACAAATGACTCGCCATGATTCCACTCCACACCATCCAGGCCGGTCTCGCCTAGGATGCGGTCATCCTGCAAGGCGCGGATCATGAAGAAAAACAGATCGGGATGATCGCCAAGCAGCTCCTTTTCAACGAACTCTTTGATCTGTTTCTTGGTGTATGGTGTGGCAGGCCTGGCTGCCTCTAGCCGCGCCAACTCTGAATCCCGGTTCCACTTCGAGAGGTGCTCCACTACAACATCCGGATTCTCAACCGTCAGGCGGACCAACTTGCCACACAATAGCTCATTCATCATCATTGCCATTACCTCACCATCTACCCGGGCTGGAATGGGTTATTGTTGTTCCATTCCTCACGCAAGATACCCATGAAGATCATGTCCCAGCGTTTTCCCTGGCGCAAGAATTCTCCTCGGATGCGTCCTTCTTCCACAAAGCCCACTTTCTGGTAGGAGCGGATTGCCCGCTGGTTATACTCGAACACACCCAATGTCACCCGGTGGAAGTTAAGCTCATTGAATGCATAACGCAGCGCCAGGTGCATCGCTTCGCTGCCATAGCCTTTGCCCCAAAATTCTGCTTCGCCCAGGCCGATCGCCACCCAGGCGTCTCCATGATTCCAGAAAGTCTCAAAGAAAGCCAGGAAGCCGATATAGCGGTCTTCTTCCAGAGTGCGGATCATGGCATAGAAAACATCCTCATGGCTCTCCTCCAGGTCTTTTTCTATCCTGTCTTTGAGGGTTTTCTCAGACCACAATACCGGTGGGTCAGTATCCAGCAAGAGCATATATTCTGAGTTGCGGAGCCACTGCGACCAGGCTTTTGCCTCCACCTGAGGATCTTCTACCACCAGGCGGACTTTCGTCCCGAGGAACAAATTTGTGATCGCCATCACTGCCTGCCTTGCTCATCGATTTTCAAGGATCCATTCTGTGCCCATTCTTCCTGCAACAACCCCAGGTGAAGCAAGTCCCAGCGACGACCATCCCGGTTGAGCGCTTGCCGCCGGCGCACTTCGATGACAAAGCCAGCTTTCTCAAAGAAACGCAGGGCGTCGCGGTTATATTCAGGAACCAGGGCTGTCAGGCGGTACAGGTTGAGCTCATCGAAGGCATAGCGCAACAACAGGCTCAATGCCTGGCGACCATACCCCTGTTTCCGATCCTGCGCATCGCCAATCCCCATCTGCAGCATCCCGGTGCCGTGCGACCAGGTAATTGCATACAGCTTGGCGAAGCCAACCAGACGCTCATCTGGACGCGTCCGGATCGTGAAATAGAACAGGTTCTTATCCTCCTCGACCTTTTTCTCGATGCTCTCATAGGCTTTCTTCACTTGAGCGGGGGAAAGAGGCCGGGCAATATCTGCCTTGAGGAGGCGCAAATACTCGGCGTCGTGAGTCCACTTTGCTTCGATCTCGGCATCCCGCTCGGGATCGATCGGCGCCAGGCAAATCAGTTCTTCTTCAAAGAGCGAGCGTTTCAAATCCATGTCCGTCTCCGCAATGCTTTTATTCTTCATCATCTTCTTTGACCAGCTTCTTTCCGGTGAGTTCCAGGAAGACATCTTCCAAAGTAGGCTCGTTGCCGTTGCGCGGGATCATCTGCTTGAGGGCTGCCGGTTCATCCAGGGCAACGATCTTTCCACCGTCAATAATGGCGATGCGCTCGCATAAGATCTCTGCCTCGAGCATATCGTGAGTGGTGAGCAGAATCGTCGTGCCAAATTCCTGGTTCAGCTCGCGCACAACTGCCTGCACTTCCCGTTTTGAGCGTGGATCCAGCCCGGTTGTCGGCTCATCCAATAAAAGCAAGCGCGGTCGGGAGAGCAAAGCGCGCGCAATAGCTACTTTTTGCTGCATACCGCGCGACATCTCCTCCATCGGCTTATAGATCGAGCGCTCCTCCAGGCCAAGCCGGGTCAGTATCTCCACCACCCGCCGCCTGGTATCCCGCCCTTCCAGTCCGTACAGCCTGGCGCCGTATATCAGGTTTTCCATGGGTGATAGCTTCTTGAAGAAGCTGGCCTCCACCGAGACCCGGTTGATCAGGCGCTGCACTTCCATCGACTGGCTGACCACGTCATAATCGAAGACCCGGATCGATCCGTCATCGGGCAAAAGCAGGGTGGCGATCAGGCGGATCAGGGTAGATTTGCCCGAACCGTTGGGCCCCAAGACTCCGAAAATCTCTCCCTGGCGAACTGTGAAAGATACCCTGTCAACCGCCACGATGAGGGAAAGCTTGCCATTTGCCTCGGCGTGACCATTTCCAGGGTCTTTTCCGTTCGAATGATGACTGCCGTTATGGCTGGCTTGCCTCAGACGGAGCCGCTCCAGGAACGGCTGGGATTGCTTCCCAAACTTCTTATATACATTTTGAACAACGATTGCATCAGGCATCTCAACTTCCTCCAAATAAAAAAGGCCACAGGTGTTCCCGTGGCCGAAACCGGACTCGACTCAAAAAAACAGCCACGGGGAGGAGCACACCCGTGGCTGGTAATCCGTTAAGGATCAGATCAAAAGATCAACAGGCGCACTCCGCGAAGGCAAATCCCTGACCACCGCTAGCGGCGATGCAGCGATTGCATTCGAGATAGGTAAACATCTTATCCATGAAGTGCGCGCTCCTTTCCTGAATGATTAAAATCTTCTTAGAATGGCAAGAGTTTACCACGCCACGCCAAGGGGTGTCAATAGCTGAGGTAGGCGAAATTTACCTGGTCAAGAGGCCAGTTTTTTCGTAATTTCCGGGAAAAATTAGTCTTCAGCGGTGAAAAGCCATTCCTGGAACAGCTCATCCAGCTGCCGGTCGGCAGAGGCCTCAAATTCAGCCAGCAAATCCTCAGTCTCAGCGATCTGGTATTTATACTTCTGGTAGTAGTTCTGCAGCGCGCCGAAAAATGCCTCGTCGCCTATCTCGCTGCGCAGCGCATCAAAGAACAGCGCTCCCTTGGTGTAGACTACCGTTCCATAGACGCGGGGCGTATCCAATGCCTCGAAGTATCCCAGGCTTTGTGTAACCTGGTCGTCAAGGCTATCCTCGCGCAGATCGGACAGGCGGTCCTTCCAGTAACTGGTAAAAGCCCGGTAAGCTACCGGGCTGATAGCGTCCTGGTAATACAGGCTGGATGAATATGTCGCCAGGGACTCGTCCAGCCAGGGCTCATCGAAGACATCATTACCAACCACGCTGTACCACCATTGGTGAGCAACCTCATGCGCGGTAGCAACCAGGAAATTATCCTGGGCAGGGTCAGCATATAGATCAGAAGCTACCAGGAAGATGCCCGGATATTCAACGCCTAATGCATAACGCATCGGCGCTTCAACCACATCTATTTCGGCAAAGGGGTATTCGCCAAAATACTGGTTATAAATCTGTAAAGATTGCGCGGTCACCTCCAGAGCGGCTTCACCCCCCTGCGGGTTCTCAGGCAGATAATAAGAATTGACCTCGACTCCATCCACTTCCTGGCTAACGATCTGGAAATCTGGGCTCATAATCAAGAAGAAATCCCGCACTGGGCCGCTGACATAGTGTCTGCGTATCTCGCCGTCCAATTTATCCTGACCAATCTCTTCTCCTGTTGCTGCCAGTAGCAATTCCGGATCAGTGGTGATATCAACGGTGTACAAGGAAGTATCACTGTAAACCGAGTCTCCGATGACCGAGACAGGATCCAGGTTCCAGCCGTCCTGGTCATAAACCGCCAGGATTGGATACCAACCAGAGAGAGCCAGCACCCCCTGGCTGTAATTGTAGATGCCGTAACCGCCCGACTCGTCCTCGCCGCCAAATTCCATGGGAACCGTTCCGGCAAATTCCAGATCGATGCGCAGACTGTCACCAATTTCCAGGGAGGCAGCCAGCGGCAGCTCCAATACCGTATCGGAGAGAGAAAGGCGCGGCTTCACCGGCTGACCATCTATGCTTGCCGAGCTGACCCGCAGCGACCCATCGCCATAGCTCTTCTGACCATTCGGTAGCAAGCGGAAATACAGGCGGTCGAGCGGCACATCTTCTGTATTGGTGAAATCGACTTGCGCCTGACCCTGAAATGCCTTTGCCGGGTAATCGATTTGCAGGTCGATCGTATAGTGGGTGGCAGCGCTGAGCAGATCCAGATCGGGAACAGCTTGCGGCAGCAAAACCGCGGATTGCTCGGCTGTGCTTGCCGGGTCAGCCGGCTCTTGGGTCGGCGAAGGCTGGGTTGGAAGGGACTGGGTTGGTGGAACCTGCTGCGCTGATCTTGCCTTGGCCTGATCAATGACGGCTGGCGCAATGGTTGGCACCGGCTGTGAGCGTAAAGGAAAAGCACACCCTGCCAGGATTATCAACAACCCTATTAAAAACAGGAGGCGCGCCAGGCGCCTGTTTATCAAATGTGCTGCAATCCTGCTCATTGATTAAGGAGATTTTTCTATTGTGTAGGTATCCACCACCACCCCCTGGCGGGTAATGAATTGAAAAGTGATCTGGCGGGGGTTGGCTTCTACTAGCATCGCCCCGAAATCATCGTTGTAGCGCACCTGGCTGCCTTCCAGGATGTCCGCAAAATTATAAATGGCACCCCCACCCAGGCCGTTGACAAAATAGGGGAAACCATTGATCAGCAGGCGCTCGTAGTCATGGTCGTGACCAGAAAGGACCGCATCCGCCCCCCATTCCTGGTAAGGCCAGCGCATCCAATCGATAGTGCCTTCAACTCCTGAGGAATATGGTGGGACATGCATATAGACGATTTTCCAGGAGGCACTGGAGTTCGCCAATCCTTCCCGAAGCCAGGCAGCCTGGACTGAGCCGCTGCCTACTCCATCCGGCTCGCGCCAGTCACTATCCAGGGCAAAGAAATGCACCGGCCCCCAGGTAAATTCATAATAGCGCTCATTGCCGGGCAGGGGGAAGTAATCCAGGTAGGGCTGGGCGTTATCTGTGGTCCAGTCGTGGTTTCCCAGGGCTGGGAAGAAGCGGTTTATTTCCGCACCCTGGCCATAACCGCCCTGGTAAGGATGGATAAACGCATGGTAGAACTGTCCGATATTGGCATCGATCGTCTCAGCCGCGCCATCAGGATAGTTATTATCCCCCACAGTGATGACCAGGTCAGACTGCCAGCTCGCCACCAGGCTGGCGACATCCGCTTCCGGGGTGCCTCCCCTGCCGTAATCACCAATCACGGCAAACCGCACCGAAAGATCGGGGGTATCCGCAGCTGTGGCAGCAGGCGATTGGGTAAGGACCTCCGGCGATTGCACAGGCAGCGCCGCCGAACTGCTCTCACCCTGCTTGGCAATGAGCGGAAACGCCACCGGTGTCCCGGCTACGGTAGGTACGGGCGTGGACTCTCCTGGTGAGGCGGCAGCACTCTGCCGGGTTGCCAGGTCAGAAGGCCTGGTGGTGGGTCCGCAGGCTGCCAGGAGCACGCCCAGGACAACCAGTACAGATAGAACCCCCCTAAAGTGGTTTTTCCATGCAAACATATGGTTACCCAATCGCTTTTGAGAGCACGTTTTTATTGTAACGGGCTCAGGCGATAGAGCGTTCCGGCATATTCGGTCATATATACCTCTCCGCTCTCGTCCACGCCAAAGGATGTGATCGTGCCGCCCGTCTCAAAGAGCAATCCCTGCAGCCAGGCGCCCAGCGGGTTGCGCACCAGACCCCATACTTTGCCAGAGCAATAATCTCCATATAGATATACGCCCTGCCAATCTGCAAGTTCAATGCCCCGGTACACAACACCACCCGTCACCGAGCACCCCTGATCATGACCGTATTCCGCAACGGGCTCAATCAGCTCGATCCCCGCCGGAGGATTACCCTGAAAAGGGTGCGTTCCTTCGCGGTAGTTCCAGCCGAAATTGGCACCACCCGGGCTGCCGGCAGGCAAGAAATTGATCTCCTCCCAGGCATTCTGACCGACGTCAGCAATATACAGATCGCCGCTCAGGCGGTCAAAACTCATCCGCCAGGGATTGCGCAGCCCGTATGCCCAAATCTCCGGCAAGCCCCCACCAGTCACAAACGGATTGTCCGGTGGAATTGCGTATCGCTCACCCTGATCGACATCAATCCTGAGAACCTTTCCCAGCAGTGTGGCGGTTGACTGCCCGTATCCTTGCGGGTCTCCGCCAGAGCCGCCATCCCCCAGACCCAGGTAAAGATAGCCATCTGGACCGAATATGACTACCCCGCCGTTATGGTTGGGATAAGGCTGTGCAAGAGTTATTAATTTTTGCTCACTGCCAGCTTCGGTGCGATTGGGATTCTCAGCAGAGACCTGGAAGCGCGCAATGACCGTATTGCGATCCTTGTCGGTATAGTTCACATAGAAATAACCATTTTCAGGATAGCGCGGGTGAAAATCCAGACCCAACAAGCCGCGTTCTCCACAGCAGCCCACCCGGTCGGTGATGTCCAGAAATGGTTCAGCAACCAGGGCTCCGTCCTGCAAAATACGAATCTTGCCCTCTTGCTCTAGGATGAACAGGCGCCCGGATCCATCGCCAGCGTTGGCAATTCCGATCGGAGCGTTCAATCCACTGGCAAACGGCACCCAGGCAGCCGAGCCTGCCGGTGGGAGGCTGGTGACCGAGGCTACTTGCTGTGTGGGAGTCGAGATGGCAGGCAAGGTAGGCGTGTTACTCACTTCCACAACCGGACTTGCAGTGGGAATATCCTGACCCGTTGTCGGCAAAGATGTCGATTGCGGCGCAGTTTGCAGCGCAGTCTGCAGCGCAGATTGCGGCGCAGATGTGGGTGGTAAAGCAGTAGGTGGTGGGGTGGATTGAGGTTGGCAGGCTATCAGAAAAACCGCAGACAACACCAATAATAATAAAAGACGCATGAAACCTTATTCCTCTACCCGGTATTCCGCATCGATAATCTCTTCTTCATTGATCTGATCCTGCCATTCACCTGGAACGATCCCGTTCAGCGCATCCTGATGTTCCTTAACCACCTCCGGCGGGCAGAGTTCCACGAAAGCAAATGTACCCAACCAGATCACCACGGCATCGTCGATCGGACCCAAGATCAGGTCTGGAATCAAGAAATATGCCAAAGAACCGATCGGCAATAATTTGATTAACGGGCTGACACGGCTATCGCCCATCAAGCGAAAGATCAGCTTGAAGCGCACCGATAAGTCTTGAAAGAAACCACCGCCCCTGGCCGGTGAGATTGCGCGCTTGTTTTGTTCAGGCATGCTTACCTCCAATTGGAGGCATTATACTACAACGACCGGCTGGCGAGCATTTGTACGGGCACGCGCAAATAGGGACGAAGACTTCGTCCCCTGGTAAGAGCAATGAAGCTAACGTCTAAGCTGCTTGGGCTTTGGCAACTACCGCAGAAAATGCCTGCGGATCACGTACAGCCAGGTCTGCCAGCATCTTGCGATTGATAGCGATGCCAGATGCTTTCATACCGTGAATCAGGCGGCTGTAGGTGGTGCCATTCTGCCGGGCGGCGGCGTTGATGCGCGCAATCCACAGGCGGCGCAGATCGCGCTTGCGGGCGCGACGGTCCCGGTAGGAATACCACAGGCTTTTAAGCATGGCCTCATTAGCACGCCGGAATAAACGCGAGCGGGTGCCAAATTGGCCTTTGGTAATTTTCAGAACTTTCTTATGGTGCTGGCGGCGGTATGGGCCAGTCTTTACTCGAGCCATTTTTATCTCTCCTGCAAACCCCTGGGCGCCGGCAGGTACTTGCTCCTACCTGTTGAATGCACCCAACGGTCGCAACTAAAGGTTGGTAATCAAAGGATCACTGCAATCAGTCGATATACGGGGCAAGTCGCTTAACGCGCTTGACAATCCCACGGCCTTTCACAGGGATCATTTCGTCAAACAGGCGCTTGGTGCGCTTGGGCGTGCGGCGGCGAAGGTGGCTTTTGCCGCCCTTCGTGCGCATCAGCTTGCCTGTACCTGTCAGGCGAAATCGCTTGGAAGTCGCCTTATGGGTCTTGATCTTATATTTCCCAGTCGTCTGCTTACGCGGCACAGTCTTACTCCTTTCACACAAAATTCCGCGGTAACGAACCTACGAGGCGGCGCCCGTAGGATCCGCGGATCTTCATAATATCAATACGACAGAATTGCAGCGCGACGCGTCTACTTTTTCTTGGTCTTGCCGGGCGCCAGTATCATCAGCATGGTACGACCTTCCAATGCGGGCGCCTGCTCCACCACAGCCAGGTCGGAAAGATCTTCGGCAATCTCCTTGAGATCAGTCAAAGCAATTTCCGGGTATGTGATCTCGCGACCCCTAAAGCGGATGCGTACCTTCACCTTCATGCCGGATTCTAGCCAGCGGCGGGCATCCCGCACTTTCAAGTCACGGTGGTGTTCGTTGGTTTTTGGGCGCAAGCGGATCTCCTTGACCTCGATTTTTGTCTGCGCTTTACGGGCTTCACGATCTTTCTTGGCACGCTCGTAGACAAACTTACCGAAATCCATCACCCGGCAAACCGGCGGATCAGCAGTGGGGGCTACCTCAACCAGATCCAGTTCCGCTTCTCGAGCAACCCGCTGTGCCTCATCGATCGATATCACCCCAATGTTCTCGCCATTGGGTCCGATCACGCGCACTTCGGGCGAACGAATGGTCTCATTTACGCGATAATTTACTGCGCTGATATGTCACTCCTTCTCAATCCGGTCGATATTTACTGGCGTATTTCCAGTCCAGGCATGATACCACAATTACGCGAGAATCGTCAATCACAGGCAGACAAATTGAGATAAGGAGACGTTTCTGGGCCATTATAGGGTTCAGCTTCGCCATTTGGCACATTTTAGGCAGTTCTGCCATCAATTCGGCCCGAAATCTGGCTTGTAATACCTTTAAGAACACCGCAAAAGCCTAATTTTCAGCCGATTATGCCCTCAAAACGCAATTTCGGTGCCAAAAA
>JBFYSV010000106.1:0-10088 GCA_041301185.1 Anaerolineae bacterium
ATTGCCGCCCCCTGTGGGGGGTGGGACGTTCTCCTTGCATTGCAGGTTGCCATCGATGGTGTTGCTGATAATGGATACTCCACCGGTGTTCTGGAACGCCTGCAGGTTGCCGCCGATGGTGTTGTTGGCAGCATTCAAGAAGAGATCATTGTCATCGAAGTACAGGTCGCTGTTGATGTCAACGCCCTGGATATCCGCTGCGCCGGATTGCACGATCTGGATGCTGCCGCCCACGAACGAGCCAGGATACACATTCACCACGGCAGCATTCTCAGCCTGGATGTTGCCGTCCACATCAACGTTGTAAGCGTACAGGGTGGCGTTAGTCTCAACAAAAATATTGCCCTCAACCTGCGTGCCTTCCAGGGTGCAGGTGGCGTTCTGGGGGACGCGTAGATTATCTACGGTAATCGCTCCGACCGTGCCGGTGCAAGGATAATCGTCTGCCAGGGCAGTATTGTTCCCTGAAGTGATCAGTGCGACTGCCAGGATCGCGCCCATAAGTAGCATCTTCCAACTTAAATTGTTTTTCACGTGATCTCCTTATTCTGAAAATATTCGGTAATTATTCCCTGAATTGCGTAATTACTATACTTATGCACCAACAGGAAAGGGTGTCCTGGATTTGAGCCATAAAAATACGTGGCATTGCCTGTGATCAGATTAGTGTATGGAGTTGCCTTGCAGGTTGGTCGGCAGAAAGCCCCATTTCATCTACCAGACCACAGTGATTCTCAAAGAACGGCTTGTCCGGCACAAAACCCGGGTCATGAGGGATGTGTGCTTATATTTAGTTTAAGCATTTTTTAGCTATTGTCAAGATTTGTGCTGGCAATACTCATCAGGTTCACATAAAACTACATCGATTAGGTATAACTCAGTACCGGTGCCCGCCAGGGGCAGCAATATTTTTGCCTCTGCTGGCGGAACAAACGTTCTGATAATTGCCCAATAAATCACAGTTGCGCCAGATGCCATTCGCTGGTATGCTTAAGGCGGACGGCAGACAGCGGTCGTACCTGCCACCCTGAGAACGGACTCGCCCACCATGTACATTGCGATTGAGGGAGTTATCGGCGTCGGAAAAACAACCCTGGCGCGCTTGCTGCAACCGGCTTTTCAAGCTGAGCTGCTGCTGGAAGTCTTTGAAGAAAATCCTTTCCTCTCAGATTTCTACGCCGACCGGCAGCGGTATGCCTTCCAAACCCAAATCTTCTTCCTGCTCAGCCGCTATCACCAGCAACGGCGGGGTGTGCCATCGATTCTTGAGCATGGCTCCAGCTTGCTGGCAGATTACACGTTTGAAAAAGATGCTTTGTTCGCCGGGATCAACCTGCGCGGCGATGAGTTGGAAATGTATTACCGGGTGCATGCCGCCCTGGCAGAGAAGATCCCACCGCCAGACCTGATCGTCTACCTTCGCGCAGAAACAGACGTGCTCATGCAGCGGATTGCATTACGCGACCGGCCCTACGAGCGCAATATGGAACGGGCATATATCGAAGAGCTTAACCTGGCATATGACAAGTTCTTCAGCGAGCGGAGTTCGAACGGGCAGGAAAGCATGGCTCCGGTGCTCACCATCGACACCAATGAGCTGGATTATATCCGCCAACCAGAGCACCTGAGGTGGGTGGAAAACCGCATCCGCCAGGCGCTGCGCCTGTCACCTTTCCAGGCAGAGCTGCCTTTTGGCGCCCGCAGCGAGGAATGAACCCAGACAGGTGTTTGCGCGCCAGCCGGCAGACAGAAAGCTAATTAACCTATGCGCATTAATCGCCAGACCCTCTACAAGATCGCCCAGGATACAGCGGCCCAGCGCGCCCGCCGCGAGCGTGATCTGCTCTCGGTATATCTTTGCGGTTCGGTGCTGGAAGGCGATTACCTCTTGGGAGGCACAACCGATATCGACCTGGTCTTTATCCACGCCGATCCGCCTGCCGACGAGCGCGAGATCGTCCGTCTGACCGATGACGTCCACCTGGATATCGCCCATTTCCCCCGGAAGGATTTCCGCCAGACGCGCATGCTGCGCCTGCATCCCTGGTTAGGACCCGCGATTTTTGGCTGCAAAATACTGTATGACCCGCAGCACTTTATGGATTTCACCCAGGCCAGCGTGCGCGGCCAGTTCGAGCGGCCTGATTACGTGCTGGAGCGCGCCCGGCAGCAGGTGGATGACGCCCGCCAGATCTGGATGTCGTTTTACACCGATATGCCCGATCAGCCCGGCCCTCAGGAGCTATCTCTCTACCTGAAGGCGGTGGAGCAAGCGGGCAATGGCCTGGCCAGCCTGTACGGAGCACCGCTCACCGAGCGCCGCTTCCTGGTCAATTACCGCAAGCGGGCCGAGACCGCCGGCCGGCCAGGGCTGTATGCCGGGATATTAGGATTGCTTGGCGCACAAAATGTAGAAGTTGACGCCATCCAGGTGTGGCTGGCAGCCTGGCAAGTTTGCCTGGAAGCTCTTCCATCCGGCAAGATCCCGTTACGCCTGGACGCGGCTCGCATCCCCTATTACCGGCGGGCATTTGAGGCCATCCTGGATAGCGATCAGCCGCTTTCGGTACTGTGGCCCTTGCTCAGCACCTGGACGGCAGCCATCAGCTACTTACCGGGTGATCAGGACCGCACGGCAGCCTGGCATAAGGCCTGCCAGTACCTGGGTCTGCTGGGTGGCGGGTTTGCCGAGCGGGTTGAAGCCTTGGATGCTTACCTGGACACGGTTGAGGAGGCCCTGGAGGACTGGGGCCGGGCCAACGGGGTCTGAAGGGGAATTGTTATAAACGAACCGGCGCTGGCACAAAGCCCAGCGCCGATTGCGTTAATGTGTTGTTGAAATCGCTTGCTGTTTCACGTGAAACATATTTGTACCGCGGGAAGGTCAATCCCTGGCGATGAGGTGTTTCACGTGAAACGTTCGTTCAACTTCAACAAGCCCGTCCGAGCCTATTCAGCTGCCCGGCCAGCTGCGTTGGCGGCGGGCAGCGCTGGTCAACGGGCGCTTGGCGATCAGTGTTACTTTCTCGCCGTTGCTGGCCAGGTACACGCTAATCACTTCCCAGCCCTCTTCGCCCCATTGGTCCAGGGTTGCCTGGAGCTCCTCGTCCTTAACCCGCGACCAGAAGGTGCCGAAGGTCTCCAGGCGGTATTCCCAGTGGTTGGTCTCGGCCATTGATCACTCCTCTGGCAGCGCAGCTTTGGCGGTTTCGCGGAGCGCAACCATCCCGCTCAATCCGCCCAGGTTCATCGTGTCCACTGCACTGCTGGGGACGATCACCAGGGCGCCTTTTTCCTTTAGCCCCTCGAAGAGCATGTTCATGGCGCGCAGGTGCAAGGCGGTCGGGTTGTTGATATACGCCTGCGAGGCATCGGCGAAGCTGTGGGCGATCTGCATCTCTGATTCGCCCAGGATGACGCGTGCCTGGCGCTCGCGCTCAGCCTGCGCCTGGCGGCTCATAGCGTCTTCCAGGTCTTGGGGGATGACGATATCACGGATTTCGACGGATTGCACGGTGATTCCCCAGGGTGTGGTGCGCTCGTCAATGATCTTCTGCAAGTCGGCGTCCATTTTAGCCCGCCCAACCAGGATATCTGCCAGGTACATCTGCCCGATGATCTCGCGCAGGGCGGTCTGGGCTGCCCAGGTGATAGCGTTGCGATAATTCTCCACTTCTAAGGCGGCTTTCTCGGCGTCCCACACCATCCAGAACAGGACTGCGTCCACATCTACCGGTACAGTGTCCTTGGTTAGCGTTTTCTCGGCTGAGAAGGGCGTCACCATTACCCGGTGGTCGATCCAATTGGCGAGCGTGTCCACGATCGGGATAAGCCAGAAAGTGCCTGGTCCTGCCAGCTTGCGAAATTTCCCCAGGCGCAGCACAACTGCTTTCTCCCACTGCGAGGCGATCTGTAGGGCGAACATGAAATAGGTGCCGATCAGTGCGGTGGCAGATGCATAGACGATGATCACTCCATCGGCAATGCCTGCTTCACCCATCCAGATCGCTCCCAAGAAACATGCCAGGTAGAAAACAATGGCGATGGTAAGCCCCACGCCGTTGATGCGAGTATTCGTGCGGGTACTGCTGGTTGGGTCGGATTGGGTTTGACTCTTCTTGCTCATATTTACCTCACTTTATTGTTCGTCGGATGCCAGGTCTGGTGGCACTCCGATTTCTTCCCACAGGAGTAGATACTGGTCGACGGCAGCCCGGATTTCAGCAGATGGTAATTCCAGCCGGATCGCCGCCGCCAGGTAGCGGCGGGTCAGGCTTTCCAAAGCCTGGTGGCGCAGGTGATTGAGCGAAGCTTCGCTCGGCTTTTCCCAGATATACGTGCCGCGCCCTTGCTGGGTGGAGATCAGCCCGGCTTCGTCGAGCATGCGGTAGGCTCGCGCTACGGTATTGAAGTTGACCCGCAGTTCAGTCGCCAGGTGGCGCACGGTGGGGAGCTGGTCACCTGGTTGTAGCTCGCCTGCCGCTACCATCTGGCGGATCTGCTCCATGATCTGTACGTAGATGGGCTGCCCCGAGCGGAAATCAATCTTAATCTGCATTCTAAACAATCTCATCCATTGTGAAAATTGTACCTTTGTATTATTGTATAATTGTATTATTGACTTAATTGTATATCGATTTTCGCGCCTGTCAAGAGGTAAATTGAGGGAATGCAGATTGACAGCACCCCGGCAGATATGTCTCTGATTCCCGTGGTATGATTAGCGAGAGTGCCCAGGCACGTAATGATCCCATCTCCTGAAACATGTGATTATCTGATTGTGAACGAACGCGCTATCCGTGACCTGCTGAATAATGTCCGCCAGGGACGCACCAGCATTGATGATGCTATGGCGGCGCTGCAAAAACTGCCTTTTGTGGAGCTGGGTTATGCAACCGTGGACTCTCAGCGCGCCCTGCTGAAAGGATTTCCGGAGGTGGTGTACTGCCTGGGCAAGCAGGTCGAGCATATTGTCGCGATCTTGCGTGAGCTGACCTCCACCGACAGCCCGGTACTGGCGACGCGGGCCAGCCCGGAAGTCTATGCTGCCGTCCAGGCGGTCATCCCGGGCATGCGCTACTACGAGATCGCCCGGGCGATGGTTTATGAGCCACTTGCCCTGCCAAAGCGCCCGGGGACGGTCCTGGTGATCAGCGCCGGTACGGCAGATATGCCGGTAGCGGAGGAAGCTGCCGTGACTGCCGATGTGATGGGCAACCGCGTCGAGCGCCTGTACGATGTCGGCGTGGCGGGCTTGCACCGCCTGCTGGCGCACGTGGAGCGGATCATGTCTGCTAACGTGCTGGTGGTGGTTGCCGGGATGGAGGGCGCCTTGCCCAGCGTGGTGGGCGGTCTGACCCGCCGACCAGTGATTGCTGTGCCCACCAGCGTGGGCTATGGGGCGAGCTTCGGCGGGCTGGCCGCACTTCTGGCAATGCTGAACAGCTGCGCGTCAGGGGTGACCGTGGTCAATATTGACAACGGTTTTGGCGCCGGCTATGCAGCCAGCCTGATCAATTCCCTGGGGGGCGATTCGCAGGTATAGCGGCTATGAAGATTCTATATTTAGATTGTTTTGCCGGTATAAGCGGCGATATGTTCCTGGGCGCGCTGCTCGACCTGGGGTTGGAGCTGGACGTTTTGTCTGCTGAGCTGAGCAAGCTGCCCATGCAGGGCTACCAGTTACGGGCTGAATGGGTTGATAAGCGCGGCATCCAGGCTGTGCAATTCAAAGTGATACTGCTGGAGCCGGGCGGCTCCCACCTGGCGGATTCTGAGTTTATTGAAGTTGATCCGACCCTTGCGGCTGGAGGATTAGATGATCTCCACGCTCAACGTACCGAGGGTGTCCACCCCGAAGCTCACTCTCACCGCAGCCTGCCAGAAATCTTGGCTGTGATCCAGGATAGCGCACTCTCCGATCGCGTCAAGAACCAGGCTTGTGCGATCTTCACCCGCCTGGCTGAAGCGGAAGGGGAGGTGCACGGATCGCCCGCCAACCAGGTGCAGTTTCACGAGGTGGGTGGGACGGATGCGATCGTGGATATTGTGGGAGCAGCGATCGGGCTGGAGCAGCTCGGCATTGAGTCGGTTTATGCCTCGCCCCTCCCCTTGGGTTCCGGCTTAATCCGCAGCGCCCACGGCTTATACCCGGTGCCCGGACCAGCGACTGCCAACCTGCTGCGCGGTGTTCCAGTCTATACCACCCAGGCGAGCGGCGAGATGGTGACGCCTACCGGTGCAGCAATTATTACCAGCCTCGCCCAGGGGTTCGGGCCTATGCCTGCGATGACCGTCGAGGCAGTTGGCTATGGAGCGGGCACGCGCCAGCGGGAGTTCCCCAATGTCTTGCGCGGCTTTGCTGGCGAGAGCTACCCGCTTTCTGGAGAAGCACCCCTTGGAGTGCGGGTGGGGCGCGACCCTTACCCGCAACAGCACCAGGTGCCGGCGGGGGAGCCCGGTTACCACGAGGCGCAGGCAGTGGTCATCGAGACCAATATCGACGATATGAGCCCGCAGCTGTTTGAGCACCTGTCGGACTTGCTGCTTGCGGCAGGCGCGCTGGATGTCGTCATGTTCCCGGTGCAGATGAAAAAAGGCCGCCCTGGAATGCTGTTACACGTACTGGCCTACCCCACCTCGGTGGATACTCTGTTGAAGATTGTTTTCAGCGAATCTACCTCGATTGGGGCGCGCACCTACCCGGTGACCAAGCACATGCTCCAGCGGGAGACCCGGCTGGTGGAAACGCCTTACGGCAGGGTGCGCGCCAAGCTCGCCTGGCTGGGAGAGCGCTTGGTGAACGTGGCTCCGGAATATGAAGACTGCCTGGAGATTGCCTACCATAGGGGCGTGCCCCTGAAGGAGGTTATTTCGGCTGCTATGGCAGCTGCCCGGCAGGCAATCCGGCAGCCGCCTGCCGGTGAGGACTCCACGCAGCCCGGTTGAGCGGCCAGTGGTGGAAACGGTAGCGATTGTGGATTCGGTTGACGGTTTTATCTTTGACCTGGATGGGACAGTCTACCTGGGCGAGGTGGCTTTACCCGGGGCTGTCGAGAGCATTGCCACCCTGCGCCAGCATGGCAAGCGCATCCTGTTCATCAGCAACAAGCCATTGGAACCCGGCCGGGTCTACGCCGAAAAGCTCACCCACCTGGGCATACCGGCGCAGGATGAGGATATTATCACCTCTGCTTTTGTCCTCGGGTACCACCTGGCTCACACAGCACCCGACTTACGCCTGTATGTGGTCGGTGAGCCCAGCCTGCTTGCCGAGCTACGCGGTCACGGCTTGACCGTGGTGGGAGAGTACCTTGATCAGGATCCCAAGAGTGTCATCGATCCAGATGGGATCGATGCAGTGGTGGTGGCTTTCGACCGTACCCTGGACTACCGCAAGCTGAACACCGCCTACCAGGCCCTGATGAGCGGGGCGCGTTTCTTTTCCACCAATGCAGATAAAATTTGTCCCATGCCGGGGGGCGGCATTCCGGATGCCGGCGCAACGATCGCAGCCCTTGAGCATATCACCGGGCGCCAGGTTGAGCTGGTTGCCGGGAAACCCTCCATGCTGGTCACCCAGGTCGCCTCCCAGCGGTTGGGTCTGGAGCCAGGGCGAATCATGATGGTGGGCGATCGCCTGGAGACAGATATCTACATGGGTCAGCAGGCAGGCATGCGGACCGCAGTGGTGCTTACCGGGGTGACGCGCCACGCAGATGTCGCCCGGTTGGCGCAACCCCCGGATTATATTCTAGAGAACCTGGGAGAGCTGCCTGCCCTGGTGTTGTAGACGGTTTGGTGGCAGCGCCCTGGTCGTTATCTCTCCTAGGAGGTCATTATGGATGTGCGCGTCCCGGTTTACATCGGCAATCAGGCGATACCTGAGTTTATCCGCTACTGCAAGCAGCACGGGCTGAAGGAATTCTTGCTGGTTGCGGATGAAAACACGTATCCCGCCCTGGGGAAAGCCGTGGAAGACGCTTTGCGAGCCGAGGGGATGGACCTGCTCACGGTGGTGCTCAAAGGGCAGGAGGTGCAGGCAAACGAGCATTACCTGGTGCGCTTGCTGCTCAGCTATGACCTGAAGGCGCGCACGTTCCTGGCGGTCGGCTCGGGCACGATCACCGACATCACCCGCTTTGTCAGCCACCGCATCGGTCGTGAGTTCATCTCCTTGCCGACCGCGCCATCGGTGGATGGCTTTACCTCAATCGGCGCGCCGCTGGTGGTCGGCGGCTTGAAGCAGACAATCATCTGCCAGGCGCCGAGAGCCGTGTATGCCGACCTGCCCACCCTGGCAGCCGCCCCGCGCCGCCTGATCGCGGCCGGTGTCGGCGACCTGCTGGGTAAATATGTTTCGATTGCCGATTGGAAGCTGGGCAGCTTGTTGTGGGGCGAGCGGTTCGATGAAGGCATCGCGGCGCGCATGCTGGGCGCAGCGCAAGATTGTGCTGCCCATGCCAGCGATATCGCCGGCGGGTCGATGGAAAGCATCCGCCAGCTGATGGATGGGCTGATCGAGTCGGGCTTTGGCATGCTGGAATTTGGCAATAGCTCACCGGCAGGTGGCGCGGAGCACCAGATTGCCCACCACTGGGAGATGATGATGCTGGCAGATCAACGCCATGCTGCCCTGCATGGTGCCAAGGTAGGGGTGGCTACGATCATTACTGCTGGCTGGTACGCTCAGGTGCGCGGCATGAAGAAGAGCGAAGCCGCCCGCCGGCTGGAGAAAATGCAATTGCCTAAACTGGACGAAGAAGTGTCCAGGATCAAGGCTATCTTTGGGCCGATCGCCGACGAGATTATCCCCCAGCAGAGTGAGTTCATCTCGATGACTCCTTCCCGGTTTGAAGCGGTCAAGGCGGATATCCTGGAACAGTGGGATGGTGTCCTGGAAATTGCTGGAGAGGTGCCTGCTGCTGGGGAGTTTTCCAGCTGGCTGCGCATGGTGGGGGGACTGCTGAAAGCGGCGGAGCTTAACCTGAGCGAGAGCGAAGTCCGCCTGGCATTGGATTACAGCCATTTCATGCGCAAGCGCTTTACAATTAACAAGCTTCGCCTTTGGTTGGGTATCGCCTAGCCCGGCGATTAATGGATGGTTAGAGCTCTGCGCCAGGGTTGCCCTGGCGCTCCAGACAAATTGAGATAGTGGGATCACCCATCAGCGCCACCCCTGCTAAACAAAAATTGGGGTGGCTTGCCACCCAAAAGCACGACTAATTCTTCGAGGGGCAGAATGGTGAAAGCCCCAGCGGCAAAAACGATAACCGGAGAGCTGCGAAAGCCAAATTGTCGGTTCAATTCCTGGCGCAGTTTGCGAATGCCACGTGCTTTCAGTCGCTCAGCGACCTTTGACTTGGCAATTTGAGCCACATTGTAGGCGATCAGGGTAAAAGTCAACCGGGCGGCGGCGACCACCGTATTGTGGAATGTCCACAGTGCTTCTTCTAAATGCCAGCCTTTTTTGAGTTCACGAAAACCGCTATTTTCAATTATCCAGCGATTGCGCCAGAAGGTGTAACCTTGCCAGGCGGTATTGAATGTGGCCGTCGCTACCAGCGCCCATTCTTCTGGTTTACCATCTTTGCCGAGTTGGTCGCTCTGAATGGCGAACCCGCTCAAGGTAGGTTTTTCCACCCCCAATGCCTGTGCAGCTTCGACAAAGCCTTCCCAATCATTGAGTTCATCCATTTTTGCTACCCGCATCTGCCGGGTTTGCTTATGTCCGGATAGGTAACGCACATCGGGATGTTCTTGCCAGGCTTCCGGGATTACTCGCAATAAACCCATCAGTTGCTCGTACATCCGCCGGTCTTCTGGCAAACGCACCATGACATCGATCTGCCGAGCATGCTTCAGGTTCGCTAGAATGAAACCATCCGCATACAAAGCATCCATCAGCATCCATTCGATTACCCCTGTCCCCACAATTTCTCTCAATTCGTCCACCATCGCCAACACGACTTCGCCTTCTTTGCCTTTTTCTGACTCATTTCCGGTTCGCAGACGCCAGTTGACCCACAGCGGCCCATCCTTCTGCAAGCATATCAACCCTACCACCCGCATTTCCGGCCCAATTCCAC
>JBFYSV010000107.1:0-4385 GCA_041301185.1 Anaerolineae bacterium
ATGGATTGAAGAATATTAACGACCAGTTTGGTCATCATGAGGGGGACCGGGCACTTAAAAACATCGCCGTGATCCTGGAAGAAACATTCCGCTCCTCAGACTTAATTGCCCGTCTCGGGGGGGATGAGTTCACCGTGCTGGCAATCGATGCAGCCCAGGAGAGCGCTGAGAGTATGCTGCTGCGCCTGGGTGATAACCTCCTGACAGCAAACCTGAAGAATCCTTCTTACCAGCTTTCCCTGAGCACCGGCTTTGCCCGCTTCGATCCAAACAGCGCCCCCAACCTTGAGAACATGCTCATCGAGGCTGACAACGCCCTGTATCGCTACAGGCGAGATAAGAACGGCTCTTGATTGGCTTATTGGCTGCGAGCCAGTAGCGCTACCCAATCTCCCGACTGGCGCTTATCCACCAGCAGCAAACTGTGTTTGATCAGCGCCGCTTCCACCTCAGGCGATTGCTCTTCCAGGATGCCAGACAGGACCAGCAACCCGCCCGGGGTAACCAATTCCACCAGACCTTCATCCAACAGCCTGATAACCACCGTCGCCAGGATATTTGCCAGCACCAATGGCGCTCTCTGGATCGAAAACGCACCCGATCGGATCTCCGCCACCGAGCCCAATCCTCCTTCTTGCTGAGCCTCCACTCCGTTCAGAGCAGCGTTCTCCCGGCTGGCAGTGATTGCATCAGGGTCTACGTCTACCCCCAGGGCACGCCTCACCCCCAGCTTGATCGCGGCTGTCGAGAGGATACCCGAGCCACAGCCCACATCAATCACCGCCTCCAGCATGCCTCCGGCACGTTCAATAGCCTCCTCCAGCAGTTCCAGGCAGAGCTGGGTGGTGGGATGCGTGCCGGTTCCGAATGCCATGCCCGGGTCGATGCGCACAGGGACGCGGTCCGGGTCCGGCGACTCCAGCCAGGCGGGGATGATCATCAGCCTTTTGCCGATCGCAATCGGACGGTAGTGCTGCTTCCAGGTCTCGGACCAGTCGGCCTGTTGCACCAGGCGGTATCGCGGCTCGGGTATCGGGCTGATCCGTCCCAGATACCATAGCGCTTCTGCCAGCTTCTTGCGGGTCTCTTCTACGTTATCGTCGGCGAGCAAATAGGCACAAACGCGCAGCGGTCCTACCGCATGGCCCTCGCTATCGTCAGCGTTGCTGGTTACCGCAGTGGATTCGACCACCACCCCATCCGGTGCAAAACGCGCCATCACTTCAGACACGGCTTCTGCCAGCTCGCCGTCCAAAATTAAGGAGACTTCCAACCAGGATAAATCAGGCATAGGTTTCCTAACCACAGCGGACGGGTGTCACCAACCGTCCGCACATATTCTTAGTAATCCTCTAACCGCCGAGGGTCTCTTTCAGCCAGTCCAGGAAGCTACGCTCCTGCGGGCGCACGTCGCTGCCCAGGCTTTTTGCCAGTTGTTCAAACAGGCGGCGCTGCTCGTTCGTCAAACGCGTGGGGATTTCCACATTGACAATCACCAGCTGGTCACCGCGCCCGTTACTGCGCAGGTGGGGCACACCCTTGCCGCGCATGCGCAACACCTTACCCGGCTGGGTGCCACCCGGAATTTTCAGAGTTGCCTTGCCATCTACGGTGGGGATTTCCACCTCTGCGCCCAGGGTAGCCTGGGCGATATTAATATCCAGATCAAGCAACACATCGTTATCCCGGCGGCGGAAGAACTTGTGCGATTTGACCTGGACAGCAACGTACAGACTGCCATTGGGGCCGCCATTGACACCCGGCTGGCCTTCACCCGCCAGGCGAATCTGGGTGCCGTTATCTACCCCTGCCGGGATGTTAACCACTTTCTTGCGGGTGCGCCGTTCCAGGCCTCGCCCCTGGCAGGTGTGGCACGGGGAGGCGATGGTCTCACCGCTCCCGTTACACGTGGGGCAGGTAGAAACCTGGACCATCGAGCCCAGGATCGTCTGGCGCACCTGGCGCACCTCGCCATTGCCATTGCAGGTGGAACAACGCACCGGTGAAGTGCCCGACTCTGCCCCCGAACCCTGGCAGGTGGCGCACACCTCATCCCGGGTTATTTCAATCTCTTTCTCAACTCCAAAAACCGCTTCTTCAAAGCTCAGCTCTAGGCGGTATTGCAAGTCTGCCCCGCGGCGTGGCGCATTGCGGGTACGCCGTGAGGTGCGCCCAAACCCGCCAAACCCGAACAGATCGCCGAAGATATCGGCAAAATCCGAGAAATCGACCGTGAAATCTGTCGTCCCGCCCGGCCCGCGCACCCCGGCATGACCGTAGCGGTCATAAGCCGCCCGCCGATCAGAGTCGGAAAGCACCGCGTAGGCCTCGTTGATCTCCTTGAAACGCTCTTCGGCGTCCGGCTCGCTGTTCACATCCGGGTGATACTGCCGCGCCAGGCGCCGAAAAGCGGATTTCAGGTCTTCATTGGAGGCGTTCTTGGGCACGCCCAGGACTTCATAGTAATCGCGCTGCGTCATAAATTATACGTTGCGGAATTCTCCGTCAACCACATCTTCACCTTCGGGTCCGGGTGTTTCCGGGCCAGCCTGACCGCCATCGGGTCCAGCAGCAGCCGGACCGGCCTGCTGGTAAGCCGCAGCCCCAATCTGGGAGATGATCTGGTTCAGGGCTTCTGTCTCCCGGCGGGTGGCTTCCACATCCTCGCCTTCCATTACCTGGCGCACTTTTACCACCTGATCGTCCACGCGGGTCTTCATCTCAGCAGGCACTTTATCACCCAGGTCACGCAGCACCTTCTCAGCCGTATAAACCGCGCTATCGGCGGCGTTGTGAGCTTCAATGCGCTCCTTCTGCCGGCGGTCCTCATCGGCGTGAGCCTCGGCTTCCTTACGCATGCGCTCCACCTCTTTATCTGACAGCCCGGAAGAGGCAGTGATGGTGATGTGCTGGCTGCGATTGGTGGCTTTATCCAATGCGGTAACCTTCAAAATGCCATTGGCATCGATATCGAAGGTCACCTCGATCTGCGGAATGCCGCGTGGTGCTGGCGGAATACCATCCAGGACAAACTTGCCCAGCGATTTGTTGTCAGATGCCATTGGTCGCTCGCCCTGGAGCACGTGAATCTCAACCTGGGATTGGCTATCCGCCGCAGTCGAGAAGATCTGGCTCTTGCGAGTCGGGATGGTAGTGTTGCGCTCGATCATTCCGCTGGCTACGCCGCCCAGTGTCTCTACGGAGAGGGTCAGCGGGGTGACATCCAGCAAGAGGATGTCCTTCACCTCGCCACCCAGCACACCCGCCTGGATAGCAGCACCTATGGCTACTACCTCGTCGGGGTTAACGCCCTTGTGCGGCTCTTTGCCAAACAGCTTGCGCACCGCTTCCTGAACTGCCGGCATGCGGGTCATGCCGCCAACCAGGACGACCTCGTTGATTTTAGCGGGATCAAAATCGGCATCCTTCAATGCCTGGCGCACCGGTCCCAGGGAGCGCTCGACCAGGTCAACGGTAAGCTGCTCCAGCTTGGAGCGGGTCAGGGTCATCACCAGGTGCTTTGGACCGCTGGCATCGGCGGTAATATAGGGCAGGTTGATCTCGGTTTGCATCATGCTGGACAGCTCAATCTTCGATTTCTCGGCTGCCTCTTTCAGGCGTTGCAGCGCCTGGCGGTCATTGCGCAGGTCGATGCCGTTCTCGCGCTTGAACTCATCAGCGATGTAATCGATCAGCCGCTGGTCAAAGTCATCGCCTCCCAAGAAGGTATCGCCACTGGTCGAGCGCACCTGGAAGACGCCGTCGCCAACATCCAGGATGGAGATATCGAACGTGCCGCCGCCCAGGTCGTAGACTGCGATCACCTCGTCCTTCTTCTTATCCAGGCCATACGCCAGGGAAGAAGACGTCGGCTCGTTGATGATGCGCAGCACTTCCAACCCGGCAATTTTACCGGCATCTTTGGTGGCATTGCGCTGGGCGTCGTTAAAGTACGCCGGTACCGTAATGACCGCCTGGGTAACTGTCTCACCCAGGTAGGCTTCGGCATCACGCTTGAGCTTGCCAAGGATCATCGCCGAGATTTCTGGGGGTGAGTATTCTTTGCCCCCCAGAATGACGCGGATGTCACCGTTTGGCGCTTCTGCCACCTTGTAGGGTACCCGCGAGAGCGCTTTCTGCACCTCAGGATCGTTGAACTTGCGCCCCATGAAGCGCTTGATTGAAAAGACGGTGTTTTCCGGGTTGACCACTGCCTGGTTGCGCGCCACGCGCCCGATCAACCGCTCGCCATTCTTATTGATCGCCACGACTGACGGCACCAGGCGCTCTCCCTCTGCGGAGGGGATCACGACCGCCTCGCCGCCTTCCATGACAGCCACCACCGAGTTGGTTGTCCCCAGATCGATGCCTATGATTTTTCCCAT
>JBFYSV010000108.1:0-11159 GCA_041301185.1 Anaerolineae bacterium
TGCGATCGATGACTCTAAATGATATTCCGGATGTGGAAAAGCTCGACGCGGCTGCATTCGGTGGGGTGTGGCAAAATACAGCAGCTTGCCTGGAAATCGCTTTTCTACAATCGGCTGTCGCTACAATAGCAGAACTGGACAATGAACCCGTGGGATACCAGATCAGCACTGCCTCTCAGATGGGCGGGCATTTGGCAAGACTGGCCGTCTTGCCGAAGTATCATAATCAGGGCGTGGGTTATGCCCTATTGGATCATTTGCTCAACCAGTTTGAGCAACGGGGGGCTCATCATGTGACGGTGAACACCCAGCACGACAACCTGGCATCCCTTGCACTGTATCGTAAAGCCGGCTTTCGTTTGACGGGGGAAGAGTATCCGGTATACGAGTGGATTCCTTGAGCGTTTTGAGAAATCAACAGCTTAAGTGCTGGCTTAGAATATAGCGATAGCACTAGACAAATGCGGCATCGCATGGGACAATTTATGCCTAAATTTGTCTACTATTGGAGCGGCTATGGGTAAGAGTGAAGAACAAAAAAGCAGGCGTCAGCTGATCCGGGAACAACGAGTCCAGAAACAGCGCCGGCAGCGGTTGCTGACGATTTTACTGATTACCGGCGGGGCCCTAGTGATTGCCGGTTTATTAATTGCCCCATCCTTAAGAAACTCGTTAACACCGGTGGGTGAGATTGTCCAGGTGACTCCTGAAGCCCGCCCCATGGTGGATGGGGTTGCAATGGGAGATACCAATGCTCCTGTCCTGGTTGAAGTGTATGAAGATTTCCAATGTCCGGCATGTCGCACATATTCTGGCGATGTCGAGCCATTATTGGTTGAGAACTACGTAGCCTCTGGGGAAGTTCGCTACGTGTTCCGCCATTATCCCTTCCTGGACGACCGGTCAGTAACTAAGGAATCGGATCAGGCAGCGAATGCCAGTATGTGTGCAGCCGAACAAGATAAATTCTGGGAGTATCATGACTCCCTTTTCGCTAATTGGAATAACGAGAATGCAGGCGCCTTTAGCGATAAGCGGCTGGTTGCCTTCGCCGAATCCCTGGGTCTGGACATGGGTAGTTTTAACGATTGTTTCAACGAAAATCGTTACGAAGATGATATCCAGAAAGACCTAGCCGATGGGACTCAGAATGGGGTTACCGGAACACCCAGTGTGTTTGTCAACGGGCAGATTGTGAAACCTGGCTTTGTCCCATCTTTTGATGAAATTGCCCAGGCCGTGGAAGCCGCTTTAGCCGCTCAGGGACAATAAGCTGGAGTTACTTCAGTTCAGGTAAATCAGTCAACAGGGCATATCGTCCGATTCACGGTGAAACGATCACCCGACCCAATCGATCATTATGGGTCGGGTGATTATTTTATGGGCAACTGATTACAAACCGATATTCAGGGCAGTGAGAATCGCCACAATCAGTGGTGCGATGAGCAACGCGGGCAGGAAATTGCCCACCCGGATGCTCTTGATCTCCAACAGGCTGCTAATCGCGATTCCGATAAGCAAAACCCCGCCGGCAGCATTCATTTCATTCATCATTGCTGGAGTCGTCAATGTTTGAGCCTGGGCGGCAAGCAGACTGATGCCCCCCTGATATACAAATATCACCACAGTCGAGAAAAGCACGCCTACACCCAGCAAAGATGCAAACGCCATGGCGGCAAACCCATCCAAAACAGACTTAATCGCCAGCAGGCTATAGTCACCAGTCAGACCATCTTGAATAGCTCCCAGGATCGTCATTGGACCGACACAGAAAACCAGGGAAGCGGTGAGAAAGCCGTGGATAAAACGGCTTCCTTGCTGGTTCTGATGATTTTTCATAAATTTTCTCTCAAAAAATCCTCCCAGATTGCGTAACCCGTCCTCAATCCGAAGCCATTCTCCCAAAATCCCGCCTACCAGCAAGCTAGTCAGTACAATAATCGGGTTCTTGGAATCTAGGAACATCTGGAAGCCAATCGCGGCAGTGAAAAGGCCCAGACCTGCAATTACGGTCTGCCGGACGCGCTCTGGCAGGCGTGCACCAACCAGCAAGCCAATCGTCCCCCCGATCAAAACGGTAAACATGTTCAAGAGTGTTCCGATCATCGTAGGAGGCAACTCGCTTTGATCTGGGTGGTAGGTCTTCGATTAGGGGCTATGGCGCTGGTTATATGAGCTTAACTGGTGATTTCATCTTTTGCCAGGGTTGGCGTGGATTTCCCGCTCAGCTGATTTTCCAGCAGTTCCAGAGCAAAACAGAGCGAAGAAAGGCGATTAAGATATCGCAACAATTCTTTATTCTCTACCTCCCCCATGTGGAGCAGCTTAGCAATTATGCGCTCAGCCCGCCGGATGATTGCCCTGGCGAGGGAAAGCAAGCCGCCTGACGGAGTATCACCAGGAACGATAAACTCTCTGGGGATCTCAACCTGGGCCGTTATCTGATCGATTTCAAACTCAAGCCAGTCAACCCGCGCTTTGTCGATAACACGAAACCGGGCAGCAGTATTCAAAGGGGCAGAAACCTCAGCCATGATGTGGTATAGATCCCGCTGGGTTGCCAGCAATAACCGGGCTGATTGTTCCGCCTGACAAAATGCTCGTGCCGCTCCCAGGGCTGCGCTGGCTTCATCCAGAGTGCCGACAGCCTCGGGGCGTGGGTGGTATTTTGGCACTCGACCACTCCCCAGAAGGCTGGTGAATCCGTCGTCACCGGTGCTGGTGTAAAATTTTGTCATACGAGCAATTATAACTGCTCTCAGGGATGCATCCAATACAGTCTGATAGGGAGCACTAAAATGTTGTTGCGGAGTTTCTGGAGGTGTGTGGGATGAGCGGCTACGCCGCTCACCCCACACACCCCCAAACTAACAACATTTGAGTACACCCGTCTGATACAGTATCCAGCGACTATTGATGGGCACTACACTGAATTGGACTATTGTTGTATACTATTTAGCAGTTAACATCTACCCACCAATTGAGTAAGCCCTACAATAATACCTTTCGTTCTAAGGATTAAAGGGAGTAAAACGGATATGCAACTGCGGTGTTTCAACTGCCATCGACCATTTGCACTGAGTAAAGTGCAGGTTCACGCTGCGTTGGATGAGATTGTCGAGCAGGAGCTGGGTCACTATAATGTGCAATGCCCACACTGCCGCAGGGTTAATCGAGTTTCCAAGGATGAATTAATCCGCTCTGCACCGGACTGGAAACCGGGTATCAAAGAACAATCTCAAACCGATTAACTGGCCAGATAATTATCCATTCCTGCGAATGGCTTCAGGGCGCTGATGGGGGTCAGTCTGTGCCAGGTCTGAGTATTCTTAATATGGGTTATTAGGTGTATATGTATCGTATAAGGGTGATTATTTATGGATACTACGAAGCGGTTCACCTCTTCGCTAGAAGTAAAAGAAGCGCTGGAAAACCAGCAATATATCGCCAGCGATGAGATCGCAACAATTGTGTATTTAAGCCAGGAACTTGGCAAGCCAGTTTTGACAGAGGGTCCGGCCGGTGTAGGTAAGACAGAGCTAGCGAAAGCAGTTGCCGGAGCAACCGGACGGGAATTGATTCGCTTACAGTGTTATGAAGGGCTGGATGAAACCAAGGCTTTATACGAGTGGGAGTATGCTAAACAGCTGCTGTACACCCAATTGCTCCGCGATAAATTGCAGGAGACTCTGGTAGGTACAAACAGCCTGACAGAAGCTGCAGATAAACTCGCTGCCGAAGAGGATGTGTTTTTCTCGATGCGCTTCCTGTTGCAGCGTCCCTTGCTCAAAGCGATCTTGAATGAGGAACCGGTTGTGCTATTGATCGATGAAATCGACCGGGCTGATGCAGAGTTTGAAGCCTTTTTACTTGAGGTGCTAAGCGACTTTCAGGTTAGCGTGCCAGAGCTGGGTACATTATCTGCTGTGCATCGCCCGCTGGTGATCCTGACCAGCAATAACACCCGCGAGCTTAGCGAGGCTCTGAAAAGGCGTTGTCTGTATCTATTTATCGGGTATCCCACGATTGAGCAGGAACTCTCGATTGTTCGGCTCAAGGTCCCTGATCTATCCCCTCGAATCGCCCGCCAGGCGGTTGAGCTAGTCCAGGGATTGCGCTCAATGGACTTGCGAAAATCACCCAGCATCAGCGAAACCCTGGATTGGGCGAAAGCCCTCCTGACGATTAATGCGCATAACCTGGATCAAAAAGTCTTGGAGAACACACTGAGTGTTTTATTGAAACACGAGAGCGATCTTCAGAGAGCCAGGCGCTGGCTACAAAAACCTTCTGGAGCCAGGCTGGATGATGGTGACGAGACAGGATTGACACGGTGGAAAAACTGAGTTTACAGGTAATTTCATGGATGAGAGAATCGTCAAGTTTATTGTAGCTCTGAGGGCGGCAGGCGTCCGAATCAGTCTGGCAGAGAGTGCCGATGCATTTAACGCCGTCAGGCAGATGGGGGTGAAAGATAAGGATACGTTTCGGATCAGCCTGAGAACCACCCTGGTAAAGGACGCAGCCAATATTCCGATTTTCGAGGAACTGTTTCCACTTTACTTTGGTGGTACAGATGGCCCGCCGATGATGTCTCTATCTGACGATCTGACCCCAGACGATGCAGCAACTCTGGCGCAGGCTATCCGGCAGTTTAGCGATCAAATCCGCAAAATGCTGGAGCGTTTATTAGAGGGAAAGCAACTCTCTCCACAAGAGCTGGAGCGACTGGCAAAGTTTGTCGGCTTATCTCATGCCGATGATTTGCGTTACAGATCATGGATGGCTCAACGTTTACAGAAAGCATTGCGATTCCGAGAAGTGAGAGAGGCTTTGCAGGAGCTTGCTGATTTATTGAACCAGATGGGGATGGACAGGCAGCGGGTGGAACAAATCCAGCAATTTATGCAGGCGAATCTCCAATCGCTCGAAGACCAGCTCGATCAGTACGCTGGGCAAAGAATTGCGGAGAATATGAGCCACAAGCCTCCAGATGAAATCTCTGACCGCTTAATGAATCTGCCATTCAATGCCCTTTCTGATAAAGATATGGAGATCCTGCGCAAGGAAGTCCAACGCATTGCTGCGGTTTTGCGCACACGTATAGCCCTACGGCAGAAGCGCGGCAAAAGTGGTCTGCTTGACGCCAAAGCAACGATCCGTGCCAACCTGAAGCATGGCAATGTGCCTGTTGAGATCAAACACCGCCAGCACACTCTGAAACCGAGGCTGGTTGTGCTTTGCGATATCAGCACATCGATGCGTTTTTGTTCTGAGCTGATGTTGAGCCTGTTGTACGCTTTGCAGGATCAGATCAAGAAGACGCACGCATTTGCATTTATCGATCACCTAGAGTACATCTCTCCAGATTTTGATGGGAAAGAAGCACGCCGGGCAGTGCGTCAAGTTCTGGAAAGGATGCCGTCTGGATACTACAATACGGATTTGGGGAACAGCCTGGCGAATTTTACTCAGCAGTATCTGGAGAAGATCGATAACCGGACAACCTTCATTATCGTGGGGGATGGGCGTAATAATTACAATAATCCGCGTCTTGATCTATTCAGCATGCTGGCGCGCCGCTGCCGGCGGACAATATGGTTGACACCCGAAACCGGTGGCCTGTGGGGTACCGGCGATAGCGATATGCTCAAGTACGCCCCTGATTGCGATGTGGTCTTACAGGCTGGCAATGTCGCTCAACTCACCCGGGCAGTGGATAAGCTGCTCAGCACGGTATAATTGCCCGCTATCATACTTCCAGGTCGAAGTAATCATCGGGAATTTCTGATTCGGGCTCACCCTCTTCCGCTGGTAAGCGGCTGTATAGATAATTTAACTCTTTGATCCCGGTCTCGATCTCCTGGCCTGCTGCTCCAGGGAGCATCCGCCAGGTCCAGTTTCCGCTGGGGTTACCCGGGTAGTTCATGCGCGCTTCGTTGCCCAGGCAGAGGAAATCCTGCATCGGTGCGATTGCCAGAACTGCAATCGAAGCCCAGCAGGCACGGATCAGATCCCAGGAGACATCACTCCCATCCCGGTGAAGGTAACGCCGGTAAAACTTTCGCTCTTCTTCTTCAACCCTTTCATACCAGCCGCGCACGGTGTCGTTATCCTGCGTTCCGGTATAGACCACACAATTCTGGGTGAAATTATGTGGTAGGAACGGATCAGTTGGACTACCTGCAAATGAGAACTGTAAAATTTTCATTCCAGGCAGGTTGAACGAATCGCGAAGCGCAACCACATCCGGCGTAATCACCCCCAGGTCTTCCGCGATGATCGGCAGCTCACCCAGGGCATGCTTCATCGCAAATAAAAAGTCTGCCCCAGGTCCAGGAACCCATCGCCCTTTCTCGGCGGTTTTCGCGTCCCCAGGGATTTCCCAATAACCCGCGAATCCCCTGAAATGATCTAACCGAACAATATCCACCTTGGATAGGACGGAACGGAACCTTTCTATCCACCATTGGTAGCCAGAGGCTTTGTGAACTTCCCAGCGATACAGTGGGTTTCCCCACAGCTGACCGGTGGGGGAGAAATAATCCGGCGGCACCCCGGCGACAAAATCTGGCTTGCCGGTCTTATCCAGGTGAAATAGCTCTGGATGCGACCAGACATCTGCGCTATCGTGTGCTACGAAGATCGGGATATCGCCGATAATCTGAACCTGATTGTCTCTGGCATAATTGTGAAGCGCATTCCATTGCTGGAAGAAAATGAACTGGCGAAAAGCTTGTTTTTGGATCGCTTCGGAGTGGTCTTGCCGCGCTTCATGCAAAGCCTGCGGTTGGCGATCACGTAATTTTGCCTCCCAGGTTGTCCAGGGTGATCCGCCATAATATTCCTTCAGAGCCATGAACAAGGCAAAGTCATCCAACCATGCAGATTGTTCACCGATAAATTGCGTGTATTCCTGCTTTAATTCTGCCGGCTGAAGAGCATGAAAGCGGGCATAAGCCCGGTCTAATAATCCTAGTTTCCACGGGATCAATGTGCCGAAATCCACTCGTTCCATTGAGAACGGTGGCAGGTTATCCAGGTCGTTAGGCTCCAGGAGATCTTGGGAGAGTAGAGTATCCGGGCTGATCAAATAGGGATTGCCAGCAAAGGCAGAGAAACATTGGTAGGGAGAATCACCATAACCCGTGGGATCCAGCGGTAAAATCTGCCAGATCTGGCAGCCGCAGCGTGATAAAAAATCTATCCACTGGTAAGCTTGTTCTCCGAGATCGCCGATACCGTATGGACTGGGCAAACTGGTAGGGTGCAGGATGATGCCGGAGGCACGTTCAAACTTCATATGGCAACCTCTTTGTCTGTAGATAATCACCGCTTCGGATGATCGAGGACGGGTAATCAGATGGGATTAAGTCGGTGGCGATAACTGCTCCTGATTCAACGACTAAGCCGGCTGGGATTTGGCTGTTTTTCCCAACCATTGCTATATGCATATCACCCTCCAGATATGGGCTTCCAATCCGGGCATTTTCAAAGATTTCCACGCGCTTATCGATGATCGAATTCTCGATGACTGCACCAGAACGGATAGTTGCATCGGTGAGGATGACCGAATTGCGGATAATTGCGCCCGGCTCTACTCGCACTCCTGGCGATAAGATACTGTGATCTACGATAGAACCAGCGGATAGCTCGCAGCCATCGGTGATCATGCTGTCTATTACCTTAGCGCCGCCGGAGATGCGAGCCGGGGGGCGTTCTTCTGTACGGGTGTGGATGATCCAGGAACGGTCGTTAAGGTTGATGGATGGATGATCGCCAAGTAGATCCATATGCGCCTGCCAGTAAGACTCCACCGTTCCAACATCTACCCAATAACCGGAAAACGGAAAAGAGTGAACTTTCATATCCTGTTGGATCATCAATGGCAGGATGTCCTTTCCAAAATCGTGCGAGGAGAGCGAGTTCTGGTGATCTTGCCAGAGCAAGCGGTCGAGCACTTCCCGGTTAAACAGGTACACACCCATATTAGCCAGGTTGGAGGGTGGTTGGACGGGTTTTTCAACAAAGGATTTCACCTGGTAATCTTGACCAATATCAACAATACCAAACCGGGAAGCTTCTTCGATGGGTACCCGGATGGTCGCCATTGTAAGATCAGCATCGTGATCGGTGTGGAAGGCAATCATGGCGTCATAGTTCATCTCGTAAATATGATCGCCGGAAAGGATGAGAACCAGATCAGGGTTTCCCCCTTTGATGAAGCGGAAATTTTGCTGTACCGCGTCTGCAGTTCCCAGGTACCATTCGGATGTGCCGCGCGCCTTATATGGGGTGTACATGCGCACACCGCCGGTGAAATCCCGGTTCAAGTCCCAGGGACCACCCGCACCAATATGTTCTATCAGGGAGTGGGGGCGATATTGAGCCAGGATCATGACATCATAGATGCCAGAGTTGACACAATTCGATAGGGTGAAGTCGATGATGCGATACTTCCCTGCAAAGGGAACCGCGGGTTTAGTCCGTTTGGCGGTTAGAATACTCAATCGCGAGCCCTCGCCACCGGCCAGAATTACTGCTCGTGTTTTCATTGGTATACCTCACTCCAGTACCGTTTAGGTGAGTTCTAGTTTTTGAAATGTGATGAAATTTTCGAATGATAAAGATAAATCCATCAGCTTACATTTCCTATTGTACATCGAAATTCTGGAATTAAGAGTTTTGCAATTTGCGTAACGTGAACGGGTTTATCACGATAATATGTTTAGTGAATTAATAAGGTCGGGATATTTGTCACTTGCTCAAAATGCTAAATTCTGGATAATTAAGCTGGCGTCGCCCGCACTGAGAACAATATGACATTACGTTTCTTTAGCACCCACGCTCATTTCTATCAACCCCCTCGAGAAGATCCCCTTACCGGTATTATCCCCAAAGAAGCCGGAGCCGTACCCTACAACAATTGGAACGAGCGCATTCACTCGGAATGCTACCGCCCCAACGCGGATATGGGGAACTTTGAAAAAATCAGCTTTAATATCGGTCCAACATTGATTCAATGGATTACTGCATACGATCCTGAAGCGTTCAGGAAAATCGTCTCGCAGGATCGGGCGAACGTACAGCGCTATGGAGTCGGCAACGCACTGGCGCAGGCCTACAATCACACAATTCTTCCTCTGGCTTCATATCGTGATAAGGTCACCCAAGTTTATTGGGGAGCTGTTGAATTTGAATATCGATTCGGTCGGAAACCGCATGGAATGTGGCTGCCAGAGACAGCAGTGGATACCGAAACACTGTCCATCCTGGCAGATCAGGGGATCGAGTTCACAATACTGGCTCCCTGGCAGGCTGATAGGGATGATATTGATGTATCCCAGCCATACCGGGTTCGGTTGCCAGAGGGGCAAAGCATTTGTGTGTTCTTTTATCACAAAGACCTGAGCGGCGGGATCAGCTTCAATCCTGAATTGACAGTGGATGCCGATCGATTTGCTGCCCAAGAGCTGGCAGCCAATTTTCAGTCAGAAAAATTACAGCGCGGCGAGCCTCAACTCTTGCTAATCGCCACCGATGGGGAGTTGTATGGGCATCACCAGCCTTTAAGAAACCACTTTCTTGCACATTTGATGAATGGAGGGGTAAGCCACCAGGGAATCGATCCTGTTTTCCCCGGGGTGTGGTTGCGCAATTACCCCGTCCGGCATTCTGTGGGCATCCGCGAGAGCACTTCCTGGAGCTGCCATCATGGTGTAAATCGCTGGTTGGGAAATTGCCCATGCACCCCAGAAGATAGCTCCTGGAAAGCCCACCTTCGCCTGGCATTCGAGCGGCTCTCGCAGACGATCGATGATATTTATGAAAATGCCTTATCTGCGGTGATTTCCGATCCCTGGGGCTTGCGAAATCGCTATATCTATGCCATCCTGGGCATAGAAAAAGCGGAAAATCTCATCCACGAGGCTGCCGGTCGTCGTCTGCCAGATGATAAGGTTGTGCAAATCCATTTGTTGCTGGAAGCACAGCGCGAGCGCCAACGCATGTACACTTCATGCGGTTGGTTCTTTGAAGATTTCGACCGCATCGAGCCGAAAAATAACCTGGCTTACTCCTCTCAGGCAACTCGCTTAGTTCGCATGGCGACGGGCATCGATCTCGAGCCCTACGCAGTGAGAGATCTATCAAAAGTTATCAGCCCGCACACCGGGCTGCGGGCTGATAGGCTTTTCGAATATTATCTCAAACGCGCTGTTCACGATGGACGGATCGTCGCTGGGGATTAGCCGGATGCCGGCTATCCTGAAGCTGCCTGCAGAAGCAGCTCAATCTGGTACTGGGATGCTTTTTCAGCTTTTTGTAATGCAGTAATTACATCGAAGTATGCAGAAATCTGCCCGGAAGCCTGTTCGCCTGTCTCTGAAGCTGAAAGCACCTGAGTTACAGCAATAGCGAACATCCACCATAACCACTCTTCGAATAGCTCTCGGTTGTACCACAGAATTCCTTGATAACGGTTCACACCAATAAACCGTTGTACATCGCTATCCTTTAGCCATCTCTGCAAGACATGGTAGGCAGCGCTCTTTTTAGTGGTTTTTTCTGGCGCCTCTAATGGGCTGGTCCAGTCCTGGTGGCTGATTAGGAGCTTGACAATCCCTGCTGCGCGCCAGGCTTCCGGTTCGGTCATCCCCAGGTCGCTCATACATTGAGCCATGATCTTACCCAACAGCCACTCGTCCACCCAGGCGCGGCTCAGTTCAGGGTCTGGAGTTCCACCCAGCATAGTGGCCAGGTTGTGGATAAACGCCCAGCCCAAGAGAGGACCCCACAAACGTGGTCCACCAGACTGGATGCGCCCGGTTGGCAGATCTGTTGCGCCTGTATTCAGGAACTTGATTGCCCGCTGAACTTTACCAGAGATGGGGAGGTCAATGCGGGTGTCAATTGCAGTGAGATCAAGCAAACTGGCGGTGTCGGTTACAAGCTGATGTGCAACCTGTTGCACATCTCCGCTACCTTCGATAAAGTCTTTAATCTCGGTCAAAAGATTGCGCGCCTTTTGCTCGACCTCAATCCAGACCGGCTTGGTATCTTCAACCGGAAATTTTGGTGAACCAGCCAGGTGATCGATTAGCCACTGGAGCTGCCCGGAATTCATCAACTCTCGAACGGGGTTGTGCACCGACTGCAAA
>JBFYSV010000109.1:0-20870 GCA_041301185.1 Anaerolineae bacterium
GCATGGCAAGGTGGATGTGGAGGTGGGCACGCTCTCGAAAGCCTTTGGGGTGGTGGGAGGCGTAGTGGCGGGTGACCCGTTGGTGGTGGAATGGCTGCGGCAGCGCGGCCGGCCTTTCCTGTTCTCCTCAGCCATGACCGTACCCGATACAGCAGCCTGCCTGGCCTCCCTGGATATCCTGGAAGAGTCAACTGAGCTGGTAGATAAGCTTTGGGATAACACTCGTTACTTCAAGAGCGAGATGAGAACGCTCGGTTTTGACACTGGCAAGAGCAGCACACCGATCACGCCGGTCATGTTAGGCGAGGCGCCGCTGGCTCAGCAGTTCAGCCGCGAGCTTTTTGAGAACGGGGTTTTTGGGATGGCGATTGGCTTCCCCACCGTGCCGCGCGGCAAAGCCCGTATCCGGGTGATGATCTCTGCTGCCCATCAGACAGAAGATCTCGACCAGGGGCTGGAGATATTTACCCGCGTGGGGCGTAGTTTGGGCGTTATCTCGTGAGGTGCCATCCGGGAGCATCTGCCAGGCATACCTGCCAGATGCTCCCGGATTAAAAGGCGTGTGTTTCGGGGTTTATAGGTCTTCAGCAAACGGATCGAACATCGGGTTTGTACCCGCCCAGACGCAACTGGCGCGACCATCCAGGTTGCAGGCGAGCGCCCGAGAACAACGGTGAGCTACAACCCTGGGCTGCTGGTCCGGCAGCAGGTCAGAAGGATAGATCAGCTCAACCTCCATCGCTACTTCTGTGCCAGCGTGTTCGCAATAGCGAACTTTAATTACCTGCCACTCTTTTTGTGCCATAGCTTGCCTCCTACCAACTCTCACGATAACACAATAATCATTTTTTACGATGATCTCTAGTATACCTGCCATAGACCGGTAGGCAAAGTGTCAGGTGTCATATGGAAAATGCGATAAATACCACCATTAATAGGCAACAAGCTGGGTTTGGAGTGCAGGGTAACGGGTTTTTCGCGCAAATCCGATTGACATATGCACTGCATAGCGTATAATAAATTTTACTTTCACGTCAGTGATAGATTATACTTCGCTCTTGATATATCAGCGGAGTAGACTGGTTGATTTGTAGCAGTGAGTCCTGTGCGAAAAGAGGCTCGCCCTATGATCCAAAAGGAGGTGAACCCATCGCCAATTCCAACAGTAAATTATTATAATGTAAGCCGTTTGGTTACCCACACATTAGTTTAGGAGGAAGAAGCATGAATCGCAAGACAATCTTTACCCTGTTAGCAGCTATCCTGCTAATGAGCATGGTCCTGTCAGCCTGCGCGCCGCAAGCTACGCCGACCGCAGCGCCGGCACAACCCGAAGCCACCGAAGCGCCGATGGAACCGGAAGCCACTGAAGCGCCGGCAGAGCCCGAAATGACTGAAGAGCCGGTTGCCACCGAAGCGCCGGTTATAACCGAAGCACCGTCAGCGGAGCCGGTAACCTTTATCTTCGGCCGCGGTGGCGACTCGGTGCAGCTGGATCCTGCCATTGTCACCGATGGCGAGAGCTTCCGTGTCACCGGGCAGTGCCTGGAGCCGCTCTACCAGTACGAGCATGGTACCACGGTACCGGTCCCCGCGCTGGCAGAGTCGTGCGAGCCGAATGAGGCTGGCACCGAGTGGACCTGCAAGCTGCGCGAAGGCGTCAAATTCCACGATGGCACCGATTTCAACGCCGATGCGGTCGTTTTCAACTTCGAGCGCTGGCGCTTTACCGATAACCCCCTGCACTTTGAGAGCCAGGTGTTTGAGTACTACGAGGCCCAGTTTGGCGGCTTTGACGATGCCAGTATCATCACGTCTGTTGAAGCCGTGGATACTTACACTGTAAAGTTCACCCTCAGCGCTCCGCAGGCACCTTTCCTGGCGAATCTGGCGATGGATATATTCGCCATCTCCAGCCCGGCTGGGCTTGAAGCTGCCGGCGAGGACTACGGCACTCCCAGCGCAGGTTGCGTGGGCACCGGCCCCTTCAAGTTCGTTGAATGGGTTGAGGGTGACCACATTACCGTGGCAGCTAACGATGATTACTGGGGTGGACGCCCCAAGATCGATCAGATCATCTGGCGGGTGATCCCGGATGATTCGGCCCGCTTCCTGGCGCTCCAGGCCGGCGACATCCATGCCCTGGAGCAGGCAGTTGTGGAAGACCTGACCACGGCTGAATCTGATCCCAACCTGTTCATTGAGACACGTCCAGCGCTCAACACCTCCTACCTGGCGTTCAACTACAAGCTGGTGGAATTCCAGGATATCCGAGTCAGACAAGCAGTAGCCCATGCCATCAACAAAGAAGGCTTGATTGAGAACTTCTTCGGTGCGTATGGTGAGGTTGCCAAGAACTTGCTGCCACCTCTGGTCTGGGGTCACAACGATGCAATTGAAGATTGGGCTTATGATCCGGATCTCTCCCGCCAGCTTCTGGCTGAGGCCGGCTTCCCGGATGGCTTGAGCGAGGTGACTGTAGCTGAGGATATCACCGATGCCGATGGCAATGTGGTCTTCACTGCCGGCGAGAAACTGCCCCTCAGGTTGTACTATATGCCCGTGACTCGCTTCTACTTCCCCGCCCCCAAGGAAATCGCTGAAGCCATGGCAGCCGACCTGACCAATGCTGGATTCAATGTCGAGTTGTACCTGGAAGGCGATTGGCCTACCTACCTGGGTTCGCGCCGGGAAGGTCGCCTGGTTGGCCTGTACCAGCTTGGCTGGGGCGGTGATAACGGCGATCCGGATAACTTCACCGGTTACTTCTTTGGCGGTGGCGCAGAACCCATCACGCGCGAAGGTTGGTACCAGAATGCGGAACTTGCCGATCTCCTCATTAATGCACAGATTACAGTAGGCCAAGAAAACCGTGAGCCAATGTACCAGCAGGCAGAGCAAATCATGCATGATGATGTCACCCGCGTCTGGCTGGGCCACAATAACACGCCTTTGATCTTCTCCACAAAGGTGAGCGGTTATATCCCGCAGCCGGTAGGCGCAGACTACTACGAGTTTGTAGAGCTTGCCCCCTAATCCAACGGCAACTGGTACCTGCCAGTTTGCCTGTACGCCACCATGAAAGGGGGGCGGAGAAAATCCGCCCCCCTTTTTCAAGACGAAGGAGGTAACTCTTGGTCCGTTATGCTCTCCGTCGTTTAGTCTCAGTGATCCCAACTTTGATTGGGGTCACCTTTGTCATTTTTATGTTCCAGCGCTTGATCCCCGGCGATCCGGCGGTAGCCATGTTGGGCGAGCATGCCACCCAGGAGAACGTTGAGCGAATCCGCGAGCAGTTCGGATTGAACCGGCCTGTCTTCCTGGACCGTGAGGCCCTGGCGCAGGGTGATATTAAGGGCTTCTTCGATACGCAATACCTGCGTTATATGGGCCGGCTAATGGTCCTGGACCTGGGTAATTCAATCCATCGCCGCATCCCGGTTGCCGAGACATTGGCACTGCGTTTTCCAGCAACAGTAGAGTTAGCGTTGCTGGCGATGCTGATTGCCACTACCATCGGAGTACCGGTTGGGATCATTTCTGCCGCCCGGCGTGGTTCGTTCATCGACGGGACCACCATGATTGGCTCATTGATAGGCGTGTCCATGCCGATCTTCTGGTTGGGTCTCATGTTGATTATGCTCTTTGGCGTTACGCTAAAATGGCTGCCGGTCGGCGGTCGCCTTTCCACCGGGATTGAAGTCCAAGGCATCACCAATTTAGTTTTGATCGACAGCTTGATCACCGGCAACATAGCGGCGTTTAAGGATGCCTTTCAGCACATTATCATGCCCGCCATCGCCCTGGCAACCATCCCCATGGCGATCATCGCCCGCATGACCCGCTCCAGCATGCTGGATGTGCTGCAAGAGGATTATATCCGTACGGCGCATGCCAAAGGCCTCCACGAGCGCATTGTGCTCTACCGGCATGCCCTCAAAAATGCCTTTCTCCCGGTAATCACGATTATCGGTCTGCAGTTGGGCGCACTATTGGCTGGCGCAGTGCTGACCGAGACGATCTTTGCCTGGCCAGGGATTGGCAAGTGGGTCTATGATGGAATCCTGGGGCGCGATTACCCCATTGTCCAGGGCGGCACACTCCTCATTGCTCTTATCTTTATCTTTTTCAGCATTATCGTTGATCTTTCCTATGCGCTGTTGGATCCGCGCATTCATTATGAATGAGGCTGGTTATGGCCGAAGCGACTCCTGATCAGGTGAAGGTTGTAGATTTTGCCGTGCGTGAGCACCGCTCATTGTGGGGTGATGCCTGGCGCCGTTTGATATCCAATCGCACGGCACAGTTGGGGATGTTCATCGTACTTTCCATGATGCTCTCTACCATCCTGGCGCATTATTTCTGGGAATATGATCCCAAATCAGATTTAGATTACAGCCTGAAATTAAAAGCACCGACATTGATCCCCAATGAAGACGTTCCCTCAGTACACATCATGGGCACCGATAAACTTGGGCGGGATATTTTCAGGCGAGTGGTACACGGGGGCTGGAATTCTATTCGGGTCGGTTTTGTCTCGGTTGGCATATCCCTGTTGATAGGCGGACTGCTGGGTTTGCTGGCGGGGTTCTACGAAAGCGTACCCATCTCTTCGTTAGAGCGGTACCTGTTTAAGGGTCTTGTCGGTGTTTTGCTTGGGCTGATACCGGCTTGGATTGCCGACCAATATTCCATGGTTATCTTATTCACCGGGGTAGGGCTGCTTTCCGCCTATGCCGATCTACATTGGCAGGAGAAATCCTGGCGACCCTGGCTGATCATCCTGCTGGGCACCCTCAGCGGCGCCTTGCCTGCTCTGCTCACCAGCCCATATACAGCCTTGTTCACCGGTTTCCTTGGATTTTTAATCGGTATTATGCTCTCCCGCCGGCTGGGCGGCAAGCTGATCTCGGATACCACCATGCGCAGTATGGATATTATCCTGGCATTCCCCAGCTACCTGCTGGCAATTGCGATTGTAGCCTTTTTAGGACCAGGCCTGGAGAAGGGGATGATTGCCATCGGGGTCGTGGGTATCCCGGTCTTTGCCCGCCTGGTGCGCTCAGCGGTTATGTCGGTCATTCAGAAGGAATACATCTTAGCTGCCAACGCGGTCGGTGAGGGGCATGGCCGGATCATGTTTCGCCATATTATGCCCAATATTCTCTCGCCGGTCATCGTGCAGTCTACGATGGCGCTGGCAGGAGCTATCTTATCGGCGGCAGCCCTGGGTTTCCTTGGATTAGGGGCTATCCCACCCGAGCCGGAATGGGGGTCAATGCTGGGAGATAGTTATAAATATCTGTCTAGTGGCGCTTGGTGGGCAGTCATTTTCCCTGGTGTAGCCATCATGCTCATTGTGTTGGGCTTTAACCTGCTTGGGGATGGCTTACGCGATGCGCTCGATCCCAAGCTGAAAGTCTGATATAAGGTCTGACAAATTTTATATCCAATTATCGCTAACATCGAACGGACAATCTATGGAGCAACCCCTGCTAGAAATTAATGATCTGCGAGTCACCTTTCATACCGATGATGGCACTGTCCACGCGGTCAATGGCGTCTCTTATAGTATTGATAAAGGAGAGGTACTGGGTGTCGTCGGAGAGAGTGGTTGTGGTAAGAGCGTCCATGCTCTCTCTATCATGCGCCTGATCCCGATCCCTCCTGGGAAGATCGAAGGCGGAGAAGTGCTGTTTTATGGAAAGGACTTGCTTAAGCTTAGTTTAGACGATTTGCGACATGTCCGTGGTGGTCAGATTGCGATGGTTTTCCAGGACCCGATGACCTCTCTCAATCCAGCCTATACTGTCGGGTACCAGATTATAGAAGCACTTACCCTGCATAAAAGGTTGGATCAAAATCAAGCCAGGGAGCGCAGTGCAGAACTGCTGTCTCTGGTTGGCATTCCGGAGGCCAAAAGACGCCTGGACGATTACCCACACCAGTTCTCGGGTGGCATGCGCCAGCGGGCGATGATCGCCATGGCATTATCCTGCGAACCTTCTTTGCTGATTGCCGACGAACCCACTACAGCCCTGGATGTGACCATCCAGGCTCAAATCGTCGATTTGGTAAAGCGCCTGCAAAGCAATTATGGAATGGCAGTGATGTGGATTACCCATGACCTGGGTGTGGTTGCCGAGCTGGCTCATAAGATCAACGTGATGTATGCCGGTTATATTGTCGAGCGTGGACATGCGCGGGATATCTTTAAGCGCACGCGACATCCCTATACGCTGGGGTTATTAGGCTCTTTGCCCAGGCTGGATGAAGCTCCGGGGACCAGATTGCTGTCGATCCCGGGTCTCCCACCAGATCTGGTTGATCTGCCCAAAGGTTGTCCCTTTGTTGCACGCTGCAATTACATCACTGATATTTGCCTGGAATCCATGCCACCTTTGGAAAGTGCGGGAGATAACGATCACCTGGTGGCATGCTGGCATTGGTCTGCGATTGCGGAGGGGGTGGCGAAATGAGTGCTGAATCAGATGTGCTGGTGAAGGTACAAAATCTCACAAAATATTTTCCCATCCATAAGGGGATTCTCACCCAGCGCCATGTTGGCGATGTCAAAGCAGTGGATGACGTGAGTTTTGAGATCTTTCGCGGCGAGACCCTGGGCCTGGTGGGAGAGACAGGGTGCGGTAAAACCACCGTTGGGCGCACAATCCTTCGCTTGTATGAGCCGACTTCGGGGCATGTGTTTTTTGAAGGATCCGACTTGATGAGTCTGAATGAGAGCGGTATGCGTTCTTTCCGCAAGCGCATGCAGATGATCTTCCAGGATCCGTATGCTTCATTGAACCCGCGCATGACGGTCGGCTCGATCATCGCCGCGCCGCTGGATGTGCATGGCGTTCCAGACGGCAAAGGGAAGAATGAGCGGATTGAAGAGTTGCTGGACATGGTCGGTCTGAACCCGGAATTTGTCAATCGCTACCCGCACGAATTTTCCGGCGGTCAGCGGCAGCGGATTGGCATCGCCCGCGCCCTGGCGGTCAACCCGGATCTCATCATTTGTGATGAGCCGATCTCATCTCTGGACGTATCCATCCAGGCGCAGGTCGTCAACCTGCTCGAAGACCTGCAGCAGCAGCTGGGTCTCACTTATTTATTCATCGCGCATGACCTGAGCATGGTTCGCCATATCAGCGATCGAATGGCAGTCATGTATCTGGGCAAAATCATGGAGTTGGCAGACCGCAACGAAATCTACCTGCGCCCGCTCCACCCTTATACACAAGCGCTCATGTCCGCAGTTCCGGTGCCAGATCCAGACGTTGTTGAGAACCGCCACCGGGTAATCCTGGAAGGTGATCTCCCCAGCCCATCCAACCCGCCGGTCGGGTGTAATTTCAATACACGTTGCCCTTTTGTCAAGGATATCTGTCTGCAAGAAGAACCGCAATATGTGGAGCTTCAACCCGGGCATTGGGTAGCCTGCCATTTCGCTGACCAGAACCTTTAGGCAGACGGTCTCAACCTTTAGAGGTTCGCGCATATCCGGCAGGCAGGTGCCGGACATTGCTTTTTTGACAGGTACCTTTGACATTCTGCCCTGCCCCGGCTAAAATGGGGTGAGAAATCTGTCTAGCCTTGGGAGGGTAGATGAGTGCCTGGCCTGGCAAATATATTATCGGGTTAACCGGCAACATTGCCACCGGGAAGAGCGTGGTGCGCAGAATGTTGGAGCACCTGGGAGCGTATGGCATCGACGCGGACGCGCTGGGTCATCGCGCCATCGCTCAAGGCGCGCCTGGTTACCGGCCTGTGGTGAACACCTTTGGCAGCTGGATCCTGGCTCCGGATGGCCAGATCGACCGCACCAGGCTGGCTCGAGTCGTCTTTTCTGACCCGGAGGCCCTGACACAGCTTGAAGCCATCGTTCATCCCCTGGTGTCTCAGGCGGTCGACTTGCTGGTACGGCGTTCCAGGCAAGAAGTGATCATCCTGGAAGCGATCAAGCTGCTCGAGTCCGGCTTGCGCGATAAATGCGATACCCTATGGGTGACCAGCTCGTCTCATGAAACCCAGCTTGGCAGGCTGATGCATAAGCGCAATATGAGCGAGGCGGCTGCCCGCCAGCGGATACTTGCCCAACCGGACCAGAAATATAAGATCGAACGGGCGGATGTGGTTATTCAAAATGAAGGCAGCTTTGAAGATACCTGGCGGCAGGTTTTGGAGGCCTGGCAGAAGCTGTTCCCGGTCGTGGAACCCAGCCCGTTGCGCCCGGTGCAGACACGCAAGGGCGAGATGGCGGTTCAACGCGCCCGCCCGCGCCAGGCGCAGGAGATCGCAAATTTCATCAACTCGATGGCCGGTGGCAAGCGCCTGCTCACCTATGATGATATTATGGCGGCGTTTGGTGAAAAAGCCTTTTTATTGCTCAAGATTGACCGCCAATTGGCGGGCCTGGTAGGTTGGCAGGTTGAGAACCTGGTGGCGCGCACGGATGAGGTCTACCTGGATCCACATGTCCCCTTTGCCGAAGCTGTTCAGGTCTTGATTGGAGAGGTTGAACGCGCCTCGCGTGAGTTGCAATGTGAGGTCTCGCTGCTGTTCCTTCCTCCCAGCCTGGCGCGCCAGTACGCCATCTGGAATACGTTGGGCTACCAGACGCGCTCTATTGCCAGCCTGGGAGTGCGCGCCTGGCAGGAAGCTGCCACGGAATCGATGCCGGATGGCTCGGTGATGCTGTTTAAGCAGCTGCGCAAAGATCGAGTATTGAGACCGGTGTAATGCCTGAGTGGATTGTCAACCTGAGCAATAGTTTAAACTTTGTGTTCGAGCGTTTAGATTGGCTGGACCTGGTAGACCTGGCGCTCGTCACCCTGATATTCTTTGTAATTTTATTGTTATTGCGCGATACTCAGGCAGCCGTCTTGCTGCGTGGGGCATTTTTATTGATCGTTCTGATCAGCCTGTTAACAACCCTGGAGGTCCTGCCGGCATTCTCCTGGCTGGTGTCGAACACCTTGCCAGCGCTGTTGCTGGCAATCCCGGTGATATTTGCTCCCGAGATCCGGCGCACGCTGGAGCGCCTGGGGCGTGCCGGCAGCCTGGTACCTGCAGACCGTGGTGCGACGGAAACGCTGGATGTGGTAACTTCTGTGGTCAGCGCTGCTGCCCGTTTATCTGACCGCAATCATGGCGCCCTGATTGTTCTGCAACGGCAAGACAGCCTGGACGAATACATCAAGACCGGGGTGCGCTTGAATGCCCGGGTGTCTGCCGAGCTTCTCTTACAAATCTTCTATCCGAACACCCCCCTGCACGATGGGGCTGTGATCATCTCTGCCGACCAGCTGGTGGCTGCCTCCTGCGTGATGCCGCTTTCGTCAAGCGGCGTGCTCACCAGCTCACCCGAGAGACAGATGGGCCTGCGCCATCGAGCTGCCCTGGGTATCTCTGAGGTCACCGATGCAGTTGCGGTGGTGGTCTCAGAGGAAACTGGCTCGATCTCGGTTGTGCATGGTGGGCGCATGATCCGCCGGCTGGATATTGAAAGGCTGGAAAATATCCTGCGCACCTTCTTCCGCGCTGGAGAGCGCCGCAAGGGGCTGGTGGGCTGGCTGGAGCGCCAGTTCACAACCAGGAATAAGTCCACGCGGGAGGATCACTAAATGCTGGTCAGGCTTGTGCGCTGGTTCAGCCGCAACCTGGGGAACCTGTTGCTGGCATTTGTCTTGGCGCTGGTTGTCTGGGTGGCGGCGATTGTGGCAACAGACCCGAACCAGGAAAGCGTCTATCCGAGGGCTGTGCCCCTGGAGATCATCGGTCAGGACCCGGGTATGCTCCAGCTTGCCGATATCCCCAGCGAGGTACAGCTTACACTGAATGCCCCTAGCACCATCTGGCAGCAGCTCATCGAGCAACCCGATCTGGTGCGAGCCTGGGTTGATCTTTCTGGCCTGGGTGCTGGTGAGCATATTGTGGTGGTCAAGACTCAAATTCAAGCCAGCCCTGTCAGGGTTATTAATGTGGATCCCGAAGTTGTAGAGGTATCGCTGGAGCCGCTGAAGACCAGCGAGTTCGATGTGAACCTGACTGTGAACGGAGAACCTGCCCTGGGTTACCGCGCCGGGTCGCCAACACTCGACCCGCAACAGGTGATCATCTCAGGAGCGGAGTCACTGGTTGATCAGGTGAAACAAGTGACTGCCTCATTAGACATCGCCAATGCCAATGCCACTATCCGGCGAGATGTCCCTGTGCTGGCTCTGGACGCCACCGGCAATCCCGTCCGAGGTGTGGATATCTCTCCTCAACTGGTTCGGGTGACCCAGCCGATTATCCTCTTGGGCGGCTATCGCAATGTGGTGGTTAAGGTTTTGACGACTGGCGAACCAGCCAGCGGATACTGGTTGACGAACATCTCGTTAAATCCGCCAAACGTGACGGTATTTTCCACCGATCCGCAGCTGGTGAACGAGCTTCCCGGCTATGTGGAAACCAACCCAATCGATTTGACCGGATTAAGCGACGATACAGATATTCGCGCCACGCTCAACCTGCCCGAGGGGGTAACCCTGGTGGGAGACGAAAGCGTGCTGGCGCGGTTGAGCATTGCGGCTCAGGAAGGCGCTCTACCGATCTCTTTACCGATCGATGCGATTGGCTTGCCCCCAGACATGCAGGCAACTTTCTTGCCCGAAAGCGTCGACCTGGTGTTGGTCGGCCCTCTGCCTATCTTGAATAACCTGAAACCTGCCGAAGTGCGGGTGGTGGTCAATTTGAGCGGGCTGGAACCGGGTATTTACCAGGTGGAGCCGGTGGTCGACTTGCTGCCCAATCAGGTGCAGGTAGCGTCCATCGAACCGGCGACGGTGCAGGCCAGCATTGTGCTTCTGCCTACGCCTACACCTATCCCTACAGGCCTGGCAACCCCGGCGTCAGCCGTCCAGACTACAGGCACGCCGACCCCGCAGCTGACTCAGACTCCAGATTTGACACAGGCACCTGGTCCTACACCTACACCTTGATGGATTAAATATGGCAAAACCTGTTGTTGCATTGGTGGGTCGCCCCAATGTTGGTAAAAGCACCCTGTTCAACCGCCTGGCAGAAGAACGCCTGGCGGTGGTGGACGAGACTCCCGGCACCACCCGTGACCGCCTCCTGGCAGAAGCGGAGTGGACCGGGGTGAGTTTTACGATTGTGGATACCGGGGGTATCGATCCTACCCAGACCAGCGCCGGGCGCGGGCAGCAACCGCTTTCGATTGGCTCAGCAGAGTTTATCGCTCAAATCCGTGAGCAGGCGGAGATCGCAATTCGTGAGGCCGATGCCGTTCTGTTCGTCACGGATGCCGAGAGCGGGGTCACACCCGCCGATCGTGAGGTAGCCGAGATTCTCCGCCGCCACCAGACAAAGCGCGAAGGGCAGCTCTACCCGCCGGTATTGCTGGTGGTGAACAAGGCGGATAGCGCCAATCGTCGCATGCAAGCTATGCAGTTTTATGAGCTTGGTGTGGGCGATCCCTATCCGATCTCTGCCCAACACGGCACCGGCACCGGAGATTTGTTGGATGCGCTGGTTGCTACTTTCGAGAGCCAGGCGGAGCTCGTCGAAGATGAGTCGGTCAAGATCGCCATTGTTGGCAAGCCAAACGTGGGCAAATCCAGCTTGCTCAACCGGCTGCTGGGGGAAGAACGAGCCATCGTCAGCCCAATCCCGGGGACGACCCGGGATGCCATCGATACTCATCTTGAATATAACCAGATCCCGATCACACTGATCGATACTGCCGGCATCCGCCGCAGGGGCCGCATCGAGCCGGGTGTAGAGAAATACAGTGTCTTGCGCTCGCTGCGCGCCATTGAGCGCGCCGATGTCAGCCTGTTGGTGGTGGATGCAACGACAGGTTTGACCGCCCAGGATGCGCATATCGCCGGTTTTATCCTGGATGCCTGGAAGAGCGCCGTGGTTGTGGTGAACAAGTGGGATGTGATTCAGAAAGATACCTACACGATGGATAATTTCATCCAGCTCGTGCGCCAGGACCTGAACTTCATGGACTATGTGCCGGTCTTGTTCATCTCCGCCAAAACCGGGCAGCGGGTGGATCAGGTGCTGCCCACCGCGCTGAGCGTCCAGGAGCAACGCTTGCTCCACCTGCCCACTTCACAGTTAAACCAGGTGCTGCAAAATGCACAGGCGATGCACCCCGGGCCTTCCCATGCTGGAAAACAGTTGAAGATTTATTACGGAACCCAGGTGCGCAGCGACCCCCCGACTTTTCTGCTCTATTGCAACGAGCCCAAACTGGCGCATTTCACTTATCTGCGTTTTTTAGAAAACCGGATCCGCGAATCGCACCAGTTTTTAGGAACCCCGATCCGCATCGTTTTGAAGGCCAGGCGATGAGAATCCAGCTCAATATTGCTGCTCGGTATATCTGGCAACCCGGTAACCCCGGGGATAATCTATGAACCAGGATGATGAAAGTTATCCCCCGGATGTGATCGCAGAGACAGATGCCCCGAAGCGGGAGAGGTCGGGGTGTGTCCGGGTTGTGTTGGATATCCTGGAGACGCTGTTCATCTCGGCAATTTTGTTCTTGGGCATCAATGCCATTTCGGCTCGTATCCGCGTGGATGGTCAGAGCATGCAGCCAACCCTGCACAGTGGCGAGTTTATTATCGTCAATAAACTGGCCTACTGGCTGGGTCAGGTTCAGCGGGGTGATGTGATTGTTTTCCATTTTCCCCGTAACCTAGAGCAGGAGTACATCAAGCGCGTGATCGGTCTGCCGGGGGATGAGGTGGTCATTTCCAACCAGCAGGTGCGGGTCAATGGAGAGGTCCTGGACGAGCCATATATCGCCGAACCACCCGACTACCAAGGCACCTGGATCGTGCCGCAAGGTAGCCTGTTTGTGCTGGGCGATAACCGCAACAACTCGTCCGATTCGCATAATTGGGGACCGGTCTCCCTGGATTATGTGGTGGGTAAGGCTCTGGTAGTCTACTGGCCGCCGGATCAATGGGGTCTGGTGGGTCGCCAATTGGCCTCCCCATCCACACCATAAGCTTGGGTACAACGAAAAACCGCCGTTAGGCGGTTTTCTATTTGTGTAAAGTTTGGCTACCCTCACTCGCCAGTGGGCACCCAGATATTTTTCACCTGGGTGGCTTCGTGTAAAAATCCCTCTCCGGATCCTTCGGTTTCGCTGTTCCACTTACGCAAGATGCCATAACTTACCCAGGTGCGTTTCATGTTAGCAGCCGATTCGTATTCAACCTGATAGCTGCCTTCTGCTGTGCCAAAGTACCACACCGAGTCTACGTCCTCGTGCTGGACGAGGGTTTTGGTCAGGTGGTCTCGGTTGCCGGTGACGATATTGACCACTCCTGGCGGCACGTCGGAGGTGTCGAGCACCTGGTAAAAGTCGGTGGCGCTGAGGGGGTATTTTTCACTGGGGACCATCACCACCGTGTTCCCCCGGGCGATGGCGGGAGCCATCAGTGAGGCGAAAGCCAGGAGCGGGTACTCGTCTGGGCAGGCAATCCCGATCACCCCTACCGGCTCGTTCAATGCGACGGTGATGCCGCGCAAGGTAGTCTCTTGCACCGAACCGCCGTATTTATCTGCCCAGGCAGCATACGTGAACAGCCGTTCAACAGCCAGGTCCACTTCAACCTGGGCGGATTTCAGCGAGCCGGCGTTCATCGCCATAATCTGCCGGGCAAATTCATCGCGCCGCGCCGCCAGGTTTTCCGCGATGAAATACAGGATCTGGGAACGGTTATAGCCGTGGCGCATCGCCCAGCCGGGTCTGGCGGTATGGGCGGCGTGGGCCGCCTCAACTGCATCCCGGATGTCTTTGCGATTGCCGTCACCCACTTGCCCGATGATCTCTCCCTTGCGCCCGAAGACTGCCCGGGTATAGTTGCCATCTGGGCGTACTTGTTTGCCGCCGATGTACATCTTCGGCGTGCGGTCCACAGCCGGCAGGCTCTCGCCCTCTGCCTTGCCGTTGGCAGGCAGGCTGGGACGGGTGGGGGTGTGCGCGCCCCAGGCAGATTTGCTTGAGCCTGACTCGGGCGGGTGGAAGTCTGGACGTGGACGCGCCTGCCAGGCGGGTCGCAGGTATTCGTACAGGCCTTCTTTGCCTCCCTCGCGACCGAAGCCGCTCTCGCGGTAGCCGCCGAAACCGGAGGCGGCGTCGAAGAGATTGGTGCAGTTGACCCACAGCGAGCCAGCTTTGATTTTGCTGGCTACGTCCAGCGCCAGGTTGATATTATCGCTCCACACGCTGGCTGCCAGCCCGTAGCGGGTGTTGTTTGCCAGCTCGATCGCTTCTGCTGGCGTGCGGAAGGTCAGCGAGACCAGCACCGGGCCAAAGATCTCCTCCTGGACGGTTGCGGCTGCTGGGTCCAGTCCGGTGATCAGCGTCGGCGGGTAAAAGCAGCCGGCTGCGGGTAACTCGATATCGGGCTGGAATACCTCGCCGCCTTCCTGGAGGCCAGTCTTTACCCAGCTATCAATGGTGTCCCATTGGGTCTGATCAACGATGGCCCCCATGTCGATGCATTTGTCCAGCGGATCGCCGACCCGCAGGTGCTGCATGCGTTCCTTGAGCTTATCCAGGAAGCGAGGGGCAATATTCTCCTGGACCAGCAGTCGTGAGCCGGCGCAGCACACCTGGCCCTGGTTGAACCAGATGGCATCGACGACACCTTCCACGGCGCTATCCAGGTCTGCATCTTCAAAGACAACAAAAGGAGACTTGCCTCCCAACTCCAGGGAGAGTTTTTTGCCCGAGCCGGCGGTCTGGTGGCGCAAGATCCGTCCCACCTCTGTCGAGCCGGTGAATGCAATCTTGTCTACATCCGGGTGGGTGACGATCATCGTGCCTGCCTGGCTGCTGCCGGTGACGACATTGATCACCCCGGGCGGCAGGCCTGCCTCGGCGACGACTTCGGCAAACAACAAGGCAGACAGGCGGGTGTATGAGGCGGGCTTGAGCACTACCGTGTTGCCCATTGCAATCGCCGGGGCGATCTTCCAGGCGAGCATCAGTAGTGGAAAGTTCCAGGGGATGATCTGCCCGATCACGCCTACCGGCTGGTAATCGTTTAGCTCTTTATCCATCAACTGCGCCCAACCGGCGTGATAGTAAAAGTGCCGGGCGAGCAAGGGCACATCGATATCCCGCGACTCGCGAATCGGCTTGCCGTTGTCCATCGATTCGAGTACAGCCAGCAAACGGGCATGCTTTTGGATATTGCGGGCGATGGCGTACAGGTAGCGCGCTCTCGTAACACCCGGAGTGGTGCTCCAGGTTTTGAATGCTTGCCGGGCAGCGGCGACTGCCTGATCTACCTCTTTTTGCCCGGCTTGCACAGTATCTGCCAGTTTTTCGCCGCTTGCCGGGTTATAGCTCGGGTAGCTGCTGGCTCCTTCTGGAATGATCCATTGGTTATTGATAAACAACCCGAACTTGCGCTGGTGATCATCCAGCCAGGCCTGAACGGCCGTAGGTGACTCGGGAGCCGGGCCGTACTGCATTGTCTTAAAGATCTCAGATATTTCCATCGTGCGCTCCATATCTTAACCCATCGGCATGTGGTGGCGAGCCGCGTAGTGACCGGTGATGTAATGGTAGAGCTGGCGTTCCAAATCGGTGAGCAGGCTGCTGGCTCCAAAACGGAACAAATCCGGCATCAGCCATTCATCCCCTAGCTCATCTTTCATCAGTGCCTGCCAGGCCAGCGCTTGCTTGGCCTTGCCGATACCGCCAGCCGGCTTGAAGCCGACCATGTAGCCGGTTCGCTGGCGGTACTCGCGGATGGCTCGCACCATAACCAGGCTGAATTCCAGGGTGGCATTGATGCTCTCCTTGCCGGTGGAGGTCTTGATAAAATCCGAACCTGCCATCATTGCAACCAGGCTAGCCTGGTACACCTGTTTCAGGGTGCCCAGGTCGCCGGTCGCCAGGATGGTTTTCATGTGAGCGGCATCGCCGCAGGTCTGGCGAAAAAGCCTGATCTCATCGTAGAGAGCCCGCCAGTCGCCGGTCAGGACATGGGTGCGATGGATGACCACATCGATCTCGCTTGCGCCGGCTTCAATGGCTTGCTCGATCTCTGCCAGGCGTTGTGCCAGGGGCGTCTGCCCGGCGGGAAAGCCGGTGGCCACCGAGGCAATGGGGATGCCGCTGCCTTTGAGAGCCTGGGCGGCATCTTTTACCCGGCTGGGGTAGACGCAAACTGCACCAACTGTGATCTTTTCTGCACCTACACCCAGCGCCTCCAGCATATCGGGGCGCACGGGCTGCCTGGCCTTGGCGCACAGGCGGGCTATCCGCCCTGGGGTATCATCGCCGGAGAGGGTGGTGAGATCGATACAGGTGATGGCGCGCAATAACCAGGCTGCCTGCCATTCTTTCTTGACCGATCGCCGGGCAGGGAGGGTGGCTGTGCGCCGCTCGATGGCGCTGCGGTTGACGTGGGCGCCCATCACCCAATCCAGGTCAAGCGCCATTCCTGGGTTGCGGTCGTGTGTGTTGTTCATAGCTCATTCCTTGTTAAAGGTTTCAAATCCCAATATACCATATTGTTAGTTTCACTGGAATAACAACCCCGGTTAGCGTATAATTGGAATAACTGCTATGTCAGACGATAACGCTCAAGATTTTCCCACTGTAATCGCTGCCTGCCCGGAGTGCCAGACGGGATTGCTGCATTTGCAGCATATCACGTATTTCACCTGGCTTAATGACGAGCTGATCACGGTGCCGAATTTTCCCGCCTGGGTTTGTGATTTGTGCGGGCGGAGGGAGTACGATAGCCGGGCGATCAAATGGCTGAATGCCCTGCTGAACCCCGAAGCAGGTCGCCACACCCCGCCGCAGCCCCGCCGCGTTCCAGGCGTTGAGCAACCTGTCAATCCCGACAAGCCTGTAAGCGCCGAACAACCCCCGCTGTAACGAGCACTCAGATACCTTTGCCAAGGTGCGGCGCAGCGAGGAGCAGCGCCGCAAGTGTTTTCGCGTCCAGGATCTCGCCCCGCTGTGCCATGCGATAGGCTACATCGACCGGGATGCGCTCGACCGAGATAAACTCGTCCTCATCGCCCGGCAGCGGGTCTGGTTTCAAATCTCTTGCCAGGAAAACATACATGTACTCGGTTGAGTAGCCGGGTACCTCGTAGAACTCGCCGATGTTTGTAATTTGCCCGGCGGACATGCCGGTTTCCTCGCGGATCTCTCGCCTGGCGCAAAGGTCTGGCGGCTCGCCAGCCTCGATGACGCCAGCCGGCAGCTCTAAAATCTCCCCGCCGATCGCATGCCGGTACTGGCGGATGAACCAGATGCTGTTCTCCGTGTCCACCGGCACCAGGGTGACTGCAGGCGGGTGATCGATGATGTCGAACTGGGCTTGTTTGCCGTCTGGCATGCGGACTTGATCCAACCGCACGGTGAAAACTTTACCCTTGTGGATGGTTTTTGAGGCGATGGTTTCGAAATTCATGGCGAAGTATGCTTTCTGGTTGAAAAAATCAGGAGTAGCCGGGATGGGAAATGCAGGCTACTCCTGTTGGGGTGCAACAATGAATTATGGAAGATCAGGGAATATGCAGGCTCTGCCCTGCCGTGAGGGTATACGGTGAAGACAGGCCGTTTGCAGCTGCGATGGCGTAGGGATCAACTTCTCCAAACAGGCAGGCGATGGAGTAGATCGTATCACCGGAAGCAACAGTGTAGGTGGTGGGATGCGCCCGCAGGGAGCGGTTTGCCGGGAATGGGTTGCCGGTTTGTGGGATCTTCAGCACCATGCCTCCGAAAAAGGTCGAATTGGCGCTCAGCCCATTCAGGCGCAGCATCTCATCCGGGTTGACGTTGAAGCGCCGGGCGATGCAATAGGGGTGCTCGCCCTTCTGCAAAGTCCAGGAGGCAGGGATGCCCGGGGTGGGTGATGGCACCGGGATGGGGGTAGCTGTGGCTGCCGCGGAAACCGGAGCCTCCGGCAGCTGGACCACGGTTGTCTCCTGGACGGCGGGTGTCTCCTGGGACATCACCACCGTCGCTTCGACCACCGGCGCGGTAGGCGAAGCCACCGGGGTGCCTTGCATGGCGATCAGGGTCTGCGTGGCTGCTTGTTCGAGCTGGCTCATGACATCGTCAGTTTCACCAGGCAGTGGAAATTCGCCTGCGCTGGTTGGGGCTGCTTCACTGCTGGGGGGTGTTGACGCAGGACGTACACAGGCTGTCAGCCCTACGACGAGTAATACACTCACAACAAGGAACAGAAAGTGCTTTTTGAACATTTGAATCTCCTTATTAATACCACCCTCAGTGCCTGTCTGGGTGCCTTTGCGTAGAGTATATTAAATCCAATTGGTTTTGCCGATTTGCAATGATACTAGCACAATATTAAAAAAGCGTCAAGTTATTTAGATAAACGCCTTACAATTCAGTTAGATAGCACCAATAAATCGGCTGATGAGGTCGCTCAGTTCCGCCGGGCGCTGGAGCGGGATATCGTGGATTGAGTCTTCCATCCAATGCAGCGCGACCTCTGGGTGGCGGGAGAGAAGATGTGCTGCGCCCTGCTCCTTCAGCTCCAGGAAGGTCTTTTCTGCCTCGCTCACCGGCTGAACAGGCCGGGCAAGTACCAGCAGCACTGGGCAGCGCAGGTGCTCGTAACGCTCGTAAGTTTGAAATTCCCACATGGCGCGCACGATCTGCATGTGTCGCTCAAAACTCAAGCGAGGCGATATTGTATCCTCCGGGCTGATTTCAAAATTGGCCAGGATGATCTGGATCGCCGTGTCGTCTGGTTGCCAGGATGAGTGGTTTTGCATGCGTTGCAAGAAATCGTCCAGCCTCATTCCCGCCAGCCGGGGAGGGGCAAGACGCTGGCGGGTGGCTTCCCAGGTATTCCCCGGGATAGCGTCCAGCTGGATCATGCCGCCATCCACCAGCACGATGCCTGCTGGAGAGCGCGCTCCAACGGGGACCCGGGCGGCGTAGTCCAGCGCCAGGTTCGCCCCCCAAGAGTGTCCAACCAACAGTGGTCGTTCCAGGTCGCAGGCGCTGATGAAGGCTGCCAGATCTTGTGCGAAGGCAGCAAAGCCGTATTCGCTATCCGGTTTATCGGTTAGCCCGTGACCGCGCCCGTCTGGAGCCAGGATCTCCAGCCCGGATTGTCCCAGGTATGGGGCGACCAGCTCCCAGATGCGGGCATTGGAAGCCAGGCCGTGCAGCAGGACTACCGGTCTGCCGCTGCTGCCCAGGTTCCAGTGCAAATAGTGAACACGCAAATTATTGAGATATAAGTAAGACGAAGGCATTTATTTGGATATCACCTTTGGATAAATTAACACACCAATAAAAACTCTGTGTTCTCTGTGAACTCAGTGGTGCGATTAATGTTTAAGCTTTATCTGCACCTTCTCGCTGCTCAGCTCGCGCAGGGCGTCGGCGGCGATCCAGCGGGCGGCAGGCGAGTCGATTTGCTGGATTTCGTGACCTGTTTGGATCGCCAGCTCATTCAAGCGCTGGTTTCGCTTGCCAATCTGGCGCAGCGCCCAGTTGACGGCTTTCTTGACGAAGTTGCGCCCGTCGGTGGCATGGCGGGTGATGATAGGCAAGAAAGCCTCGAATTGCTCATCAGGCGCTTTTTTGTCGTGTACCGCCAGGGCTGCCATCAACACGAAACCAGCCCGCTTGACGAACTCCTCTTGCCGCTCGCTCCATTGATGGGCTTTGCTGTATGCAAAGCTCGTCCGGTCGAACAGGCTGCTGCACACCTGGTCGCATACATCCCACGAATTGAAATCCGCCACCCAGCGCTCCATTTGGTCCTCGGTCACCAGCTTTGGATCATCGATATAGCACGCCAGGATGCGCGCCTCGTGGATGCCGGATTCCCACAGCTCTAATGCCAGGGCGTGGTCTTTACCAATCTCTTTCGCCAGCGGGCGCAAGGTATAGATGGAGATGCCCAGAGTATTGTGAGTGCTGATTCCGTAGCGCTTCATCCCCGCCACGTTCTGCGGGTTTGCCAGGGATTGCAGGCGCTCCAGGGTTTGCTCTGCGCGTTGGGTCATGAGCGCGCCAGGGTAACTGCTGCCCGGAAGCTCCGGTATGCCTCAGGCATATTGGCTGCCTGGATCTCGACCCGCCGTCCATCCAGGCGCTTTGCCCCAGGCAGCAAGGCGGCTTTGTCTGCCATCTCGCCGGAGAACAGCTCGACAACCACCTGGATGGGGGCGGGCAGCTTGAACGGGGGCACAGCCTGACCCTGCGCCAGGTGTTTTACTGCCCGGCTGGCAGCCTGGCGGATGCTCTCCTGGGCTTTGGCAGGCGGCAGGCATTCGGCTGCCATCCTTCCGGTGGCGTGTTTGACCACCACCGTTTCGATCGGCCCAAGCATCTCTGCCGCTTCTGCGCACACACTCTGGTCGCCGCTGACCAGCAGCACCGGCGTGTTAAAGTGCCCGCATACCGCCGCGTTTAACCCGGTCTCGCCTACCAGCAGCTCGTTTAGCCACAGGTTCAGGACGCATTTGCTCGACCAGGTGTGATCCAGGATGGCGTTGCGTGTTCCGGCGCGGGCGTGGTATCCGATGAACAGCACCCCATCCACACCATTTTGGACGCCTTCTACCATCGAGAACGGAGCGGGCGTGCCGCTGTTCAACCGGGCGCGCCGGTCCAGCTCCTCCACCAGGATATTGTTGGCAAGATTGTGCCCATCACTGACGGTAACTTCCAGCGCTCCGCCGGCGTATGCACCCTGGATGGCAGCGTTGACCTCGGCGGTCATGATCCGCCGAAAGCGCTCGTATTCGGGATGCTCTGGGGAGACCTGGTCCCAGTTGGTCACTCCAGAGATGCCTTCCATGTCGGCAGC
>JBFYSV010000014.1:0-4130 GCA_041301185.1 Anaerolineae bacterium
CTTTTGCTAAGTTGTGATGAATAGCACAAGCAGGATGAAAACATGCACAACATTCTGGCATGGCTCAAAGCCCGCCTCGACGTGATTGTACCGTTGCTGGCAGTCCCCACTTTCTTCGCTATGGTGGAGCTCACCCAGGGGGAGGTGAAGGCCTGGCAAAGCGTGCTGGTATATGGGATGGCGTTTATCTATATTGGCCTGGTGATCTGGTCACCGATGGGATTGCCGGCAAAGGCGATCTTGCCCGTCGACCGGGAGATCACCCGCAGGGTGATTCTCACCGTCACGGCGGTCGTGCTGGCAGGGGCGGCGTTGCTGGTGATTCTGTCCCTTGCCGCAGCAGATAGCGGTGAGGGCAAAACCCGCCTGCCGTATTTTGTGCTCTCGTTGTTGCTGATCATATCTCTGGGGAGCGGCGGCGTGATTGCAGAGCGGGGGCTGACCATCGATTTATTCCCGGAGCTGCGCCAACGCCTTCCGCGCCGGATCGTGTATGCGCTGGTGGCGGCATTCTTTCTGGCGATGCTGACCTTCTTTTGGAGCAACCTGTTTAGTGGGATAATCGAGAGTATTGGCCAAGCAGCCGGGGAAACCACTCCCAGTACGGAATCAGCGGCGGCAAGCTTCAGTGTGGACCAACCGCTGATCTTGCTCACCCAGCTCCTGATCGGCGCAGGGTTGTTCGAAGAGCTGCTGTTCCGCATGGGTATCATGACCATTGTATGGAAGCTAACCCGCCATTGGGGCTGGGGTTTGCTGGTATCCGCGCTGTTGTTCGGTATCTACCATATCACACCGCTGAGCGGGATCAGCACATTTTCTGCCTCCAGCCCGCTGACCACGGTGCTGACTTCGTTCACGATGGGGATCATCATGGGGTTGATCTTTCGCTACCGGGGGTTGCTGGCGGCAGTGCTGGTGCACGGATTGGGGGACTGGGTGGTGATCATGCTCTTAGGGAACAGTGGATAAAACAAACACCCCCCGAAATGGATGTTCGGGAGGTGTTGACCGGGAGATCCGGGTCGGCCTGAAGACGGGGAAACCCTACGGGCTGATCTCCAGGGCAAACGCGGCGTAATCCCAGGCGTCTAAGGCGTCCAGGGTGCCAAAGCCGTTGGTGGTCTTGACATTGACGTACAGGTTGAGGGCAAAGCTGCACTTTTGTTCCGACCCGAGCATGCTGGCAAAGCTGGCAACCGGGCTGACTCCCGGCAGGGGTCCGATATTATTCGGATCGCTATTGACCAGGTAACCGGTGGGACCACCCAACCCGCGCCGCCACCACAGCGAGTGGTTGAGCAGGAACATGGGCTCCGGATGGTAAGCCTTGTAGCCGACCGAGAAGGTATCGCTGCCCGACCCTTCCATGAACTGGCATTCCTCGGCTGAGGGGCTGCCGTTTTGGCGCAGGTCGATGATATCGGCGATGGCTTTGCGGTTGTCCCACCACAGCATATGCGTCAGAGCGGCAAAAGGCACCTCGGCAGTTGGCCCGGTGGGCTGGTACCAGCGCCGGAAGGTGAAGTCTGCATCCGTCCCCGCACCACCAGCGCCATTCGGGCGTAAGCGCGCCCCGCCAGCGTTGAACACCTCCAGGGTGAGCAGGAAACGCCCGTTGGGGTAGTCGCCGGTGTTCAGGATGCCGTTGTATTGCCCGCTCTGCCAGTCGGCATCAGCATCGTAGGGGATCAGGAACAGGTTGTTCTCCCCGCCTGCGCTGAACGGGCCCAGGTTCTCGGTCTCGACCAAGATATCTGTGCCGGAGACGACATATTTGCGCCAGGAAAGCCCTGCAGAAAGGTAGGTCCGGTCGCCGACCGGGTTGCCAAGGGCATCTGCCGCACAGACACTGATGCGGAAGAACTTCGCTCCAACCGCTTTCAGCGGCTCGCTAAACGCATAGCGCAAGTAGAGGCTGCCCCCCCAGTTGCGGTTTTTGTATTTGCCCAGGGCGTCAGCCGGGTTGGGGACTGGGTCTGCCAGCCCATCGTTATAGCCGGGGACAGCTACCCGGTCCCAACCGGTTGCATCCGGAGTCTTGAGGCGATGGCTCTCGGTCAGGCCGATGTCCTGGAGGAGAGCGAAGGCGCCCTCTCCAGGTGGGTCGTTATGCCGGCAACCTTGAGCCTGGGGATGATAGGAAACCAGCCGGGCTTCGTCATCGTAATGGAACCACTTGTTGGCTGCAACCCCATCGTAGATGGTGACGGTTGCGCCGCCGATATTCTGCTTGACCACGTAGGCGTATTCATCGTGGCAGTGGATCAGCATCAGGCGCAGGGGTTCCTTCCAGCAGATGCTAAAACCACCATCCGAGCGGATCGTGCCCTGGGCAACCTTCACCGCCGGACCGCAGCTGCAGAAGAAGTGCAGGAGATAGGGGCGGGCCTGGATATACTCAACCTTCTGCGGGACTGGTAAGCTCTTGAGCATGACCAGGTCCTGCGGGGCGTTGATCGCCATCTCGTCGAGCAAGCCGCCGCGGAAGATGGGAATCTCCCGGAAGGGAGGCGGATCTGGCTCCGGAATGGGAGGCCATTTGATGGGAATTCGCAGTACCAAATCTTCCAGCCGGTCGATGACTTCCGGCAGGCGCGGCTCCAGGTCGATCCACGGGAAGCAGCAGCAGGTGCGCCGGTAGACTTCAACGATGCCATCGCAGACGATCTCGCAGCGGTGGTAGAAGGGCTGGATGGCAGCGTTTTTCGCCAGAGCTATGTCTTGCAGGGCTGATTTCTTGGTAGGCGAGACCCGCAGGTATTTCGCCTGGCTCGCTTTGAAAAAGACTGCCTGCTGGAGCATATCGCTAATCCACCACGGCCAGGGGTAGCAGTGCCTGACGCTGCCGCTGACGCAACGGACGACAAACAGCCATTTGGACCAGTCTCTTTTTGGTATCTCGATCAGGGGGTTGTCCTTGATCAGCTCGCGGAAACGCCGCGTGCGGTACACCATCGCCTGCTCCGCGTCAAACCTTTGCAGGTCTGTTTCGGAGCCTATGGCGATATAGGTGGATTTTTCTATAACATCATCCGGGATCTCGAAGCGTCCTTCGGCGTCGACCGGCGACTGGTAGACTGGCTGGTGAACCCGGTCCAGTGCAAATACAGCCACATCAGGGATTTCTCCCCCGGCTTCTACACCCACCAGACGCAAGGTACCACTCAGGCTGCGCTTGCGCCCTCTGGGTTCATTCGGATTTTGCTCTTTCATAATTTGGTTTCCTCCTGGCGGGAAAATCTCGCAATTAAAAGTGGAAGACATCGCTATTACCGGTAATGGTGCCAGTGGGCGCGATGTCCGTTGAGGGGTGCCAAGTAAGTATTCGGTTTGTCTTCAGGCCCAATACCAGTATAGAGAAAAAAAGGGGGCATGTCAACAATTAATGGGATAAATTAAGTCTCCTTAACAATCACTCCGCCGGCCATGAGGTATCGGCGATCGAATCGTCCGCTGGTATCCGCTTCTCGAACCGGCTGGCGCATCCCCCAAAAGAAGGAGGAAAGACTGGTCGCCCGGCGGATTGGAAAAACACCGCGTTACAGATATAAATAGGGCTGGAATATAATATATTATTATTGTCCGATTAGGAGGAAAAATGTTGTTCTCGAAACGTATCAACCGGATTGTTTTTTTGATAATTGTCCTGGCGCTGATCGTCACTGCCTGCGCCGCGCCCGGCGCGGCTCCGCTGGAGAGCGAGACGCCAGTGATGACTGCCGAGCTGCCAGCAGCCACCCAGGTGGCTGTCCCGACCGAAGTTGTTCCGCCAACGGCTGAACCGGATGCGTTGCGCCCGATCGAGGTCCAGGATGTACGGGTGGAGATTGGGGTCGGCTCGCCGATTCCGGTGGAGGTGCTGGTGGCGGGCGGCTGGCCCGACCTGTGCGCCCAGCTGGCTGAGGTGCGCCAGAGCGTGAGCGCAGGGCGCTTCGAAATCTCCCTGTTGGCGACCCCTGCCGACCCGGATTGCCCACCCGACAACCTGGGCTTGCCCTTCGGGATCGCCATCCCGCTCAACATGGTGGATATGGAGCAAGGCAGCTACACGGTGGCTGTCAACGGTGTTGAGACGAGCTTTGATTGGTTGGCTGCCGGGGAAATCGCCCAGTCAGACTCCGATATGG
>JBFYSV010000110.1:0-11971 GCA_041301185.1 Anaerolineae bacterium
CGTGGTGAAAACTCTACACCAGCTCCCCGGCCTGCGCCTGGATCTTGCGCACCGCCTCCACCACCAGCGCCATGTCTTCCTGCGAGCCGAGCAGCACCGGCTGGGGCAGCCAGACCGTCTCCCAGGCGCCGCGCAAACTGTTGGGGAAGCCCTGGCGCAAGAAGGCGTGCCCGGCCTGGGCTGCCGCCGGGGCGAGCCGCTTGCGGTACTCGTTGTTCTTGAAGACCGCTAGGTCGTGCAGCGGCGGGTAGGAGGCCTGGGTGGGGAAGCCCTCGGCGTTGAGCGCCTGGATGAAGCGCTCGGTGGGCACCCCGGCAAAGGCGGCTTTGTCGTAATGGAAGATATAAGCGTAATGCCCGTTGACCGTAGCGCGCGGGTCGTGGCGCTGCGGGGTAATACCGCCGATCTTTGCCAGCTCGGCATCCAAATAGGCCGCGTTGCGGGTGCGGGTGGCTGTCTGCTCCGGCAATCGGCGCAGCTGCTGGCTGAGCACCGCCCCCTGCCACTCGCTCAGGCGGTAGTTAGAGCCGTAGATGAAATGCGAATAGAACCACTCGCCGGGCATGCGCCCACAGTCGTGGACGGAGCGGGCAATGCGCTCCAGCTCGGGGCTGTTGGTGACGACCATCCCGCCCTCGCCAGCGGTCATCAGCTTGCTGGCCTGGAAGCTGAACGTGCCGATATCGCCGATGGCGCCGATCTTGCGCCCGCGCCACTCCGAGCCGTGGGCATGCGAGCTATCTTCCATCAGGTAGATGCCGTATTTGCGGGCGATCTCCACCAGGCGATCCAGGTCTGCCGGGTGACCGCCCATGTGCACGCCGATGACCGCCTTGGTGGCGGGGGTAATCGCAGCTTCCACCAGGTCGGGGTCGATGCAGTAGGTGTCTGGGGTGACGTCCACCATCACAGGCAATGCGCCGTTGAAGAGCACCGCGCTGGCAGTAGCCACAAAGGTAAAATCGGGCAGGATCACCTCATCGCCCGGGCCAATGCCCAGCGCCGCCAGGGCTACCTCCAGGGCGGCAGTGCCGTTGGTCACGGCAATGCCGAAGAGCGCCCCCTGGTAGGCAGCGAAATCCTGCTCGAACTGCAAGGTGCGCGTGCCGGGGGTGCGCCACCACACCCGGCTATCCAGCACTTCCATCAATGCCTGGCGCTCGCTCTCGTCGTAGTAGGGCCAGGGTGCGAAAGGCGCTTTCTTGACCGGCTCGCCGCCCAGGCAAGCTAATTTCTGCATGGTACTCTCCTCGTTACTCTAGATTGACATCAACCCAGCGGCGCTCTTCGGCACTGCGCTGGACGGCATCGCACAGGGCAAGCTCCCGCCAGCCGTCCTCGAAGGTAGGGAAGAGGCGCGGGGCTTCCAGGTCTCCGGCAGCGATGTAGGCGTGCACCTCGCGGAATAGCTGGGTATGTGTATCCGGGTAGCCCTCGGCGTGACCGCCAGGATAACCGGCGTAGCGGCGGGCTACGGGCTGCATCAGGGACGGGTCTTTCAGTAACAGCCCGTTCTCGCGCTCGCGGAAGCCCAGCCACATCTCGTTGGGCCGCTCCTGCTCCCATTTCAGCGAGCCTTTAGAGCCGTTGATCTCCCACCAGAAGTGGTTCTTGCGCCCGGCGGAGACCTGCGAAAGGACGACGCTGCCGCGCGCCCCGTTCTCGAACTGGAACAGGATGGCAGCGTAATCCTCGGTGTTGATCTCGATGCTCTCGCTGGCAGCCCCCGGGCCCAGCTTGCCGGCAAAGGTTTCCACCTCTTGCAAGGGGCGCTGGCGCACGGGGATGAAGGTGGCAAAATCGGCCATGACGGCGGTGATCTTCAGCCCGCTGATCCAGGTGATCATGTCCATCCAGTGGGTGCCGATATCGGCGACCACCCGCAGGGCGCCGCCCAACTCGGGCTGCAGGCGCCAGTTCCAGTCGCTGGGCAGGAAGAGCCAGTCCTGGCAGTAGGCGCCGTGCAAGATGCGCGCCTCGCCGATCTCGCCGGACTGCACCCGGGCGCGCGCTTCCTGGCACAGGGGGTAGTAGCGCAGGTTGTAGTTGACCGCCCCCACCCGGCGGCGCTCGCCAGCCAGAGCGACCAGCTCGGCACTTTGGGCGGTGTCCATCGCCAGGGGTTTCTCGCACAGCACGTGCTTTCCGGCGAGGATGGCAGCCCGCGCCTGCTCGTAGTGCAGGTAGTTGGGCGTGCACAGGTGAACGATATCCACGCCGGGGTCCTGGCAGACCTCCTCGAAGGTATTGTAGGCGCGCGGCAGCCCCAACCGCTTTGCGGCGGAGCGGCTTTCTGCCAGGTCTAAGCCCAGGATGCCGTTGATCTCTATGCCGCTGCGGCGCAGGGCTTCGGTATGGGCGTTGCCCATGAAGCCGGCTCCGATAATTGCTGCTCTGGGTAGGGTCATTTTGCTTACCTCCGGTTAAAAAATTATGCTGCACCTTTCACGGTGACATGGTCTGTGGTGGTATCCAGGACGAGCATGATCGCCCCTAGCACCGCGGCGCGGAAACCCAGGCTGGACGGCACCAAGTTGGGGCGGGTGGGGATGACACCCTCCAGCCGGGATAAGATCGGCTCAATGAGCATATCCGCCGAGCGAGCCACCCCGCCGCCCAGGACGATCACCTGCGGATCGAGCACGGCGCTGATCACCGCCACGGCGAAAGCCAGGTAGTCCACCGTCTCGGCGACCACCTGCAGCGCCCAGGGTTGATCCAGGCGGGCGGCTTTGAACACGTCTTCGGCAGACGGACCTTGCTCCGGCAGGGGCAGTTTTTGCTGTTGGAGAAGCTGGCGGGCGCGGCGCTCTACCCCGCTGCCCGAAGCAATGCTCTCCAGAGCCCCGAAACTCTCGTAGCGCCGCCCCAGGTAAGAGACATCCGGCGGCAGGTAGCCCACCTCCCCGGCAGATTGGTTAAAGCCGCGGTAGATTTTGCGCTCGATGACGATGCCTGCCCCGATGCCCGTGCCAACGGCGATGCACGCCGCGCTGGAGGCATGCCGGGCGGCGCCGAAACCGTATTCGCCCAGCGCCGCCAGGTTGACATCGTTCTCCACCACCACCGGGAAGCCAAAGCGCTCCACAAGGATGTCTTTGAGGGGCAGGTCGCGCCAGCCCAGGCTGGGCGCCCAGGTGACCACACCTTGCTCGAACAGGGTGACGCCGGGCGCGCCCACACCGATGCCGCGCACCTGCTGGCGGGGCGGGCGCGGCCGGGCGAGCAGGTCGGAGATCAGCTCGCAGACCTGCTCCAGGGCGCGGTCGGGGTCGCTGCTCTCCCAGGGGCGGTAGATCTCGGTCTGGATATTGCCGCCCAGGTCGGCGACGGTGCCGAACATCTTGCTGCCGCCCAGGTCCAGCCCGAGCACGGCGTAGCCATCGGCGTTGAACTCGAGCAGGTTACCGGGTCGCCCGCCGGTGGACTGGGAATCGCCCGACCAGCGCACCAGGTCCTCGTCGTGGAGCATATCGACGAGGCGCATCACGGTGGGCATGCTCATATTGAGCTGGCGGGCGATCTCGGAGCGAGAGATAGGGCTGCGCTCCCGGATCAAATCCAGGATGGCAGAGCGGTTAAGGCGGCGGATCAGGCTGGCGGTTGCGCTGCGCTGGATCATGGGCTTCCTTTGGGGGTGAAAGCGAACGCCGGGACTTACTTTCTAACTGAAAGAAACTAATTATGATTATAGAGGAAAAAGAGGAAATGTCAAGTAGGGGCGAATTGCCCTTCGCCCCGACCCGTTCACAGAGTCTCGTTGACGGTCTGGCGGAGGATATCCGGCACAGTCACCCGCCCGGCGTGCGCCTGGGCTACCGGGTGGGCAGCGGACATGGGCTAGCTAATCCCCAGCAAGCCAGGAGGGACACCTAGCGAGATTACTATGCCCAATGGCGTTGTTTGTCCAACGATTGATTCTAATTGGAGAAGGTCGCTGGTCAGGCGCTGGGGGGTCTCGTAAATCCCAATACTTTCTCCGGCTTCAATGATCTCGCAAGAAAAAGCCCGCCCTGCACCGTGGGAGGCAAGCAGATATACCCTGCACCCTGTGTTTGCACTAATCCGTCCGGCAAAGATAGCTGCGTTACCTGCTTCGCTGTAAACCAGCACATCCTGCCTTATAGCCTGGATATGGAGTGGTCCCGATTCGGGGACTGATCTCAGTCCCAAGCTATGTGCTACTTCGCCTTCGGTAGCATTCATAGCCAGGCACAGGCTGCGGGTAACTGCGCCGGATATCTGGGCAGTTGGCGCTCCGGGCAGCGGGCAATCCAGTCGTATGGCAACGTCCCAGGGGGAATCGCCAATCTCCTCTACCCGCCGCCCATCACGATAGATCCACACCACCTGGTTGTCCTCAGTAAAGCGCAGCATGTACAGGTTCCCAGGGATGCGTAGTGAAAGCTCCTCAGCCAGTGGGACGTCTGATCCTTCGGAACCAGGCTCATCATCCAGGAGCGCCGTATACGCGCCTACGCCCGGCATAAATATCCATCTCAAATCACTGCTATCCAGGCCAGGGTGCAGGCGGCGCCAGGCGGAAAAGGATTCTTCTTGCATAGTTTGCAGGCTGGCAGGCGCCAGTATTCCCCAGGCAGGTTTGTTCTGGTGGGCATTCCGGGTTGGCATAATTTGTTTTCCTCTAAGGTAGTCCAAGAGCAGCCCGCAACTGCCGTCCCATGTCCATAATCCTGTCTTCGGCTAGCTTCACCAGGCGGGTATCGCCCAAACCTTCGCTTCTCAACAGCCGCTTGAGAATTGCTTCATCTGCTGGGGTTATATCGTTGGTTAGCCCCAGCAGAGAGTGGTTGCCGGTATGGCTTTTACCATTTTTTAGTTGAGCTATCATATTATCCAGCTTACGAATTGCTTTGCTCTCGGCATCAGTGAGTGTAGTACCCAGCACACGGGATTCGTAAGCAGACAACGCTTCTTTCCATGTATCTCTCGTCCAACCTTTAACCTCAAACGCATGGCGCTTGCCAAGGACGCTCTCAGCCACCTCGTAATCCAGAATACTACCATTCATTTCGACTTGGGAGCCGCGCAAATTGAAATCCGGCAGAATGCTTGAGAAATTCCGACGGGCGATCAACTCTGCTGAGGCGCCACGGATTGACCCGCGTGCCCATATACCGCTTGAAACGTCTGCAGGATTGGTAGCGACAGCCCGGTAAGCCTCCCAGGGAGTGCGCACATCCCGCCCCAGGAAACCGAGATCCCGGTCGGTGAGGCTGGTAGTGTTCAGCCAGAATATATCCAGTTTGCCGCGAGAAGCTTTGGCGCCCATCACGCTGATTGCTTCGGCGCTAACCCCGCGTCGGGCAATCAGCAGATCAACCTGCGCCAGGTACGCCACCGGATCGGAGGCCCCGGCGGCGGCCTTGAACCAGCCTGAAAGCTCTGCGTTGAGTCCGCGCGGTGAATTGAGCGTTCGCTCGATTGCTGCCAGCAAATTCTCTGCATCGGCGGCGGTCATCTTCATGGCACGCTGGGCCAATGCCGCCTGGGCGCTGCCCATCTCAGCGCTCTTTGCAGAGATTGTCTGCAGGCGGTTGAATACTCTCTCAGCAGTTACAGTAGAATACCCAGCCTCTCGCAGGCTGCTGATGAATGACCCGCTAAATACCTCCCCTCGCGCCTCCATCCAGAGTTGAGTGAGCTTGGCTTCATCGCGCGGGCGGAAGACTCCTGCCATGCCTTCTCCGGCTGGCACCAGCTCGCCGGCTTCCCGCAGGCGTGTCCACGCCAGGTTTAGGGCGCGGATTTCATCCACGCTGCGCCGTAGCGCAGCCCGGGTCGCCCCGCTAGTGGCAGCCCAGGCTTCCATGCCCAAACGCCCCAGCCTGCCCAGAATACCGGATGACAGGACGCGGTGGATATCCCGCGCCAGGAGCATTGTCATCGCTACGTCATAAAGTCCCAGGAAGGCCCTGCCGGCCTCGCTCTGATTAAGCTCATCACGGTAGGCGTCCACCACTTGCATACTAGAAAGCAGGGCAGCTTCGTAAGCAAAGCTGCGCAGGGCTGCCGCCCCAGCCCGGGTGGCCGCCTGCCCTGCGAGGGCGCGCAGAGCGCCGCCTACCCCTCCAGCCAGCATTCCTTCCACCAGAGCCGGTCCAAAGGCGCGTGTCAGGCCACCAAAAGCCATTGCCCAAAGGCTGATATTCGCCGCTGGCATCACAATGCCGTGCAGAAACGTCCCAAAATCGAGGTCTAGCAGGCCGGCTGCTTCCAGGGCGGTCACGATCATGGTGCGTGGGGCAGCACCAATCACGTCAATGCGCACCAGTTCGGTGGGCAGAAAAGCCCTGGTCAAAGTCCCAACGTTGCGGAAGGTCCCCTCCGGGTCGGAGATTAGTTGCCACATACCGCCGCGCATCTCAACCCGCTGAAAATTGATTGCATCGCGCTCGATCTCTCCCCCGCTTTCGCCCGCCAGCCCCGGTTCAGCACCCGGTTGCGGGCTTGCACCCGCCTGCCATTCCTCGGCGGGTACCACTCGCGAGCGAATTCGCACGCGGCCTGAAAACGCGAAATGGAATACTCCGTCGTCATCTTCGCCCAGCGTGAAACTCTCCATCCCGGCAAGGTTCTCCACGCCGATTGGTATGGATTGCAGTGCCTTTAACGTGAATGCCCGCCCAATTACTGCCAGAGCTGGAAATTGTTTCGTGACCTCGAAAAACTTTGCCAGCGTGCCGTCCGTTGACATGCGTCTTTCCAGGGCGGGGAAGCTTTCGTTGGGTGTAGCCAGAATCGCTCTCGCCAGCAAAGCAACCCCGGCTTCAGTTCCCTTACCGCGCCCATTCAATACCAGGTTGATCAGGGAAAGCCGTTCATCATTACTGGCAGTGGAAAGCACATCGAAATCCAACCCCAAAATTGGTTCCGGTTCTTCAGCAGTGGCAGTGGCAAGAGCTGTGGTCAGGATCGATCGCCGTTGCTCCTGCTCTGCTGCTCCGCCAGCGGTAAATTCAGCCCGGAACTCACCCGCCCCGATAAACAATGTGCCAGGGTAATACCAAAAGAATTGCCCGCCTGGATCATGCATCGGGTTTTTTCGGAAGTCTATGTCGTTCTTAGAACGCGGTAGGCGAGACGGCGCGTAGACCGAATAGCCATAGAATCGTCCGTTTCCACCGGCTATCACCACCCGCATCCGATCTGGTTTCTGGTTACGAGTGGCGAGCTCGGCTGCCCGGAAAGAATCTTCATTGGCAATGGTTTCCCAGATCTTGATCTGAATTGAATCGCCATATGTTGCATTGCTGTAGAAGAAACGTCCAACAACATCATCTCTGGAGAACTCCGGTCGCCGATCTTCAGCCGTGTAACCAGCAGAGCGTGAAGAGCGCAGTTGGATTGCTTTCAGCAGAAGTTCGCGACGCGAAGGCACCTCTTCAATCAACCATTCATAAGCTGTCTTTCTTTCATCATTTATTAGCCCCCACTCAACCAGCGTGACCGCATCTAGCGCCTGTAGATAGCGGTCAAAATACTGGGTGCCAGATGCATCTTGAATGCCCGAGCGTTGCGACCATTTCAAAGCACGCTGTACAAGCTGTGATTCATCATCTTCGGATATCAACCTCTCAGATAGCTTCGAGACCGTCCAATCCACATCGATGCGCAACTGATTTTCCATCGCTTCCCGTAGAATTCGATATGCATCGGGTTGTAGCAAGCTGTAATTGCGCAACCGTACAGTTCGCCCAGGCTGGAGCATAGAGGCAAGCAGTGGCGCGCGCCCTTCTACGAAGTCAATAACTTGCCCCTGAGTCTCATCGCCAAGCAAGCGAAAGGCAACATCCTCCAGGCTGGCTTCCAGGGGGACGATAAAAAGAGCCGGGTCCTCGTAGGCTACCTCTATCTCAAAATCGCGCTGATTTTGTGGAGCCAGATTAATATCTTCCAGGAATGGATTCTCTACCACCGTTGGGACAAAGGGCCAGTCAGGATCATCTGTGGCGACTGTCCCAGGAGGATCCGGAGACCGGGCGATTTGTAAGGGAGCAGACCGCTGTTGGATGGTGTGCGCCAGCTCGTGGCCGAGCAGCTTTTGCCCATCTGAAGTGCCTGGTTGGTAACGTTCTGCCCCGAAGTAGATATCTTGACCGACAGTAAAGGCTTGCGCTCCCAGAGTTTCTGCCGCCTGTGAAGCTCGAGCGCCGGTATGCACTTGCACCTGGCTCAGGTCATGCCCAAAATGAGTCTCAAAAACGGCGCGTGTGTTTTGATCCAGAGATTGTCCGTCAGAAGACGATCCTGCGCTTAGGGCAGGTTGGGTCGGGCGATCCGCCAAAGGTTCAGCCGGTGCCTGCTCCGCCATGCTCCGGGCCTCCCGCTCGGAGGCGTCGCCCGGCTGGCTGATGCGCAAACCGCCCGCCAACCCGCCGGAGCCCAGGAGGCGCTGCACTGCCTGGTTGCCCGCCCGCTGCGATGATGGCGTCCGGCGAGCGAGGCGCGCGGGAGCGCTGCTTGCGGCGCCTGCCGCGCTATCCTTTGCCTTTGGAGCTTGCCGGATTGGGGCCTGTTTCACCGCCGGACTCCCGCCTGGTTGTGCTCCAGCACCCGGTCGTAATACTCGCCGAAGGCAGCCCGCGTGGGCAGGCGGTCGGTCTTTTGCAGCTCGCGCGCAACGCCCACCACCAGGCGCGGCATATCGATCTCCCCGCCCGCCTGGGCAGCCAGGAAGGCCGCGCTCAGGACCGCGTTACGAATATTGCCGCCGCTCAGCTCGAACTGCCGCGCCAGCCAGCCGAAATCCACCGCCTGCGCCAGGGGTGCGTCTGCCGGGAACATCGCCCGCCACAGGCGCTGGCGCAGCCCGGCGTCGGGCAAGGGGAACTCCACCGTGTACCCCAGGCGGCGGGCAAAGGCCTCGTCCATATTGCCGCGCAGGTTGGTCGCCAGGATGGCGATCCCGGCGTAGGTCTCCATCTTTTGCAGCAGGTATGCCACTTCAAGGTTGGCGTAACGGTCGTGAGAATCGCGCACCTCGGAGCGCTTGCCAAACAAGGCATCCGCCTCGTCAAAGAACAGGATGGCATTGCTGTTCTCTGCCGCGGCAAAGATGCGCCCCAGGTTTTTCTCCGTCTCGCCGATGTACTTGCTCACCACGCCAGACAGGTCGATGCGGTACAGGTCCAGCCCCAGCTCGCGACCCAGCACCTCCGCCGCCAGGGTCTTGCCGGTGCCGCTGGGGCCGTAGAACAAGGCGCTCACCCCGCCGGAGAGGGCCAGCTTGCTGGCAAAGCCCCACCCTGCGTGCACCGTCTGGCGGTGGCGGATGGCGCCCAGGAACTCGTGCAGCTGGCGCTGGCTGGCTGGCGGCAGGAGGATATCTTCCAGCCCGCGCCGGGCGTCGATCTTTTGGGCCAGCTCGCCCAGCGTCTGGCTGGAGCGCAGGCGCGCTGCCCGATACAGTTCGGCGCTGGTGATTACCCGGCTTGCTGTGGGGCGAGTGCTGGCCTGGACAGCGGCAAAGCGGGCTGCCTCGCCGATCTGCCGGGCGCCCAGCCGGAAACGAGCCGCCAGGCCGCCGAGATCAGCCTGGGAGTCTATCTCCAGCCCGGCGAGCGCCTGCTGCCAGAGCTCCAGCCGCTGCGCTGCATTGGGCAGGTCCAGGCGCAAGGCAATGAACGGTGTTTGCGGCCAGGTTTCGGCGAAATATTGCGGTGCGGCGCTACCGGCGAAGACCGGGCAATGACGGTTACCCAGCAGGCGGGTGAAGCGAGCCGCTAGGCCGGGGGTCTCTGCCAGGGCAGGACTCTCCGCCAGGACGTCACACTCTGCCAGGTAGAGCGCCGCCGCCTGCAACACGGCTTCACGCTGCAACAGGTCCAGCCCTTGCTCCAGGGACAGCCCGCTTGCCAGCAGCAGCCTCAGGTCGGCTGTCAGCAGGCGCAATCCCAGCCGGGCTGCCATGACCTTCGCGGCGGCTTCTTTGCCAGCCCCGGGTGGCCCGTGCAGAAAGACCAGCCCGCCTGCCTGGGCGGCGAAGCTTGCTGCCCCCCATAGTGCGCTGCGCAGCTCCTCGCCGACCGGCAGGCTTTCCACACCCTCCCCGCTTTCCACCAGGTGGGTGAATGGGCGCAGGCGGCTGTCGATGCTCTCCCTGCCCGCGCCGCTCTTCCCGCCCGCGCCGCTCTTCCCGCCCGCGATCCAGGCTGCCAGGTGCGGGTCGATCTTGAGGTAAAGCCCCAGAGGCGGCGGGGCGGCATCCTGCGGGTCGGGCACCAGGTGCAAGAGCTGGTAGCGCAAAAGCGGGGCGTCCGGGTCGGCGTAACGCTGGGCTGCCATCCGCTCGCTGAGAGAGTCGTAAAGCAGCTTGAGCGCCAGGTCCAGGGTGGGTTGGCGGCGGGAGACATCGTTCTGCACGTAGGCGTAGATCGTCTCGTAGCGCAGGTCCAGGGCAGGCGCCAGGGCAACCCGCAGCAGGTGGCGCTCCACCTCGTCCAGCCCGAACAGGCGCCCCAGGCGGTTGAGCGGCGAGATCTCGCCTGCCAGGCGCAGCTGGTCTTGCAGCGCTTCAATCTGCCGGGAAAGCTCGCCCAGCGGCAGGTTGCCATTTGCAGCGCCCGGCTGAGCGGCGGCTTGTGTTGTTAATATGGCATCCACCTGCTCGTCGGAGATAAAGGTGCCGCGAAACTCACTCTCCACAAACTGGTGGCGCAGCCGCAAGCGCAAGACCTGGCGTTGCAGCATCAGATCCAGGCAGGCCAGTTCAGTGGAGAGGATATCGCTTTCCACTGGCATCCGAGGCATCACCTGGCGCAGACTGTCAACCGGCAGGCTCATCGCTCGCGCCCTACCCTTCATCCCGGAAAACCAGCTGCACTGCCATTCCCTGCACCCAGGGAATCTCGATGGCCTCCTCCCGCAAGCTGGTCAGGCGCAGGACGGTGTGCAGCGGGGCCTGAGGCAGCTCCACCCGCAGCCCCTGCGGGGTATGGAGCACAGACCCGGCGCCGTGCAGGAAGTTGGCGTGCAGGTGCTCAGCGCTGCTCCAGGCAAAGCCCATCAAGCGGCGGGCAAAACAGCGCAGCGCAGCCTGGGCCAGCAACGACCACAGGCGGTCCACCTCACCAGGCAGCTCTGGCAAGTGGTAGTACGCCAGCTCTGCCAGGCCCGGCTTGGCTTTCTGAAAATAATCCGGGAAGCGCTCCGCCAGTCCGGCGGGAGGCGGCACCTCACTCTCCCACACCATTTCAGGGGAATGGCCCAGCGCTGCTGCCACCCAGGCCAGCCGCTCCGCCCGGCTCTCTGCGTTCTCCACCGGAGCGGAAATATCCAGCCAGTAGTCCAGGCGCAGGTCGCGCAGCAGCTCTACCTGACCTGCGCCTGGCAGCGAGCAGGTCTCGGCAGCCAGGTAGCGCCCATCGGCCCGCCCCTGGGAGAGCAGCGTCTGCAGGAAAGCCCGTTGCAAGGGAAGGCAGAGAGCGCCCGCCGCGGCCGCAGCCTCATTGAAATCTGCTTCGCCGGGCGGCGCCTCCAGCCCCACTGCCGCCAGCAGGGCCGGGTCGCGGTGGTTGGTCTCCAGCCGCTGGCCGCCCAGGCATTTCAGCGCCAGCCAGTAGCGCCACACGGCGGCAATCCGGTCCGTGGGGGCGTGGTTTTCAAACAGCTCGTGCAGCCCCAGGTCGATCCAGGCAGGCAGCAGCAGGAACAGCCCGGCGCAGGCGCTGGCAGATGCCATGTTCACCCTTTCAGCCGGTGAGGCGAGCGACCCGCCAAACAGGACTCGGGCGAGGCGCTCCAACCAGGCGGGGTCTTGATCCGCGAGCCTGCGCAATAGCTGTGCTTTTTCTGCGCCTGCCGCCTGTTCCAGGAGGGCGATGAGCCCTGATGATTCGCCCCCGGGGCTTGCAGCCGCCTGGCGCAGCCAATCTTGCGCATCGGGCAAGCTATTGAACAGACCAGCCAGCCCCAACAGGATGTCGATCCCGGTGTGCGCCTGGGCAGA
>JBFYSV010000111.1:0-3617 GCA_041301185.1 Anaerolineae bacterium
TCTGCATCCTCCAACCAACCGGTCACCAGCTGTGTCAGGCGGGTTTCGATCTCGGTGAACACCTCGGCGCTGTCGCCGAGCGTCTCTCCGCCGGCGGCGATGAGACCCGAGCGCGAGACCCACGGCAGGGCGATGACCTGCGCAGGCAAGCCCAGTTCGCCTGCCGGGAGGAATTGCGGTCTGGCAAGCACCGTGACGTGGGGGATGTCGAGCGTTTCGAACTCCTGGATGGCATGGGCGCGTCCCAGCGCGGGGGAGAGATCGTGGTTGCCGACCAGCAGCAGGGTGCGGATGCCCGCCTTCGACAGGCGGATGATGCGCCTGCCCCACTCGCGCTGGAAGGTCGGGGCGGGCGAGCGGTCCTTGTAGGCATCGCCGGCAAAGATCACCAAGTCCACCCGCTCAGCGATGGCGGCGTTCACGATCTCATCCAGCGAGGCGAGGAAATCCAGCACGCGCAGCGGCAGACCGGTCTGCGGGTCATGCCGCCCGTAGTTGGCGATGTCGATGTGGGCATCGGCGAAATGCAGGAGTTTCATTGTCTGCCGGTCTGCTTGTCGACTACTAAGGGGTGAGTCCCCAGGATGCCATCATATCCAGCGCGGCCTGGAAGCCGGGGTGGTAGTGGAGCGCCTGGCGCATATCGGTTTCGGCCAAGGCGTAATTCCCAAGGGCATAATTAGCGAGGGCGCGCCAATAAAGGGTCTCTTCCAGGGCGCGAGGCACATTTGTAGGGCTATATAGGGTGGATTCGGTTTTATCCGCCAGAGTGATCACATCCTGGTAGCGGCTGGTATAGTAATAGGCTTTGTACGGACCGGTCTGGTACCAGCGGATGCGGTAGGGGCGGTCGTCCTCGGGCAGGTCATTGAAGAGTGTGAAGGCGGTATCGTAGGCGACCGCCGCCTGCCCGTAGTCGGTCAGCAAGCCGTAACTGGTGCCCAGGTTGAACCAGGCGAAGAACTCGTCTATGCCGTCCAGGTTGTCGCTGTCGTCCTCCGCCAGGGAGAGTGCATTCTGGGTCGCCCAGGTCTCGTCTGCCCAGGGTCCCAGCACCTGGTACAGTTCGGCTTCCCGTTCCGGCGGGTAGACAATGATGAAGACGTAGTTGAAGGCGCGCCAGCCTTCCAGGTATTCCTCATAACTCATGCGTATATTCATGCCCTGATCTTCGTAAGAGATGGAGTCGTCGGGCGTGTAGGAATCCTGGAAGATGAATTCCCCGGTGGCATCGTCATAACCGGTGGTGAAGGCGTAATGCCCCGCCCACTGCATGGTCTGCTCGGGCGGCAGGGTCTGGTAGATGCCCTTTTCAGCGATCACCGGGAATCCGGCGGCGATGAGGCTCTTGACCAGTTCGATGGTGCCGCCCATGCGGTAGAGGGCTTTGAAGGGGGTGTTGTCGTTGACGAAATCCACCATCTCGTAGGGCATGACGTTGACATCCGTCTGCGAGCGCTGAATGAAGTCCAAGCTGGGATCGTCCTTGCCGGGCTTGACCGCCGCGCCAACCTGGTCACGCAGGGCGGCTGCGTTGCCGGGTTCACCGGTCCAGCCGACGTATGCCAGCGCCATCGCCAGGTTGGCAGGACCGCAATAATTCCAGCGGTGCATCTGGTCTATGAAAATGACATCCTCCAGCATGACCAAACCCGGCAGCGGGGTCAGGGTGATGGTGGGAGTGAATTCGCTGGTGGCGAGTGTCGTCGGGGTCCTGGTGGGGCGCGGGGTGGCGGTGCCCGCCTGCCCGGTGGGCAGGAAGACCGCCTCCTCCGGCGGGTTGAAGAAATAGTAGATACTCGTCTGCAGGTTATCAATCCGCCACGCCAGTTTATCGTGGATGAAGGGGATGTTGTAGAGCGCGATGACCGCCAGGATGGCGACCACCACGCCGATGAGGATATTGCGGGTTTTCTTGGACATGCGGGGATTATAAAGCAAAACCGGGCGGTAGGATGAGAATGGCATGAAAAAAAGAGCGGCGGAGTGGAGGATTGGCGTGAGAACAGGAAGCGCCCCCCACCCAATGATAAGAGATCAATTCAAGCAGGCGCGACCAGCATGATCATCACCGATATATAATGAGCCAGCGCACCAAGCAGGACAAAGATGTGCCAGACCTCATGAAAACCAAGTTTACCCGGAACAATGTTAAGCGCTTTTGTAGCGTAAATGACCGCCCCCAGCGTGTACACCACGCCACCGACTATCAACCAAACCATCGAGCCAAGTGGCAGTACTGTGGACATCTGTCCTGCCGCGATCACGCACAACCAACCCATGGCTATATAAATTCCCGCATTCAACCAGCGCGGCGCTGTAACATAAAAGATCTTGACGGTAATTCCAACCACCGCAATGGACCATATAATGGCCAGCAATCCCCAACGAAAGAAACCGGTAAAAGCGATCATGCAGAAAGGGGTATATGTCCCTGCTATCAGCAGAAAAATGGCAGAATGATCCAGTTTGCGCAAAGTTTGCAGGACTGCAGGTTCGGCTTTTGTCAGATGATAGATGGCGCTGGCAGAAAATAAGGCGATCAGGCTAAGGCCGTATACCAGGATGGAAATGATCCTTGCAGCACCTGACCCGCCAATGACAAGCAGGGGGATCAGTCCGAACAATGCGGCGATCGCACCACCCAGATGAGTCAATCCGTTGACAGGTTCGCGAAGTTTTGAGATCACTTTTTCCTTTGCACATTCCACCAATCAGATGGATTCGATAAATGGATAATACCCTATTGTTGCTTTATCTTTTTGACATCTGGCTAACAAACAGCCATCTACTTTCCACTAATTTTAGCAAATAAGTCTCGTGCGTGGAAATGCACGAGGCTTCTAACCTGAAAGCCTGCGAAAATAAAAAAAAGGGGCAGGTCACAGACCTGCCCCCGCAGATTCATCGGGCTATTCTTTGATCTATTCTTTAAGCGTCCTTGGCTTGCCCGTCGATCACATCACCTTCGCTCCCCGGCGGAGGGTTTTCCCCGCCCGGGGCGTCCGGCTGGCTGCCGTCAAATCCCTGGGGCTGGGCTTCGGGCGGTGTCTGCCCCTGGGCGTACAACTGCTGACTCAGGGCGTAGAAGACATTCTGCAGTTCCTCGCTTGCTTTGCGGATGGCGTTCAGGTCATCGCCCTGGAGTGCCTGCTTGAGGTCGTTCACCTTGCCTTCGATGTTGCCGCGGTCGTTCGAGGCGACCTTATCGCCGAGATCGCGCAGGGCTTTTTCGGTCTGGTAGAGGAGGCTGTCGGCGTTGTTGCGGGCGTCGATCAGTTCGCGCCGTTTCTTGTCATCGGCTTCGTAGCGCTTGGCTTCCTCCACCTTGCGGGCGACCTCGTCCTTGCTGAGGTTGGTGGATGCGGTGACGGTGATCTTCTGTTCCTTGCCGGTGGCTTTATCCTTGGCGGGGACATTCAGGATGCCATTGGCGTCGATATCGAAGGTCACCTCCACCTGGGGGATGCCGCGCGGGGCGGGGGGGATGCCGTCCAGGCGGAAGCGCCCGAGGGACATGTTATCGCTTGCCATGGGACGCTCGCCCTGCAGGATGTGGATATCGACGGCGGTCTGCCCGTCGGCTGCGGTCGAGTAGGTCTCGGTCTTGCGCACCG
>JBFYSV010000118.1:0-6659 GCA_041301185.1 Anaerolineae bacterium
TATTGGTGGAGGAGCGTGACACCATGTTCGAAGGATTGAAAACCACCCTGCTTTCCATGTTCAAAAAACCGGTGACGATCGAGTATCCGGAACAAAAACGCCCGGTGCATACCCGTTTCAAGGGGCGCCATGTGCTCAAGCGGTATGACAACGGGCTGGAAAAGTGTATCGGCTGCGCCCTATGCGCCGCGGCTTGCCCGGCGGACGCCATCTTCGTGGAAGCATCTGAAAACACCGATGAAGAGCGTTATTCGCCTGGCGAACGCTACGCCAGCACGTATGAGATCAATATGCTGCGCTGTATCTTCTGCGGCTATTGCGAAGACGCCTGTCCAACCGAGGCGATTGTGCTGGGCGATAATTACGAGCTATCGTTTACCGACCGGAGGCAGGCGATCTACGCCAAGGAAATGTTGATCGTACCGGTGCCCGAAGGCGGCAAACCTACGCCGCAAAAAGTAGAACCGGGCAAGTTCCCCCGTTCTATTCCAGTAATGCAGGATCCAGATTGATTAACTGACTTAAGGTGTTGGCGGGATGACTACTCAACTAATACTCTTCTTCAGCCTGGCTACACTAGCCGTAGGAACTGCTCTGGGTATGCTTTTTAGTGCGAATGCGGTTCATGCGACATTGTTTCTGATCATGAACTTTGGCATCGTGGCAGTTTTCTATTTATTACTCAACGCGCCATTTATTGCTCTGGCTCAAGTAACTGTGTATGCGGGGGCAATCATGGTGCTTTTCCTGTTTGTCATCATGTTGCTAGGAGCAGAACGGACCGGTCGGACCCCATCGTCGTGGTGGCTACAGCCCGTAGCTTTATCCTTGGGTGTGATCCTTCTGTTAGAGGCATTGTATCTGGTGATCAGTCAGCGAGGATTGCTGCCGGTGGGGGGCGAAGTTGCCTCCACCTACGGCGATCCATTCTCGGTTGGCGAGACACTTTTCCGGCAGTATGTGCTGCCGTTTGAAGTTACCTCGATCCTGCTGCTGGTAGCGATGATCGGAGCGATTGTGCTCAGCAAGAGCAGAACATGAAACCCGGCAGCTGGAATTTGCCTGCCAGGCTGTGCTGATTACGGAGGAGGCTCATGGTACCTGTTGATTATTACATCGGTCTGTCAGCGATTTTGTTCACCATTGGCGCCCTGGGGGTTCTGATCCGGCGTAACTCGGTCGTGATTTTTATGTCGGTTGAGCTGATGCTGAATGCTGCCAATCTGGTATTCGTTGCCTTTGCGCGGACATATGAGGCAGTTAGCGGGCAAATATTTGTGTTTTTTGTAATGACGGTTGCAGCGGCAGAAGTAGCGGTGGGGCTGGCGTTGATTGTGACGATCTTCCATACCAAGCAGAGCATTGATGTTGACCAGATGAATACGATGAAATGGTGATCATCCCGTCCGGAGGTTGATTCTGCAATGATCAGGAGCTTTCTATGTTACTAAGCGAAGGAGCGTCTGCCGGACCGCAGTTTTTCTACCTGGTGCCCTGGGTGGTGTTTCTCCCGCTGATCGGCTTATTGATCAATGTGATTTTTGGTGGTAGGCTCAGCGAGAAGCTTATCGGCACGATCGCCAGCACGGCCACGGGATTGGCGTTTGTGGTCGCCGTGCTGCTGGCAGTATCGCTGGTGGGCCATCCAGAGGGTGCAACGGTTACGCTGGCAGATTGGATTATTTCCGGCGACCTGCAGGTTAGCTGGGGTTTCCAGGTGGATACCCTCTCGACGACCATGATGCTGGTGGTAGCAGGGGTGGGAACTCTGATCCATATCTATGCCATCGGGTATATGCACGATGATGTGCGCCATCACGGCGATCCGAGCCGTTACCGCCGGTTTTTCGTCTTCTTCAACCTGTTTATCCTGACGATGATGGTGCTGGTCAGCGCCGATAACTACCTGATGCTTTTTGTGGGCTGGGAAGGAGTTGGGTTGTGCTCGTACCTGTTGATCGGCTTCTGGTACGACAAGGGCGAGAAGGGCATCGGCAATGCCCTGGCTGGTAAGAAGGCATTTGTCACCAACCGGATCGGTGATTTCGGTTTCCTGCTGGCTGCCTTCACGATGTTCGCGATGTTCCGCACCTTCAATTTTGAAGATGTCTTCCGCCAGATACCCGAGGTTGCCGAACTGTTGCCCGTGGGTATCCTGATGATCACCCTGTTTATGCTGTTAGGTGTGGCGGGAAAATCGGCGCAGATCCCGCTGTATGTGTGGCTTCCAGACGCAATGGCGGGTCCTACGCCGGTCTCAGCTCTCATCCATGCTGCGACCATGGTGACAGCCGGCGTGTACCTGGTGGCGCGCTCTTTCCCCTTATATGCGGTGGTGCCCTCGGCGCAGAATACCGTGGCGCTTGTGGGTGCGGCGACTGCTTTGTTCGCCGGAACCATTGCTGTTGCCCAGTTCGATATCAAGAAAGTGCTGGCATACTCTACCATCAGCCAGCTAGGTTTCATGGTGGCGGCAGTGGGTATGGGGGCGGTCGTGGCGGGCATGTTCCATCTGGTGACGCACGCTTTCTTTAAGGCGCTGCTCTTCCTCTCGGCTGGCTCGGTAATCCAGGGCATTGAGCGTGGCGAGCACGATGTGGAGCACAACTCGAAGTCGAAGAAATCCGTCAAAGCGCACGCAGGGCAGCATTTCGACCCGCAGGACATGCGTAATATGGGCGGTCTGCGCAAACGGATGAAGATCACTTTCTGGGTGTACCTGATTGGGGCAATCGCACTGGCGGGAATCCCTCCCCTGGCGGGTTTCTGGTCAAAAGATGAGATCTTGCTGGAGGCCAGCCACTTAAGCCCAACCGTTTATTACTTGCTTACCGCAGCAGCATTTCTTACGGCTTTTTATATGGGTCGCCAGGTGTTGATGGTCTTTTTTGGAGAGTCACGCTCTGAGGCGGCTGCCCACGCCAGCGAAAGCGGGCCGGTGATGACTGTGCCCTTGATGATCCTGGCAGCTTTTTCGGCTTTAGGCGGTTTATTGAACCTGCCCTGGACGCATACCTTTGGACACTGGCTGGAACATACGGTAAAGATTGAAGAGGCCGTTCAGGAGATCGCTTTGGGCGAAGAGGCAGCGGTTAAGTTTGATCCTGTGGTGGCTGGGATTTCCACGGGACTGGCCTTGATTGCCGTAGTATTGGCCTGGTATGTGTACGATCGCCGCTATAAAAGAATGTTGGAACTTCCGCCTGCAAAGCGCCCAGACGACCCGTTACGGGGGACGCTTGGACCGGTCTTCCGCTTGCTGGAGAACAAATACTGGGTGGACGAGCTGTATTGGATGGTCATTCTCAACCCGTATATTGCCCTCTCGCGCTTCCTGGCAGAGCAGGTGGACTGGCGTTTCTGGCACGATTGGTTCCACGACCGGGTGATCACCCGCGGTTTCAACCTGCTGGCGCGGGTGCTTTCGGTGCAGATTGACTTGGGTGTAATCGACGCCATTGCCAACTGGCTTGGGGCAGCCACCCAGCGTGGGGCGGAAAGATTGCGCCAAATTCAGACCGGCTATGTACGCAACTATGCCCTGTCCGTGTTTTTGGGAGTTATCATCATCTTAGGATATTTGATTTTGCGATAGAGCGAGGACTGGCTATGAATTTTCTCCTGTATCCCCTTACCCTGGTCACCTTCTTCCCCTTGCTTGGGGTCCTGGTGCTTCTGTTCCTCAAGCCCGAGCAGAAAACTGCCGCTCGCTGGGTCGCGCTGATCACCTCGCTGATCACGTTTGCGATCTCGATCGGCGTGCTGGTTCAGTTTAACCCGGCTAACCCCGACCTGCAATTGGTGATCGACCTGCCCTGGATCCAGATGGCAGGCTGGGATATCTCCTTCTACATGGGTGTGGATGGGTTGAGTATTCTTTTGCTCTTGCTGACCACTTTTCTGACCCCGATTTCGATCCTGTCGACATGGACGGCGGTGGACGACCGGGTGAAAGAATTCATGATCTTCTTTCTGCTCCTGGAATTGGGAATGGTGGGTGTTTTTCTGGCTCAGGACCTGTTCTTGTTCTATATCTTCTGGGAGTTCACCCTGGTGCCGATGTACTTCTTGATTGGCATTTGGGGAGGCGGACGGCGGATGTACGCCGCGGTGAAGTTCTTCCTGTACACTATGGCTGGCTCGATCTTGATGTTGCTGGCGATCTTGTGGCTGGGTATCTACGGCGGCACCTTCTCCGTGCCAGATTTGATCGCCAAAGGCGGCATACCGGGGGATATCCAGCTGTGGTTGTTTATTGCCTTCGCGGCTGCGTTTGCCATCAAGGTGCCTATGTGGCCTCTGCACTCCTGGTTGCCGGATGCGCACGTCGAAGCACCTACGGCTGGCTCGGTGATCCTGGCAGGTGTGCTGCTAAAGATGGGCACGTATGGCTTTGTGCGCTTTAATATCCCGCTCTTTCCCCAGGCTGCGCTACAAGCTGCTCCGTGGATTGCCGCCCTGGCGGTGATCGGGATCCTGTACGGTGCTATGGTCTCCTATCCGCAGCAGGATGTAAAAAAGCTGGTGGCGTATTCGTCGGTCAGTCACCTCGGGTTTGTGATGCTCGGGCTTTTTGCCCTCAATCCGCAGGGTATCCAGGGCGGCATCTTGCAGATGGTTAACCACGGGCTGAGCACGGGAGCGTTATTCTTGATTGTCGGCATGATCTACGAGCGGCGCCACACACGGGATATGGATAAATTTGGCGGATTGTGGAAGGTGATGCCGATCTACGGGACGCTGACCCTGATTGTGGCCTTATCTTCGATGGGCTTACCCGGGTTGAACGGCTTCGTAGGCGAGTTCACCATCCTGCTGGGTGCCTGGGATGCAGGGCAAGCCGGAGGCGCGTTAGGCTCGTACTGGTTTGCAGCCCTGGCAGCGCTGGGTGTTATCCTGGCAGCAGTCTACATGCTGTATATGTTCCAGAAATTGTTCCTCGGACCGGTAGATAAAGAGGAGAACCGTTCCCTGAAAGATATCAACTGGCGCGAGATTGGCACCCTGATCCCGCTTCTGGTCCTCATCTTTTGGATCGGTTTGTACCCCAAGCCATTCTTTACACTGATGGCGCCTACAGTGGATAAGCTGGTAGCAGCGCTGCAAACCGCCGCGCTGGCGATGCATTGATACGCCGGTATTGCCGCCGGTATTGCCGCCGGCTCGCCCGGCCTGACTTTGATCTATCGAGAGGGATCCAATGACCCTTGAAGAAATCATACAAAGCACATTCGCTATCTTGCCATTGGTTGTTTTCGTTAGCTGGACGGTCTTGCTGGTCCTGGTAGATATTTTTATCCCGAAGGATCGAAAATGGCTGACAGCCCTATTGGCAGCCCTGGGAATGATTGTTGCGTTGGGTTTCACACTTGCATGGATTGAACAAGAGCAGGTTGCTTTCAATGGCATGATTGTTGTGGATGGGTTTGCCATTTTCCTGCAGGTGGTTTTCCTGGTCAGTGGTCTGGTGGGGATTGGACTGGCATATGATTACCTGAAGCGGATGGAGATCGACCGCAGTGAATACTATATCTTGCTGATGTTTTCGGTCAGCGGGATGATGCTGATGTCGATGGTGGCGGACCTGATCGTGGTCTTTTTGGCATTGGAACTGCTATCGATCCCGCTTTATGTTCTGGCTGGTTTTGCCCGCCCCCGGATAGGTTCGGAGGAAGCAGCCTTGAAGTACTTTTTGCTGGGTGCTTTCGCTGGCGGTTTTGTGGTGTATGGTGTGGCGCTGGTGTTTGGCGCGACCGGGACTACTGCCCTGCAGGGGGTGGTGGGAGCGATTAGTGGCGGCACGGCCAATATGACCTTGCTGGCGGTTGGGGCGGCTCTGATCCTGGTAGGGTTGGGCTTTAAAGTTGCGGTGGTGCCCTTCCACATGTGGACGCCAGATGTGTATGAAGGCTCACCCAGCCCGGTGACAGCATTCATGGCGGTAGGCGCCAAGGCTGGCGGCTTTGCCGCCTTGTTGCGGGTATTTGTGACCGCTTTCCCGGCGATCTCGGTTGATATGACGCCTATCCTGTGGGTGCTGGCTGCTCTGACCATGGCCCTGGGCAACATCGTTGCCATTGCCCAGCGCAATATCAAGCGTATGCTGGCGTACTCGAGCATTGCCCACGCCGGGTACATCCTGATGGCGATCGTGCCTTATGGGCAAGAGCGGGTGTCGACTGAATCGGTCGCGGCAGCGCTGTTTTACCTGGTAGCGTATGGGCTGACCAGCTTTGGAGCCTGGGCGGTGGTGATTGCCCTGGAAAAGGCGGAGAATAAGGGTTTGGCGCTGGAAGATTACGCCGGATTATCGCGTAAGCACCCGATGCTGGCGGCTGCAATGACTGTCTTTATGCTGTCTTTGACCGGTGTGCCGCCAACCCTGGGCTTTGTGGGCAAGTTCTACCTGTTCCGCACCATAATTGATGGTGGTTTCATCGGATTGGCGCTGATCGGCGTGCTGACCTCGCTTGTCTCAGCTTACTACTATCTGCGGGTGGTGGTGTATATGTACATGCGCGATGGCGAGCCGCAGGTCACCAGCGAGCGCCTGGTTAACTGGACCGCCGGCGTGGCGGCAATCGCTACGGTGGTGCTGAGCATCTTCTCTGGTCCGCTTTTTTACTGGGCATCGCAGGCGGTTCTGCAGCTGTTCTAGC
>JBFYSV010000119.1:0-9935 GCA_041301185.1 Anaerolineae bacterium
GTTGATCAGTTGGGCTTTATGCTCAGGTGCTAACGCGGTGACAGCCTTAAGTTCAATAACAACCGTGTCTTCTACGAGGATGTCCGCATAAAAATGACCAACGCTTTCTCCACGAAACGAGACATCAATGGGTACCTGAGCGATTGCCTTAAGACCTTTTTGATGCAAAGCAATGAGCAGGGCTTTTTCGTAAACCGACTCTAAAAATCCTGCCCCTAATTCATTAATCACCTCAAAGCAGGCTGAAAGGATGAGGCTGGTAAGTTCTTCGTGTAAGAGCAGCATGGCCGTAATATGCTAGATTGAAATGGCGGTGAAGTAAAACAGTGATCACCACGACCTTCAGATTTGCACTTTACTTCTTTTTTATCCTATCCATCCTGTATATCCCTGTTCGTAACCCTGTACTGTCTTTGAACAGATTCACCTCAGGATATTATTTACACACCCCAAGCGCAGAGCACAGGCGATCGTAATCGAGATGGGCGTTCAATAGCTCTTCGAACTGCTGCAACTTGGTGGCTTGCCCCAGGCGGGTCTTGCCGAAGGCGCGTTCGACGGTCTCGACCGTCTCGATGGTATTCAAGGGTACCAGCAGGATAGCCACACCGAACTCTTCGGCTTGCTTGACAATCAACGGGCTGGGGTGCAGGTTACCGGTCAGGATCAGGCAGGTGGTGGAGGTCTCCAGGGCTGCCAGCTGGATATCGGTTCGGTCGCCCCCCGTGATAACAGCCTTGTTGATCTGCTTGCGGAAGCGAGATAGCGCCGCCTCGGCTGTCATAGCGCCAACCGTGAGAGTTTCTACCAGGGCTTGCAGATCAGGCTTTGCGGTGAGCACCTGGGCATCCAAAACCTGGATGATCTCGCCCACGGAGAGCGCCTCCAGGCTGCGCCGCTCTGGCAAAATGCCAAATACGGGAATATTGTGCTTCTCCAGGTAGGGCACAGCAATTTCGCGCACAAAAGCCATGGCTTCTTCGGGGACACGGTTGATCAGAACCCCGTTCATCGCCGCACCCAGGCGCGCCTGGGAGGCAAGGGCGTCATCCAGCACGCGGACATAATCTTTGTACTTAACCATAACCAGGATGTGGCTGCCCAGCTCTGCGGCAACGGCAGGAGTTGGCAGGCCAACCGCATGCCCTTCGCGCAGGCTGGCACCGCCCTCTAGCAACAATACATCTTTGCCTGCCCCTGCTGCGGCCGCGGCGGCTTTCACCTGATCCATCAGGTTAATATCCACCTGGTCCCGCAGCCGCTCGCGTAGAAATTCAGGGGTCACCACTACCGGGGAAAGCTCCCAGGGAGAGGCTTTAAGCTTGAGCGCTTCGATCACAAAAGCCGCGTCTTCATCGGCGATCTTATTGCCTACCCGCCAGGGAGTCAGGCTGAGGGGTTTCAAATAGCCTACCTGGTAATCGTTGGCTTGAAGGCGCTTGCCGAATGCCAGGCAGGCGGCTGTTTTTCCTGAATATCGTTCTACTGAGGTGATGTAAATTGTTTTCATAGCTCAATTCCATTTCCAAGATCCATCAGGCAGATTATTTAGAAAGAACCAGGCGCATATCGATCGCAATCGCGCCCTGGTTTCGGGAATAAACCATCAACGGGTTGATATCCAATTCAGCAATTTCGGGGAAATCCTGGACTAGCTGGCCCATCCGCAGCAGAGTGTCCACGATAGCGGCTTTATCTGCTGCGGGCTTGCCGCGCACGCCATCCAGCAGGGCGTGGGCGCGGATCTCTGCCAGCATTTCCTCAGCTTCAAGCGGCGAGAAGGGGGCAATCCGGAAGGTGACATCTTTCAATGTTTCGACATAGATTCCGCCCAGGCCGAAGGTGACCAGCGGGCCAAACTGCGGATCGCGGTTCATGCCTACCAGTACTTCCAGGCCACCGGAGGGCACCATTTGCTGTACCAGACAGCCCCAGATGCGAGCGTCTGGAATATAGCGCTGCGCCCGGTAGGTCATCAACTCGAAGGCGTCCCGCACATCCTCGGCGTTTTCCAGACCGACCTTGACGCCGCCGACGTCCGTCTTGTGCAGGATGTCGGGAGAAGCGATCTTCAGCACCACCGGGTAACCGAAGCGCCCGGCGATATCAATCGCCTGGTCAGGCGTCTCGGCAATCTCGGATTGGGGTATGTTCAAGCCGTAGGCTTGCAGAATGCCGCGTGCTTCGAAATCCCCGATCGAAACCCGTCCTTCTGACCGCACCTTGCCGATCAAATCTGCAACTGCCTGCCGGTCCACATCGAAATGGGCAAACTCTGGCAGTGGGCGGTTGCGGGTCATGCGCTCGGTTGACATAGCACGGAAAGCGCGTGAGGCGCGCTCAGGGAATGGGTAATTGGGCACGCCGTGGGCGTTGAGGATCTCTATCCCGGTCTTAACCCGCGCCTCGCCCATAAAACAGGTCAGAATAGGCTTGTCAATCTCGGCAGCCAGGTCGCCAACTGCCTGGGCGGTTGCCTCGATCTCGGTCATAGCCTGGGGGGTCAGCACCACCAGCAAGCCGTCTACGTTGGGGTCTGCCGCCACGTTCTTCAAGGCAAAACGGTAACGGTCGGCGCGGGCATCTCCCAGGACGTCCACCGGGTTGGCCGCGCTGGCAGCATCCGGCAGGTACTGTTCCAGGGCGTGAATGGTCTCGATTTCGAAGCGGGCGATGCTCAGGCCTGCCCGTTCCAGCGCATCGGTTGCCAGGATGCCTGGACCGCCGGCGTTGGTAATGATGGCTATCCGATCTCCCGCCAGGGCGGGTTGGTAACCGATTGCCAGCGCCATATCGAACAAGGCTTCCATCGAATCCGCCCGCAAGATGCCAGCCTGGCGAAACGCTGCCTGGTAGGCCTGCTCGGAGCCAGCCAGCGAGCCGGTGTGCGAGGATACCGCCCGTGAACCAGATTGGGTCACACCGGATTTGATGGCAACCACAGGCTTGCGCCGGGTGATATTCCGGGCGACCTCGATGAATTCCTGCCCGTTGGGAATACCCTCGCTGTAAATCATGATCACCCGGGTGTGCGGGTCATCCGCCCAGGCCTGCAGCAGGTCGATCTCGTTGACGTCCGCCTTGTTGCCCAGACTGACGAATTTAGACAGCCCCAGGCGCCCCGCCAGGGCAATGTCCAGCACAGCCGTCCCCAGCGCGCCGGATTGTGACATGAAAGCCATCGGACCGCTCGGTGGTGTACCGGCAGCAAATGAAGCATTGAGCGGGGTAAAGGTATCGATCACACCCAGGCAGTTCGGTCCCACCAGGCGGATATTGTATTCCTGGGCGATCTGCACCAGCTCGCGCTCTCGCTCCAGCCCTTCCATCCCGGCCTCGCGAAAACCAGCGCTGATCACGATAGCAGCCGGAATGCCTTTCATGCCGCACAGGCGTAATGCCTCCGGAACGTTGGGGTAGGGGATGACGATGACCGCCAGTTCGATACTTCCTTCAACATCCAGCACAGATGGATAAGCTCGCTGGCCGAGGATCTCATCTGCCCCGGGGTTGATGGGGTAGATTTTACCGATCTGGGCATATCCGCCTTCGACCAGGTTTTTCAACACGGAATGCCCCAGCTTATCCGGATTGGTCGAGGCGCCAATTACAGCAACGGATTCTGGCTCAAAAAATGCTTTCAACATATTGTTCTATTTCTCTTTGATCAGGATTAATACCATAGTCTGGTTGCTGCCCGGTGATGGCCCCAGGGTGACGGTTGCCAGGCGGTTGTCTTTTGTGTAGTTCAGGGTTGCTGCCTTGTCACTCTCAAACCAGTTCTGGTCAACCTTTGCCCACCCGGCGCCAGGCATCTGGGTTTTATAGAAGTCTAGCACCTGGAGATAAGGGAGAGGAGTCAGGTAAGATACCAGGCTGCCGGATTGGAAGTACATCTCCTTATCCCCTTCAAGGACGGGGATATCCGGGGCGGGGGTCGTCTGGGCGATTTGTGTCACAAATGCCTGGACGGTAGCAATCGCGCCAGGGCCTTGTTCGGTTGCCACCGCCACTGCAGTTGCCATCAAACCCGGTCCCTGTTCGGTAGCAAATGCCCAGGCGGTTTCCGCCAGGCCGCTGTCTTCAACCTGGGTGCCAACTGCCTGGATGGTCTCGACAAAACCTTCGCCGGCGACCTGGGTGCCAACTGCCTGGACGGTTTCGAGATAACCTTCACCGGCGACCTGGGTGCCGACTGCCCGGACGGTGCTCAGGAGAGCACCACCCTCGTCAATCTGGTTCGCGGCCGATTCGACGGTGGCCCGTGTCGAACCAACCTGCTCCTGGATTCTGCCCAGCGTCTGGCAGGCAATCGTAAAGCTAACCAGGATGGCAACCAGCCAGGTAAGACGGATGAAATTCGAGCGCATGCCCATACTCCTTGTCTGGTCAAGATTCTCTATTGAAGCTGCGGGATGACATCCCGCGCCAGGGCTTCTATTCCTGGCAGATCATCCAGGTCCAGCCATTGCAGCATCACCCGCTGCACACCGGCTTCAGAAAAGCCAGCAAGCTGCACTGCAATCTCGCTGGCAGTGCCAACCACCAACCCGCGTTGGCGAAGGCTTTGAGCGTCGTGCTTGCCCAGAGTGCGGATGCCTACCTTTTCACGCACACCTTGTTCATTATAGCCGAAGATACAGCCGGTCATCATCGAGCGGCGCACGCTGCTAGGCTGGCGTCCCTGTTCTGCTAACAGGTCATCCAGGATTTTATTCAGCCGGAAGAACTCTCCTAAGGAGATATATACTGCGTTCCATTCATTTCCGTAGCGCGCGACCAATGGCAATGTGCGCTTGACACCATTGCCGCCGATCAAGATGGGCGGACCACCCGGACGCTGAGGTCTGGGAAGCAAAATAGCATCTTTGAGTAGGTAGTAGCGTCCTTCAAAATCTACCGGCTTGTTGCTGCTCAGCAGGCTGGTGATCACTTGGAGTCCTTCTTCGAAACGGTCGAACCGGGCGGACGTATCGAGCAGGTCCCAACCGTAATTGGCGTGCTCCCGCTCCTGCCATCCGGCTCCCAGGCCCAGGGTCAGGCGGCCTCCGGAGAGATCGTCTACGGCGGTAGCCATGCGGGCTGTCATCGTCGGGTGGCGGAAGGAGACCGGGCTGACCAGGGGGCCAAACTCGATCCGCCGGGTATTATCTGCCAGCCAGGTCAGCGAGACCCACAGCTCTAGAGATTCGCGGTCGGGCGGATCGGCGTTAGTGTAGTGATCCGACCGGTACAGTCCTGCAAAACCTAGGTCCTCGACCGCCCGGGCAATCCGCTGCCAGCGCGGCCAGTTGAGGCCATTTTGTCCCTCAACCATTATCGCAATGTCAAGCGATCGTGTCTTTTTCATGGCGGTCACCCAAATTTCTTGATATACTCCTCGGCTTTCTCGACCAATTCCCGGTTCCCAATGAAGAGCGGGGTGCGCTGGTGGAGAGAGGCAGGCTGGATATCCAGGATTCTCTGGAAACCATCCGAGGCGTAACCCCCGGCTTGCTCGGCGATGAAGGCTAGCGGTGCAGCCTCATACAGCAGTCGCAGCTTGCCGGTAGGTTTCTTGGGGTCTTTGTAGTCTGCGGGATAGTAGAAGATACCACCAGCCAGCAGGTTGCGGTGAAAATCACCCACCAGCGATCCGATATAGCGGGCTGAGAGGGATTTATCGTTGCCCTCCAGCCCTTGCAGAGAGCGAGTGTATTCTTGTACGCCTTGGCTCCAATACTTCTGGTTGCCCTGATTGGTGCTGTAATATTTTGGCATATCGGGAATGCGGATATTCGGATGGGTCAGCAAAAACTCGCCCACGCTCGGGTCCAGGGTGAAGCCGTGCACCCCGGTGCCGGTGGTATAGACCAGCATGGTGCTGACGCTGTACACCAGGTAACCCGCCACAACCAGCTCGCTCCCGGGCTGCAGGCAGTCCTCCAATGTTCCGGGACCAGATTCGGTCACCCTCCGGAAAACGGAGAAGATCGTTCCGATGCTGGTGTTGTAGTCGATATTCGAAGAGCCGTCCAGCGGATCGTAGAGGAGGATATACTTGCCGGTGGGGTGCCTGGGGGGAATGGGAAGCAGATCGGCATGTTCTTCAGATGCCATAGCTGCCAGCCTGCCGGTGTGATCGTTTAGGCGGTAGATGGTCTGATCTGCCAGGCGGTCCAACTTCATCACCTGCTCGCCCTGCACGTTGTAGTCTTCGGTGCTGCCCAGGATCTCCACCAATCCGGCGCGAGCGGTGTTGCTGGCGATGAATTTGCCAGCCAGGGCGAGATCATATAACAGGTTGGTGAGGGTACCCGTTGCATCCGGATGGATTTTCTGCTCTTCCAGGATGTGCCTTTCGATGGTCATGACCCGCAGCTTACCCTGACTATCTAAGAACATATTGCCTCCCAGTCATCCGAACTTGTTTCAATTCGCTATCTTTATTTTACCCGCGCTCTACCCCCAGGGCGAGTCTCGATCCCAGATTGTTGTATCTTGAAGCCCTATAACACTGGGGTTTGTGTCAACTTTCTTGCGGTTGAGTGGTGCGAACGCTTCTGGCGATCCTACGCAAGATCGGGGCGATAATCCCGCTGCGTCCCATAAAGGCAATAACCTTGTAGGCAAAGCCAGGGACGCAGATGACTTTGTTGCGTTTAAGGGCTTTTAGCGATTCCCGGACAACGAAATCAGAAGTATGCCACAAGCTTTTGGGCAGCGGGAACTTGCGAACACGGCTTAGCTCGGGCGAGTCGTGGAATTCGGTCACAGTAAAACCAGGGCAAAGCGCCTGGACCCGGATGTTTTTCTGTCTGAGCTCCACATGGAGCGCTTCTGAGAAGGCCACCAGGTAGGCTTTCGTCGAGCAGTAGGTCACTCCACCCCAGGGAATGAAAGCTGCCACCGATGAGACATTAATGATCCCTCCCTGCTGGCGAGCGATCATTACCGGAATCGCCGCATGGGTCAGGTGGACGCTGGCAACCACGTGGACCTGGATCATTTCCAGGTGCTTATCGAAATCATTTTTGCTGAATGATCCAGCAAACCCAAAACCAGCGTTGTTCACCAGCAGATCCAGCGAGCTTAACTTGCTGATGCGTTTACTCACTTCCTGGATATCAGCATCCTTTGCCAGATCAGCCGCCAGCACCTCAACGTGGACAGAGTGCTGGCGCTCCAACTCATCGGCTAACCGGCGGAGCACGTCTTCTCGCCGGGCGACCAGTACCAGGTCATAACCAGCAGGAGCCAGCTGCCGGGCGAAAGCTTCTCCAATGCCACTTGAAGCGCCTGTGATCAGGGCAGTTTGATTGCCAGGTGAGTTCATGATGCGCATCTCTCCGTTGTGTTATGTTTACGTCCTGCCTGCACCCAGGAAACAAATTTCAGGTTAGCCTGGAGCGTCCAAAGGTCATTGTGGGCATAACGCCTTGAGAGCAATCCATTTCCCTGGCTGATCTTCAATTTGGATATCTCCACACAGGACACCTTCTTGCACCAGTAAATCTACGGCTTGCTCGGCTTCAGTAACAGACCAGGCAAATACCTTGAGCAGGTCTCGAAGCTGGGCTGCGCCTACGGAGTGGAAATATAATTCTGTCAACCGGCGGTAAGCCTGGCGCTCGGTGATAAATCGAGTCTGGTCGATGATCTCCGGGTAGTGACGGGTGACGATATCATATGCAAAGGCGTAGTGCCAGGCTCCTGCCTGGGTTACCCCCACCGGGAGGATTTTGAAATCGACCTGTAAATCTACTAAGGCTTTATTGAAGCGTGAGTCGCTTTCCTTGCTCGAAAGGCGGGCTGCTTTCCGTAAAGCAATTGTATCGAGCGGTCCCTGGTCGAGCAAAGCTTCATAAATCGCTTTGGCTTCCTGCGTCAGGCGGCCCTGCTCATAAAGGGTCAGGTAATCTTCTTCGGGTGAGCCGTAGTTCTCGGTCAGGGCGTAGAAATAGGGTACTACCTGCTGGCTGATCATCGTGGACCTCTTGCGCAGCGCTTTGGCATAATACCATACCCGGCTACCCAGCAGGGCGTCCTTCCAACCCCAGGTGACATGCCCCGGATCGTCGTGCTCGTCTGCTACCGGGCGGTCGCCAGCCACTGCTGTCCACAGGCTGGGGAAGGTGATGCCTTTGATCGGCCAGAAGAGGACGAAGCCACGCTGGTTGACAAAATCAACAGCTTCGTCGCGGGCGCTAAGGCGCATCTCGGGGGCAGTGTGAAATGTCCTGGCCCGGTAATCGCGGATCAGCTCATAGGGGATTTGCATGATCGAAAGAATACCACGGTTAGCATACCAGTAAGCTCGTACTTGCCAGATCAGCCGGTCCCAAACTGGCGGTCGCCGGCATCTCCCAGCCCGGGGACGATATAGCCGCGCTCGTTCAGGCGCTCATCGACTGCTGCCAGGTGGATTGGCACCTCGGGGTGGTGAGCCTCCATCAAGGCTATCCCCTCCGGCGCGCCCAGGATGCCGACGAACTTGATCTTGCGCACGCCCCAGCGTTTGAGCACGTCCACTGTAGCCACAGCAGAGCCGCCAGTCGCCAGCATCGGGTCGAGGATCAGGCAAACCGAGACGGTTGGCTCAATGGGCAGCTTGTTATAATATTGCACTGGTTTCAAGGTGCGCTCATCCCGGTACAGGCCGATATGCCAGACCTCGGCAGAGGGGAGCAGATTCCAGACTCCTTCTACCATGCCCAAACCAGCGCGCAGGATCGGCACCAGGCCAACCTTGTCCTGGCATTCTGAGCCGGTGAGGGGTGCCAGCGGGGTTTCTATCTGGCGGGGCTGTAAGGTAAGGTCTAGAGTGGCTTCATAGACCATCAAGGCCGCGATCTCGCGCACCAGTTCGCGAAATTTCTTTGGCTCTGTGTTCACACTGCGCAGCAGGGTTAGCTTATGAGCGACGAGCGGATGGGGGGAAGGGAAGACATTAGCCATTTCAGACTCCACAAGTTGGGATGGGTAAATTATATCCCTGACAGTGAAAATCGGAACTAAAAATGTTCCGGTTTCGAGGTTATAATTTTTGCTATGAATGATTCGCCCAACCGCCTGGTAAATCCCCAATCACAGCCGGATGACCGCCTGGATCCGGCTCTACGCCCAAAGCGCCTGAGCGACCTGATCGGGCAAAATCGAGTCAAAGAAAACCTGGCAATCTTGATCGATGCTGCCCGCCAGCGTAGCGAGCCGCTGGACCATGTGCTCTTTTACGGCCCGCCCGGCCTGGGTAAAACCACCCTGGCGCATATCCTGGCGAATGAGATGGGGGTGAACATCAAGATCACCGCAGGGCCTGCCATTGAGCGCCCCGGCGATCTCGCCGCTATCCTTTCTAATCTGCGGGCAGGGGATATTCTCTTCATTGACGAAGTCCACCGCCTGGGCAGGTCGATCGAGGAGGTCCTCTACCCGGCGATGGAAGATTTCGCCCTGGATATCATCATCGGCAAGGGCCCTTCTGCTCGCTCGATCCGCCTGAAGCTGCCCCGCTTCTCGGTGATTGGGGCGACCACCCGCCTGGCGCTGGTCACAGCGCCCCTGCGGGCGCGCTTCGGCGCGGTGCACCGCCTGGATTACTACGAACTGGGCGCCATGCAGCAGATCGTCAACCGGGCAGCGGGCGTATTGGGCGTTGAGGCAGATTCTGACGGCATCGACGAGATCGCCCAGCGCGGGCGCGGCACGCCGCGAGTTGCCTTGCGCCTTCTGCGCCGGGTGCGCGATTATGCAGAGGTGCGGGCGGATGGAGTGATCACCCGCCGGGTTGCCGAGCAAGCCCTGGATTTGATGGATGTGGACCAGCGCGGCCTGGACGACATCGACCGGCGCGTCTTGAGAACGGTCATCGAGAAATATAACGGCGGGCCGGTCGGCTTGAGCACCATTGCCGCTTCGATCAGCGAGGAGCCGGATACCATCATGGATGTGGTGGA
>JBFYSV010000122.1:0-5004 GCA_041301185.1 Anaerolineae bacterium
GAGAAGTCGAACGAGATCACAGCCATTCCGCAACTTCTGAAAGCACTGGAGATTTCCGGTTGTATTGTGACGATCGATGCGATGGGTTGCCAAACCGAGATCGCCAAAACCATTGTTGAAGAAGATGGCGATTACGTTCTAGCGCTCAAAGACAACCAGGGGAACCTGTTTGAAGATACCCGCAATCTCTTTGAAGACCTGGAAGATAGCCATTACCAGGCCTATGCGTACGATTACGAGAAAACCGTCAACAAAGGGCATGGCCGCATTGAAATCCGTGAGTGTTGGACGATTTCAGACCCGCAAATCTTGCGCCATTTGCGTGGTTTTGGGAATTGGGAAAAGCTGCAGACGGTATCTCGTATTCGTTCTCAGCGTTGGATGGGTGACGAAAAGACCAGTGAAGACCGTTTTCATATTGCCAGTATCATCGGTGCAAAGCGAGTGTTGGGGGCCGTACGCTCACACTGGGGCATCGAAAACAGCCTGCATTGGACACTCGACCTGGCTTTCGACGAAGACCGTTGCCGAGTGCGCAAAGACAACGGCCCAGAAAACTTCGCCATTCTCCGCCATATCGCCCTCAATTTGCTCAAACAAGAACAAACCTGCAAACGCAGTATCAAGGGCAAGCGTCTCCTGGCTGGCTGGAGAGAAGATTATTTGCTCAAGGTGCTTTCTGGCCTATCCCATCTACCAATTTAGATGCGTTTGCCCTGACCTGAACGGAAACTGGATATCCAGCCAGTTCCAGAAAAACATTAACGTATTTTCATTCAATAATCTACTTCTAACCAGGATGATATAATCCCGCCATGCGCCCCCGTTGGTTGGTATATTCCGTTCTCGTTCTGGCAGGTGTGTGCCTGTTAACCATCCTGGTCTACAACCTGCCCCCCGTCCACAGCCGCCTCGCCTGGCGGGTGGACGCCCTGCGGGCGGATATCAAATACCGCTTCAACCCCCCTGATGAAGCCGTCTTTGTACCCCAGGGGCAGGTCGATCCGCTGGCAGCCCCTACCACCCAGGCGCCTACCTCCACACCCCTCCCGGCGACACCCACCCCGACCAATTTGGGTCCGTCCGAGACGCCCGCACCCTCCCCAATCCCCACCCAAACGCCAACCTCTCTCCCCGAGGCGGCTATCCTGGAGGGGGTCGTCTACGTTGACCAGCACGGGCGTTGGAACTATTGCGGTCCGGCTAACCTGACCATGGCGCTTAAGTTCTGGGGCTGGCCTGGCGATCGTGACGAGGTGGCGGCAGTGGTCAAGCCTGGCATCATCGATCCCGACCTGGATTTTATCCAGAGAGGCAAATTGGATAAGAACGTCATGCCCTATGAGATGGCAAATTTTGTCACGGATCACACCGGCTTCAGCATCGTCACTCGCTCCGGCGGCGACATTGAGCTGCTCAAGCGCCTGATCGCCAGCGGTTTCCCGGTACTGGTGGAGAAGGGCTATTACGAAGCTGATTACACCGGCAAGGTCGCCTGGATGGGGCACTACCTGTACACCACCGGTTACGATGAAGCTACCGGCGAGTTCATCGTTCAGGATGCTTACCTCAAGCCAGGCAAGGATATGCGCGTCGGCTACCAGGACTATATCGATGGCTGGCGTTCGTTCAACTACATCTTCATGGTGATCTACCCCCCCGAGCGGGAGGCAGAAGTGTTCGCCTTGCTGGGTCCCTGGGCTGATCCGACCTGGGCCGACCAGAACGCCCTGCAGATCGCCGAGCAAGAGACACAAACCCAGACGGGAATCGATGAGTTCTTTGCCTGGTTCAATAAAGGCAGCAGCTATGTTAATTTGCTGCAATACAACGAGGCCGGGATTGCCTACGACCGGGCGTTTGAGCTGTATGCTCAGCTAGGCGGCGACGACACCCAGCGCCCCTACCGCATCCTATGGTACCAGACCGGCCCTTACTGGGCATATTTCTACACCGGGCGCTACCAGGATACGATCAACCTGGCTAACACCACCCTATACGATACCATCTCCGAGCCGACCCTGGAGGAGAGCCTGTACTGGCGCGGACAGGCTTTCCTCGCCCTGGGGCGGACCGCCGAAGCGACCTACGATTTTCAAGAGACCGTGCGCCTGAACCCCAATTTTGGACCCGGGTTGAATATGCTGGCTCAACTGGGCGTTGGCCCGTAACCTAAACTCCCCTTCACGTTATAATACCGCCATGCCCACGATCCTGCACTTTGCCGATGCCCATATCGACATCGCCAATTACGGCCGCCACGACCCGCAAACCGGCCTGCCCCTGCGGGTGCTAGATTTCCTCAAATCCCTGGATACGATCATCGATACCGCCATCGATGAAAAGGTTGACCTGGTGCTCTTCGCCGGCGACGCCTACAAAGACCGCAGCCCGGCGCCTACTTTTCAAAGAGAATGGGGGCGGCGCATCATGCGCCTGTCGCGCGCCGGCATCCCCACCCTGCTGCTGGTCGGTAACCACGACCTGTCACCTTCCTTAGGCCGTGCCCACGCCTTGGAGAGCTTCGATACCCTCCAGGTGCCGCACGTGCGCGTTATCGAGCACCCCGTCTTCCTGCGCCCGGATGACCTGGAAGGTCTGCCTCTGCAAGTCATCGCCCTGCCCTGGATCTCCCGTTCCGGTCTGATGGCGCACCTTGACCTGCCTGCCAGTGATCCTGCCCGGATATACGAAGAACTGGAACTGCGCATTAAGGAGCTGATTGATGGCTGGCTGGCGCAAGCAGACCCTTCCCTGCCGGTAATTCTGACAGCCCACGCCTCCGTCCAGGGGGCGGTCTATGGAGGCGAGCGCACCGTCATGCTGGGCAGCGACCTGGTGCTCTCCGGCGGGCTGGTGCGCGACCCGCGCCTGGACTACGTTGCCCTGGGTCATATCCACAAATCCCAAAACCTGAACGAGAATGCCCATCCCCCGGTGGTCTATCCCGGCTCGATCGAGCGGGTGGATTTCGGTGAAGCAAAAGACAAGAAATTCTTTGCCATCGCCCATGTCGAGCGCGGCAGCACTCGGGTTGAAATGCGCCAGCTAACCGGCATCCGCCCCTTCATCGACTGCCAGATCGCCCTGCAAGAAAAAGATGCCGGCGCGCCGGTTAACGAGCGCATCCTGGCAGCCCTTCCACCCGCTGGACAATTACAGGATGCTATCGTTCGCCTGACCGTGGATTACCCCCGTGACTGGGAATCGCTCATCGACGAAACCGCCCTGCGCCAGCACGCCAGCGGAGCCTTTGAGTTTTTGCTGATCAAACGGCCGCAGATGGAAGCCCGCATCCGCCTGCCCGAAGACCAGGCTGTGGGCAGCCTGACTCACCTGGAGCTGCTCGACCTATACTGGCGCGCCAACCACACTGACCCAAACGAAGCCCAGGCGCTCTCCGCCCTGGCTCAAACCGTCATCTCCCAGGCGCGCCAGCCCGACCAGGTGGAACCATGATCCCATTGCAGCTCACTCTCTCTGGTTTCCTGTCCTACCGCGACCCGGCGGAGCTGGATTTCTCGACCTTCGAGCTGGCTTGCATCTCTGGGGCGAACGGGGCTGGCAAATCCTCCCTGCTGGATGCCATCACCTGGGCGCTCTTCGGTCAGGCTCGCAAGCGGGATGACTCGCTGATCAACGCCCAATCGGATGCCGCCGAGGTCGTCTTCACCTTCGCCTACGAGGGCAACCTCTACCGTGTCCGCCGCGCCAGCCCGCGCGGCAAAACCAGCCTGCTGGAGTTTTATATCCTGCAAAGCGACAATCTTGCTGGCTCGCTTGCCTCTCTTTCACTACGCGACTTCAACGGCTCCTGGAAGCCACTCACCGAGCGGACCCTGCGCGATACCCAGGCGCTCATCGAAGCCACCCTGCGCATGGACTACGAGACCTTCGTGAACGCATCCTTTTTCCTGCAAGGCAAAGCAGATCAGTTCACCCAGCAGCGCCCCGGCGACCGCAAGCGTATCCTGGGCAATATCCTTGGCCTGGAGATATGGGAACAGTACCGCCAGCGCGCGGCAGAGATGCGGCGCAGCGTGGAAGACAAGGTCAGCGCCCTGGATGCCCGCCTGGATGAGATCAGCCGCGAGCTGGCTGAAGAGCAAATCCGGAAATCTCGCCTAAAGGAACTGGAAACCGACCTGGAGCGCTTTACCCAGGCGCGCCTCACCCATGAGACCAACCTGGAGCGCATTACCCAGATCGCGGCGACACTGGCAGAGCAACGCAAGCTGGTGGAGACCTTGCGCCGACAGATGGAGGCCAGCCAGCGCCAGCTAAACGACCTGCTCGCCCGTGCTGCCCAGCGCGAGCGTGAAAGAGGACAGCACGCCGCTCTGCTCGAGCGCGCCGGCGAAATCGAGGCCGCATACGAAGCCTGGCAGCAGGCGCGCCATGACCTGGAGCAATGGAACGAGGTCGCTGCCCGCTTCCAAGAGCAACAGCAACGCCGCCAGCCCCCGCTGGATGAGATCAATGCCGCCCGCGCCTGCCTGATGCAAGAACAGCAAACCCTGCTGGTCCAAAAGGATGCCATCAACACCCAGCTGGCGAAGCTGCCCGGCCTGCAAGCCCAGATCGATGCCGCCCGCCAGGAGCATACCGCACTCGAAACGAAGCTTGCCCGGCGGACCGAGCTGGATGACCAGTTACAGGCTGCCCGCCAGCGCCAGGCGGACGCCAAAGCCGAGAACCCCCGCCTCAAAGCAGAGATGGACGAGCTCAAGGCGCGCATCGACCAGCTGGAAGAAGCGGAAGGTGCAGATTGCCCGGTGTGCGGTCAGCCGCTCAGCCCGGATGAGCGCCAGAGCCTGATCGAGGATCTTAAGACGCAGGGCAGGCAGATGGGCGACCGATTCCGCCTCAACCAGGCACTGCTCAAGGAGTTTGACCAGACGGTGCAACTGCGTGAAGAGCAGCTCCGCGAGCTTACCCCGGCAGACGCCGGGTTGCGCGCCGTCAGCCCGGTAGTGGCACAGCTTGGAGCCCAATCTACTCAAC
>JBFYSV010000124.1:0-4566 GCA_041301185.1 Anaerolineae bacterium
GCAGGGTCAATAAACCCTGCTCGTACTCACCGAGTTGGAAATAGAGGTTTCCCAGCCAAAACAGGTAGCTGGGCCACATAACGTGGTTATATTCCCTTCCAAGGATGATCGCTTCCTCCAAAAGATCTTGAGAATCCTCGTACTCCCCGCGATAAGATGCATTGACCCCCAGATTTTGTAAACACACGGATAATTCACGCTCCAGGCCTGGCTGACGAAGTTCTTCCAGGCATTCCCTCGAAATTTCATCACTTTCAGTGATTAGGCCCAGGTTGCATAGGTAAAAAGCCTGATGGATGCGGGCGCTCAAAAACACAGGGTCTTTGGATGGATCACGCCTCCCCCTGGCAATCAAGACAGCCTGCCTGGTTTGGGCGAGGTCCCGAAAGGCGAAAACTCCCTCCTGCCATCCGTGTATCGCATAGAAGCACACCAGCGAGATGATCATTTCCCTGGCCGACTGTTCAGGCCAATGCGCGCTGGCCCAATTCACGGCGGCACGGATGTTATCCATTTCCCATCGTATCTCATCGCGGACCTGGAGCATCCTTGGACCCATCAGATCCGTTTCTCGCTGAGTCACAATATTAACAAAGTAACGGCAGAAGCGGTCTTGAATCTCCTTCTCCAGTGCCTCCTGCTCTGCCAGCTTCTCGGCGGCATATTGCTGGAGCAGGCTGTGGATCGAGAAACGCCCAGACTGCGCTCGGTGCACCAGGGACCGATTCATCAGAGCAGACAACTGTTCCAGGTTTACCCCCGCCACTTGTTGGGTGGCTTCCAGGACAAACCCACCGCGAAATATTGCCAGTTTGCTGAACGCCTCCCGCAACGCATCTGTCAATAGCAACCATGAGCTTTCGAAAACAGCACGCAGGCTGCGGTGTCTTTCCGGGATGTCACACATTGTGGTGGACAGGAAGTCGAAGCTCTTGTGCATGGCCTGCGCAATTTCCGGTGGGGATAGGATCGGCGTCCATGCGGCGGCCAGTTCAATCCCCAATGGCATACCATCGACCATCCTGCAAATACGGGCGATCGGCTCATGGTCCGCTGCGGAAAGTTGGAGACCCGCGCCGGCCTGTTCAGCTCGTTCACGAAACAGTCTCACGGCATCCATGCCATCTGAATACATCTCTTCCGCAGTCTGCGGCACTCTCAAGCCTTCGATTGGGAAAGCCCGCTCAGATCGCAACCCCAACCTCTGCCGCGATGTAGCAAGCACTCGTACATTTGGCGCCTTCTCAAGGATCCCCAGAAGATCCCCGGTGTTGCCAGCCATGCGTTCGCAGCCATCCAAGACAAGGAGGATCGACTTCTTTCCCAGGTAATCCAATATCTGGGTTCTCAAATCAGCGCCGTTTATGAGACTGTCAAGGGTGAACTGGAGTGCTCGCGCAATCGCCGGGATCAGGTAATCTTGCGAATCCGCAGACTCCAGCGGGACAAAGAAAGTGCCATCCCTAAAGCAGCGTAGCGCCTCGCCAGCAGCCTGAATGGCCAGACGGGTTTTGCCACTCCCGCCCGGCCCCACCAGCGCGAGAAGTCGGCAAGTCGGGTCTTGGATCAAGGCGCCAATCTCGGCCAATTCCGTTTCCCGGCCGATGAAACTGGTTTGCGGGGCAGGGAGGTTGTTTTCGGGCAGAGGGGGGATCAAGGTTGACGGCTTGTCCCCCCTTTGGATTCGTTCATGTAATTCCTGCAATTCTTCTGAAGGCTCCACTCCCAATTCATCCCGCAAGGTTTGGCAGCATTTCTCGTATTGCGTCAAAGCCGCCGTTCGCTCCCCTTCCACCCCATGCAGGAAAATGGATTGGTAGTAAGCGCGCTCGTCGAGAGGCTCAATCTCGAGCAATCGCTGGATGAGCGTGCGTGCCTTTGCATATTCCCCTGCTTCGATCGCCCTCGAGATCGCTCTGTGCAACGCACCCGTAATCAGCACTCGCAGGTGCTCTTGTTGCCACTGGAGCCAGTTCTCAAATTCTACGCTTTCCTGTATGTGAAACCCTTGCAGGAAGTCTCCCTGGTAGAGTTGCAGGGCCTGTTCGATCTTACCACCCGCCAGTTTTTGCTCCAGGTCGATTACATCTATGTAGGCGGAGGTGTCAGTATTGATCCCGGCCGAATCACGGCAAATATCCAGGTAATCCGCCAGATTCTTGCGTAGAACTGATAGCACCACGCGCAGACTTGTTGAGGCGTGTTGCTCTGTGCTTTCAGGCCAAAGCAATGTCGCCAGTTCATCCCTGGTATGTTGCCGACGGTCCACCATCAGGTAGACGAGCAGAGCCTCGGCTTTTTTGGATCCCAAGCCCCCAATAAGCCGGCCATCTATCCTGATCGAGAGGCCACCGAATGTTCTTATCTCTAACACCCAGGCTCCTTAGCGATAGGTTTCTATCCGGACTTACTTTATTGCTGTGGATTATCCTGCAGGCGAGCTTGCTGCGAAGTTCTGGCGATTTAACGATTGATTAGCGATTTTATAGCGTCCATTCTGTATTATACGTCTAGAGTCAGCTTACCAATCGAGGAGTTTGGAAAAATGATGCGAAACCCGAACAATATGCTTCTTCATCAGCTTCTGATCAACTCCCTCTGGGCGCTGACTCTGGTCTCCACCGGTTTGATTACCATTTGGCTCATCATGTATTTCCAGGAGTCCAAGGATAGCAGGAGACCCCGATTCAATCTGAAAGAGATATAGCAAAAAGGAGATGTAACATGAAGTTCAAAACCGTAATGATCATCAAGGCAGTGGTGTGTCTGGCTCTGGGCGTGCCGATCTTGCTCATGCCAAACTTCACCTATTCCATCTTTGGGACCACCCTGGGATCGGGTGGCGCCATCGCCGCACAGCAGTACGGTGCCTCACTGCTCGGTGCGCTCATGATCACCTGGTTTGCCAGGAAGGCACAACCGTCAGATACACGCCGGGCGATTGCCTTGGGCTATTGTGTTTACGACGCGATCGGCATTGTGCTGGCATTGATCGCCACACTGACAGGCGTGATGAATCTGCTTGGCTGGTTCGTTGTTGTGCTCTACCTGTTCTTCGCTCTGGGCTTTGGCTATTTCGTTATCAAACCCTCCAGCCCGTAAGGCGTGCCAAAACAAACTGATTAGAAGACGCCCAAATCTTCCGGAATTCCCTTCCCTCTTACGAGGTTGACCCCATAAGGGGGAAGGGTAAGCCACGCCAGAGGCAAACTGAACCTGACATGATTTGCTCTCATGGTTCTCCGGAGGCCCCAAAACATAGTAATCGTCCCCAAGGGGGTGCTTTATATTGGGATCATTGCAAGTTGAGAGGTTGGTGACGCAGCTGAGTTAGGAATAATGACCACTTCGCCATGCTCGTAGAAGCATGTGGAAAGCCAACAAGCCCGAATGATATATTGCAAAAAATGATAATTACTGATATATTAATCCCTATATGTCATTCGATTCATCATATCCTCATTCTCTGGAATTGTTGCCTCCGGCACAAAAGATTTCCAATTCTGACTTTGGAGATCTTTTGATCAAGGCTCGCGTTGCCTTGGCAGAACTAAAAGGAGCATGCGGGCAACTGCCCAATCCTTTGTTGCTGACAGCTCCATCTGTAATACGCGAGTCGGTGGCGAGCTCAAATATTGAAAATATCAATACTACGCTTGCGGAAGTATTACAGTGGCAATTGTTTCCGGAGTCGGAGCAGCGCCAGGTCGATAAAGAAGTTCTGCATTACCGGGAAGCACTGCTTTGGGGATACGAACAACTGGATAAGTTTCCACTCAGCGCGCGGATCATCAATGGTATCCAGGGGCGGCTAATTCCTGAAGGCGGCGGCCTTTATCGCCGTGAGCAGAACCGTATCGTAAACGCGGCAACACGGGAGAGCCTGTACACGCCTCCGCCTGCCCAGGATATTCCTCATTTGATTGCAAACTGGGAACATTTCGTGAATGATGCTAACGAAAAGGTAGATCCATTAATCCGCGCCAGCATAGCCCATTACCAGTTTGAGGCGATTCACCCATTCCGAGATGGGAATGGACGTACGGGAAGAATCTTATTGGTTCTGCAGTTGGTACAGGAAAAATTGCTATCCATGCCGGTTCTTTATATCAGCGGTTACATCAACGATCATCGAAGTGATTATTACAAACATTTACTAGCCGTGACAGTCGACGGGAATTGGAATGATTTCATAAACTACATGCTTGGTGGTTTTTTTAGTCAAGCACAGGCCTCTTATGATACCTTGAATGCAATTTTGAAACTTCATCACGAAGTTAAGGAGAAGGTGCGAGAGGAAAATAGCAAGATTTATAGTGCAGAGCTGGTTGATGCACTTTTCACTTTTCCAGTACTTTCTCCAACCCGCCTTGCCGCGGCCTTGAACATGCATTACACGACGACGAGTCGTTATCTCGCCCAACTTGCAGGAACAGGCATTCTCACCGAAGCTGTGGTAGGCAAATATCACCTATTCGCAAATCACCGTCTCATGGAAATACTACAGCGGAGGTAACAGTATCGACGGTGATTTCGCTAGATATCTGAAGTTAAAACCTATGATGG
>JBFYSV010000126.1:0-26363 GCA_041301185.1 Anaerolineae bacterium
ATGCCTGCGACTTCGATACAGTGCTGCCGGCTTTGGTTTGCCAGCGCCTTTATGGCAAGAAAATCATTTATGATATTTTTGACTTCTATGCCGACCACCTGCGGGCAACACCAAACTGGATCAAGAGTGCCATCCGTAACGTCGACCTGCGCGCCATCGATCGGGCAGAGGCGGTCATCCTGGCAGATGAATCGCGTTGGGAGCAAATCCGCGGCTCCAATCCCAGGTTAAGCGCGGTCATTTACAACACCCCTGAAGAAGCCGAACCTAAAACCACCGCCGAGTCCCGCATGCCATCTTCTGACCGCCTGCAGATCGCATATATCGGCTTGCTGCAGGTGGAGCGCGGCTTACTAGAATTACTGGCGGTTTTAGGCGGGCATCCAGAGTGGGGCCTGCACCTGGCCGGCTTTGGCGGCGATGAAAGCCGCCTGCTGGAAGCAGCCCGAGATCTGCCCAATGTGCACTGGCATGGCAGGCTCCCTTACACCCGCGCCATCCAAATCAGCGCTGAGGCTGATATCCTGATTGCTACTTATGATCCCGTTATTCGCAACCACCGCTATTCGAGTCCCAACAAGGTATTTGAAGCGATGCTCCTGGGCAAGCCGATCATCGTCGCCCAGGATACCAATATGGACCACATCATCCGACAGGCAGATTGCGGAATTGTGATTCCTTATGTCGATATCCCCGCCCTGGAAGCCGCCTTGCTTCGCTTGCAACAAGACCTCGACCTGCGCCTGCGCCTGGGACGCAACGCCCGCCAGGCTTACGATACCTCCTATAGCTGGAAGATCATGCAACAGCGCCTGCTTGAGCTATACCAGAGGCTGGCTGCCTGAGAGCAGGATTACCCGATGACCAGGCTCTTGCTATCATCCAACACCGACTGGTACCTGTATAATTTCAGGCTGGCCCTGGCGGAATATATGCGTGCGGCAGGTCTGGAGGTTGTGCTGGTATCTCCGTATGGGCGATTCGTCCCCAGCCTCAAACAGCATGGCTTTCGCTGGATACCTTGGGAACTGGGACGCCAATCTACCGCGCCGTGGGGAGAGATAGATTCTCTGCGCCAGATCTATGCCATCTACCGCCGCGAAAAACCCGACCTGGTGCACCACCACACCATCAAACCAGTGCTGTATGGCTCATTGGCAGCCCGCCTGGCAGGCGTGCCAGCGATCGTCAACTCCATCACCGGGCGGGGCTATATTTTCCTGGGCGAGGAGCGCAAAGCGCGTGTGCTAAAAAGACTGGTCGTGCCCTTGTACCGGCTGGCATTCAGATCGCCGCGCTGCGGGGTGACTTTCGAGAACGAAACAGACCAGGAATATTTTCTAACCAACCGCCTGGTGCCCAAAGAACGCACCTGGCTGATCGAGGGAGTGGGCGTGGACCCGCGACGGTTCGCACCCCAACCAGAGCCTGCAGGCACGCCGGTAATTATGTTAGCCGCTCGGATGCTATGGGACAAAGGGGTTGGCGTGCTGGTTGAGGCAGCGCGCCAGCTGAAAGCCGAAATCCCGGTGCGCGTGGTGCTGGTTGGAGAGCCCGATCCCGGCAACCCAGGGACAGTCAGCAGCCAGACGCTGGAGAAATGGCACGTAGAAGGGATCATCGAATGGTGGGGGTGGCGCCCCAATATGCCGGAAGTCTACAATCAGAGCCACATCGTGACCCTGCCCACCATGTACGGCGAAGGCGTGCCCACCACTTTGCTGGAAGCCGCGGCTTGCGGTCGCCCGCTGGTCGCCAGTGATATCCCTGGTTGCCGCCAGGTTGTCCTGGAAGGGCAGAATGGTTTTCTGGTACCGCCTAACGACCCGGCTGCCCTGGCGCAAACCCTGAAGCGCCTGGTTGGTGATGCGGCACTACGTGGTAGAATGGGAGCAGCGAGCCGCCAGTTGGTAATGCGTAAATTCACCCATGCCCAGGTACATACCGCCACGCTTGAGGTGTATCAGCATGTACTGGGGAAACAAACTTAAGTATTCAACCCTGATCCAGCGAGTCCTGCATCTGTGCTCACTCTGATGTCGTTTCGCAATATCTTAGTCGCCGCTTTGCTCTCCCTGGCGATTGCGCCCCTGGCTCGCTGGCTGACGAACCGGCTTGGCCTGGTAGATATCCCCAATCGCGAGCTTCACAAGCAACATTCGACTGCTATCCCCATAGCCGGCGGATTAATCCTGGTAATCTCGGTATATGTGATCAGCCTGTGGTTAGGCTTGTGGGAATCACAGACTGTCCGCGCCCTGCTGATATCTTCCAGCTTGCTCTTCTTGTTCGGTTTGTGGGATGATATTAAAAGCCTCACGCCACTGGTCAAGCTGATCGGTCAGGTACTGGGGGCGCTGGTGTTAATCCTGTTGGGTGTTCAGGTTCTGATCTTTCAGGAAAATTGGATCAATATTGTTCTCACCGTGCTCTGGGTGGTGGGGATCACCAACGCGTATAACTTTGTGGATAGCATGGATGGTCTGGCGGTCGGCCTGGGGGCGCAAGCTGCGGCCTTCTTCATGCTGGTCACCTCCGATTCCGGGCAGAGCGATCTTTCCCTGCTGAGCGCCATCTTGCTGGGAGCATGCGTGGGCTGTTTTTACTATAATGCCTTACCAGCGCGCTTTTTCCTGGGCGACTCCGGGTCGCAATTCCTCGGTTTTCTGCTTGCAGGGCTGGCGATTGCCTACAATCCACCCGGATTCGAACCGCTACAATCCTGGTATATCCCAATCCTGCTGATGGGAATCCCTATCTTCGATATCACCCTGGTCGTTTATTCTCGTTTGCGTCATAGGCGTCCAATTTATAAAGCCTCGCGCGACCACACCTACCACCGCCTGGTGAAGCTGGGCATGAGCTCGAATCGAGCTGTGCTCAGTATGCATATCGGCGCCCTGTTATTGGGGTGCGCAGCCTTTGTCGGTCTGGGCTTGCCACCTCTTCTGGCGACCACCTCGTTTGCTGCCATCCTGCTCTTGGGACTGGTCGCCTTACTCACCCTAGAGATCAAAAGCCAACCTCTATAATCCACTTTTTCAGCAGGCTCACCGGGTGCGCCAAGCACCCTGATCATTGTGATTTGCCTGCCTGGATATGCCGTACAAGGTCTACATGCTGAATGAATGGAATCCACGTGCTGAAATCCTGACCGCCACCCACCGTTGGCCGGTTATCATGCTATTCATCCTGGTGGGCAGCCTGGTTGGTGTTGCCATTGCTTATCTGCTGCCCTCCCCTTACCGCGCGGAAGCCAGCCTGCTGGTAGCATACAACGCCGATGTTCACCTCCGCAATCCTGATGATTACAAAAATTGGCAGATGGAGCAGTTGAACCTCTTCATCCTTTCCAATGAAGTCCTCCAGGAGATCCTTGAGCGGTTGAAAACCCAGGACCAGGCCTGGTCTATGGCCACAATCGAGGACCTGAAGGACAGGTTGCATGTATATTGGCGGAATGCGGGGGAGTGGCGGCTGGTTGCAGAAAGCCCGGATCCTGAGCTCGCGGATGAGCTGGTCAACACCTGGGAGCAGGTCATCCTGGAGCAAATCGCCGCAGCCTCTGTGCACGCCAGCGCGGTGCTGAGCTTATCGACAAACCTGGATAACCTCTCCAACCAGCGCCTGGAGCTCAAGCTGCGCGCCACCCAGCTACAGCAGATCAGGCAGGCGCTGCAAAGCTGGATCCAGGCAACCAAGTCCTCTTCATCGAACGAACCGCTTGACACCCTGGAGCGCGAGTTCCTTCTATCCAGGGTTTCCAGCCTGGCAGGTTGGCATCCGCTGGGGATAGCCTTGCTGGATTCAGCCCCGCCAAGCGATGCCGGTGCACTCCAGTATATCCCGTGGCTGGAAGAGGCTCTGGTCCTCCTGGAAGAAGAGCTGGCATCCATTGAACCCCAAACCAACCAGATCACTTCAGAATACGACGAGATGTATGCCGCCTGGTCAGAAGAGCTAAACGCTTCCCGCGGACTTACCGCTTTTTTAATAGTTGAGCCCCTGGACCAACAACCAGACTCGACCCAGCCCACCCGACCAACCAGCCTGCTGGCTTTTGTTGGCGGGCTGGTGGGGTTGCTGGTGTGGGGCTTGATCTGGTTGGCGCGGCCGATAAGCCAGGCAAAGACACCCACCCGATGACGGTTGCCACTCCCGCCCCCAGCGCCTTAAGTCGAGTACTGGCAAGCCTCTCGCGCCTTGCCTGGATCCTGTTCCTGGTCTTCCTGCCGGTGACCAGCTTCCCATTCCTGCCGCCGGCACTGGGCGGCGGCACACTTGTCCGCCCGCTCTCCATCTATCCATTACTCATTTTGCTGGTGCTCTCCACCATACCCCACCTGCTGAGAAAGCCGGTTCCCAAAACCTTGCTCACCCTGTTACCGTTTGTCTGTGTTGCAACGGCTGCCTCCGCCCTGTCACTGCTGAGAGATATCGACCCCGTGCTGGGGATTTCTGTGCCCGACCGCACCCTGCGAGCCTTGCTCACCCTGGCAGTGGGCGGCGCCATCTACACCACAGTCGCCCTCACCCCGCGCACTCCTGATGAGCTGCGCGCTGCTCTGCGCTGGCTGTACGCTGGTTTCAGTGTTGCCTTGCTGTGGGGCTCCCTACAAGCGATCTATATCGTCCATTACAACGGCGATTACTTCCGCTTCTTGCAGAAAATTCAACGCTTCTTTTCCACCCGCAAATTATTCACCACTCGCATCTCCGGGATGACATACGAGCCTAACTGGTTTGCCGAGCAAATCAGCATGTTGTTAATCCCCTGGTTGCTGGCCTCGGTACTCTCCGGGTATAGCCTGTTCCGCTGGCGCTGGCGATTTATCACGGTCGAATTGCTCCTGCTGGCATGGTCAGTGGTCGTATTGGCATTTACCTTCTCGCGAGCTGGCCTGGCCAGCCTGCTCGTCCTGGCTATCCTAGGGGTGATCGTGTTCCGGTCTCACCACCCGGCTAAGGCAGCTAAACAGGCTGCCCCTCTGCGAACCTGGCTCTTGCGTTTCGCAGAGGCTGGCGTGGCGTTGGTTGTGCTGGGATCGGTCATCTACTTTGCGGGCACAAAAAACGATTTCTTCGCCCGGATCTGGAATTACTGGACTGTAAAAAAAGAGCCCACCCTCTCTGGCTATTTCGAGTACCTGGGATTCGGCGCTCGCTTCACCTATGGCGGGACTGCTTTTGCTGTGTATACCGATTATCCTACCCTGGGGGTTGGGCTTGGGAATTACGCCTACTATTTTGACGAGCACCTGCCTGCCATCCCGCTGGCTGAGACCCCGGAGATCTTACGCATTGTCACCCCGGATGCCAGCCGCAACCGCCTGATTACGCCTAAGAACTTTTACTACCGCCTGTTATCCGAGACCGGATTGGTTGGCTTTGCAGCTTTCATGGCATTTGTAGTCGCTGTTCTGGGATGCGCCCTGGTACTGTGGCTATCTAAGTCAAAAGATGAACGCTATTGGGGTACGGCTGGCTTATTGGGGATCGTTGCTTTTGGGTTGGGGGCAATTTCTTACGACTCTTTTGCCTTGCCGAATATGTGGGTCATCTTCGGGCTGGTAACTGCATCAGCCTGGCTATACTCTTCAAACATTAAGCCTAACAGCGTTGATTCTGATCTATAATTGCCACCTGTTAGCTCTCATTTTCGTTTAGGCAAGAGTTTTGCACTTGAATGGCATATTGTTGGAGTTCGGGCGGGATTCGTTTGCCCAAACTCCAACCGAACTGTGTAAGTTCTATAAGGGTTGAATCATGGATCGTAAGTGGTCATTACCGGTAATCTTACTTGTAATCATTTTGGTGATTACCTGTTGCATTTGTGTCTGCCTGTTACTAGGCTATGCTTTCTTCACGATCACCAGCTCCCAGGAATTCAGCGACCCCTCTCCCTGGCAAGCGCTCGGTTCACCTACCCCGGTGGTCCTGCGCCCAACCCCGCTGCCATCTCCTGCTGCAACTTCTGATCCTGGCAATCCAGTTATCGCCATTCCTGAGCCGGTTACTGCATTCCAAACCTACCAGGAATTAGAGGACACGATCGTGCCGATCAATGATCTGTACGATCTTGCCCGCCGCCTGGATGGCAAAGAAAACATCCCGGTCACACTCGAAAAACCTGCCCCGCTTTATCGCCCAGGCGATCAGAAGGAATTTTGGATTTCGAACAACGATACCAATGCCTATCTCCCGGTAAAGGCGAATCTCCAATACATCACCGACCACGCCTATTTCTGGATTGAAGATGGCGTCCGTTACCGGGAGAGCGAGCTGGCATCCCTGGCAGAGACATTTGAAAATCAAATCTACCCTAATAACCGGGAATTCTTTGGCAGCGAGTGGACCCCCGGCGTGGATGGTGACCCACACATCTATATTCTTTATGCGCGTAATGTGGGCTCCGGGATTGCCGGCTATTTCTCATCCAATGATTCATACAACCCCCAGATTGAAGAATATTCCAATGGTCACGAGATGTTCGTCTTCAGCGCCGATAACACTGCGTTGGATGAAGAATTCACCTATGGTGTGCTGGCTCATGAATTCCAACATATGATTCACTGGTATCGGGACCGCAATGAGTCCACCTGGCTGAACGAGGGCTTTTCTGATCTGGCGATGTTCCTGAATGGATATGATATTGGCGGGCATGACTTCCTGTACATTCTCGATCCCGATTTACAGCTCAATGATTGGCCGAACGATAGCAGCGAGACTTCTCCGCACTATGGTGCATCTTTCTTGTTTACGAACTATTTCCTGGGCCGCTTTGGGGAGGATGCCACCCAAGCCCTGGTCGCTCATCCGGACGACGGGATGAGCAGCATCGACGCCTTGCTGGACGAGATCCAGATCACCGATCCGCTAGATGGCGAACCTATCGGAGCAGATGATGTCTTCGCCGATTGGGTAGTCGCATCTTTCTTGCAAGACAGCAGCCTGGCAGATGGGCGATACGCCTACAGCCTGTATCCGGATGCTCCCCAGCCATCTGAAACCGAGTTCATCCGCCCGTGTGATGATTCCACTCGCACCCGCGACGTCCGCCAATACGGGGTGGATTACATCCAGCTGGGGTGTAACCAGGATACTACCCTGCGCTTCGAAGGCTCCACCCTGGTACGCATATTGCCCGAGGACCCTTACTCAGGCGAGTACGCATTCTGGTCAAATCGAGGGGATGAGTCTGACATGACCCTTACCCGCAGCTTTGACTTCACCGATCACACCGGTCCCCTGACCCTTTCATACTGGACCTGGTACGACATCGAAAAGGATTTCGATTATGTCTATCTCCTCGCCTCAGAAGACGGAGAGAGATGGGATATGCTCTTTCCTCCTTCTGGAACCGGATCGGATCCGACTGGCGCCAACTACGGCTGGGGCTATAACGGCTTGAGCGGCGAGGAGCCGGTGTGGATTGAGGAGAGCGTGGATATCTCCCAATATGCCGGGAAGCAAGTCCAGCTGCGCTTCGAATATATCACCGACGCCGCCGTGAACGGCGAGGGTTTCATGCTGGATGACATTTCTATCCCTGAGATCGGCTATTTCTCCGATTTCGAACAGGATGATGGCGGTTGGGAAGCGGCGGGTTTCGTGCGCATTCAAAACATGATCCCCCAAATTTTTCGCCTCTCCCTGATCACGCTGGGCGACGAACCCCAGGTGCTGCCCATATCCCTATCAGCCGATAACACCGCCAATATTCCAGTGGGTTCCGACGAGGCTGTCCTGGTCGTCAGCGGCACCACCCGTTTCACCCGCCAGCCTGCTACCTACCGTTTTAGCTTTGTGCCCTGAACAATCGGTTCTTGGGAGTGTTTGATTTCGGTGTTTGACTGATCTAAAACTTTCGCTAGCATAACCTGTTAATCACAAAAAGCCGGCTTAGAGGGATTCCTCCAATACAAGCCGGCTTTTGTTTTTATCAGGAAATTTATCAGGTAAAACCCAGGTATCTACATCGCGGTTGGGTCCGGTTTCTGTGGCGCTCGCAGCGCTGATAACTGCTCCTGCAGTTCAGCCCGCCGCTCTGTGGCAGCTTTCTTTACCTCATCTTGAATATATGCACTCCGCTCCTGGATCTGGATGCGCATTTCCTCTCCAGAAACAGGCGCCAGCAAGATCGCGATCGTTGCCCCCACCAGCGCACCGCTGACAACGCCGGCAAAAAAACTTAGTAAACGATTCATGACAAACTCCTTGGCTCGAAATCTCGTAACAATCCCTGGCGCTGATGGGGTGCTGCGTTTTCGACAGCGAATCCCAATCAGTTTAGATTTGTTCTATAATTATTATACTGGCAAACCGCTAAAAATACCCATGTAAAAATTGCTGCTCGGAAAGCGGTTTATGTGCAATATCTGGAGAGAATATCCATGATCGATCCAAACCTGCCCCTGATCGACCTGCACCGCCACCTGGACGGTAGCGTCCGCCTGGAGACGATCCTGCAGCTGGGTCGTAAGCACAACCTGGCCCTGCCCGCCTGGGATATCGAGGCTTTGCGACCATACGTCCAGATTACCTCTCCCCAACCGGGCGTGATGGCCTTCATCGCCAAATTTGAGTGGATGCGGGCTATATTGGTCGATTACGACGCCTGCCGGCAGATTGCCTATGAAAATGTCGAGGACGCCTGGCGAGAGGGGTTAGATTATATCGAGCTGCGTTTCAGCCCGTGGTTCATGGCTGAGCCGAACGGTCTTCAACCGCAAGGGGTGGTGGAGGCGGTGGTGGATGGCGTGCAATCTGCGGCTCGCCATACCGGTCTGCGCGCCGGTTTGATCGGTATCCTCAGCCGAACGTACGGTTCCCAGGCAGCCTGGAGAGAGCTGGAGGCTTTGCTCAGCCAGCGCGATCAACTGGTTGCCCTCGACCTGGCGGGCGATGAAGCAAATTTCCCTGGAGAGCTGTTCGTTGAGCATATCCGCCGCGGTCAAAATGCAGGCTGGGGGATTACCATCCACGCTGGCGAAGCCGCCGGTGCGCACAGCGTATGGCAAGCCGTCCGCCAGCTGGGGGCAGCGCGCCTGGGACACGCCGTGCACGCCATCGATGACCCGGCCTTGTTGGATTACCTTGCCTTGCACCAAATCGGCATCGAATCCAACCTGACCAGCAATGTGCAAACCAGCACCGTGCCAGATTACGCCAGCCACCCCCTGAAACAATTTCTGCAGCACGGCATCCTGGCTACAATTAACACCGATGACCCAGGCATTAGCAATATCACCCTGCGCTACGAGTACGAGGTTGCAGCCCCCGCAGCAGGCCTTACCCCTGAGATGGCTCGCCAGGCGCAACGCAACTCCTTGCAGGTGGCCTTCCTCTCCCAGGCAGATAAACAAGGGCTGTCCAGCCAGAAAAGCTAGACAGCCCCAGATCCCAATTTTACCCTTACGTTATAATACACCCATGCCCAAGACAAAAACCCAATATATTTGCCAGCAATGTGGGCGCATTTCGGTGCGCGATATGGGACGCTGCCCTCAGTGCGGTGCCTGGAATAGCTTTGTGGAAGAAGTGATCGCCCCACCTGCGCCTGCTGCCAAAGGCAAGCCAGGCGCGGCCGGGCGCTCAGAACCCCAGCGCCTGGCGCAGATTGGTGGCGATTATGAAGAGCGCTTGCCCATGCCCATTGGTGAGTTCGCCCGTGTCCTGGGTGGGGGGGTGGTACCCGGCTCGTTAGTGCTGATTGGCGGCGACCCCGGCATCGGCAAGTCCACCTTGCTGCTGCAGGTCGCCCTGGAAATGGCGCACGAGTCACCTGTGCTATATGTCTCGGGCGAAGAGTCGGAACGCCAGATTAAGATGCGCGCTGCCCGCCTGCTGCGCAGCTCCGGTAAAGAAGAGGACGGCTTCCCCGCCAATATATTCCTGGTTACCGAGACAGACCTGGACACGGTTCTACAACACGTCAACCAGGTCAAACCGCGCTTATTGGTAGTCGACTCGATCCAGACCACCACCCTGCAAGACCTGGAATCCTCCGCCGGATCCGTGTCCCAGGTACGTGAGTGCGCATCGCGCCTGCGCGAGCTGGCCAAATCCTCCGGAATCGCCGTATTCCTCATCGGGCATGTCACCAAGGAGGGTGCCATCGCCGGGCCGCGCGTCCTGGAGCATATCGTCGATACCGTGCTTTACCTGGAAGGCGACCGTTTCCAATCCTACCGCCTGCTGCGTTCCGTGAAGAATCGCTTTGGCGCCACGTCTGAAGTGGGTGTCTTTGAGATGCACGAGCGCGGCCTGGTGGAAGTTGCCAATCCGTCCGAAGCTTTTCTCGCTGAGCGCATGGTCAACGCACCAGGCTCTTCCATTGCCGTTACTATGGAAGGCACTCGACCGCTTCTGGTGGAGATCCAGGGATTGACCAGCCCCACATCCTTTGGCAACCCGCGCCGCACACCTAATGGGGTAGACTTTAACCGCCTGCTGCTATTGGTGGCGGTCCTCACCCGCCGGGTTGGATTGCGCCTCGGCGAGCAAGATGTATTCGTCAACGTGGTTGGTGGTCTGACCGTCAGCGAGCCGGCTGCCGATTTGTCGATCGCCGCTTCGATTGCCTCTTCGGTGCGCAACATCCCGGTGCGCGCCGAGGTGGTCCTGATCGGCGAGGTGGGCCTGTCTGGCGAATTGCGCATGGTGGGGCAGATGCCGGCTCGCCTGCGTGAAGCTGCCAGCCTTGGTTTCAAGACCGCCATTGTACCGCGCCGGATACGCCGCGGCGAGCCGTGGCCGCAGGGCATCCAGGTTATCGAAGCCCGTTCTCTGCGCGAAGCACTCCAGGCTGCCCTGCTGGATAGCGCAGATAACTCCTCGGAAGAATAAAAACTAATCTTCTATTCACTTTTTGGGTTTAAAATCTACGTAAACTTACATTGACGCAAACTTGCATGATCTGATAAATTTGGTACGCTCTATTCCCTGAAGCCGTACCGGATATGCTCGCGCCTTAATGGCAGTCTGAACGGGTTACAGATTTATTCATCAACCCTCTGAATGAAGGTTTGTTTATGTTAATCAAACGCATCCAACTTGGCTTGATCCATGTCGCGGTGGCGATGACCCTGGTTCCGATTAACAGTACGTTGAACCGGGTGATGATCAAAGAGCTGGCTGTTTCCGCCACGCTGGTTGCGATTCTTGCTTCCCTTCCCTATCTCTTTTCGCCAATCCAGGTAGCAATTGGCTCTTTCTCTGACCGCTATCCTGTGCTTGGTTTCCGGCGCACCCCCTATATTGTCCTTGGCTTGCTGCTTACCGTGCTCGGGGTTGTGCTCTCCCCTATGGTGGCATATACCCTGCCAGTTAACTGGTGGGCAGGTGTCTTGCTAGGCGTCCTGGTCTTTGGCTCCTGGGGAATGGGTTACAACTTTGCTTCGGTCTCGTACCTCTCCCTGGCTTCCGAGCTATCCGGTGAAAAAGGCCGTTCCCGCACGGTGGCGGTGATGTGGTTTATGATGATCACCAGTATTATTTTGACCGCGATTGCCCTGAGCCACATGCTGGACCCTTACACCCCTGAAGCTCTGCAGCGCTCATTTTGGGTAATCGGTCTGGTTGCCCTGATATTGGGATTGCTGGGATTGATCGGGGTGGAGAAGCGCAACACTGATGCGATACCGGCATCGGAGGGATATAGCTGGGTGGTAATGTTGCGGGGAATCATGCAAAACCGCCAGGCGACGCTTTTCTTCTGGTATCTGGTCATCTTGCTGGCTGCCATCCTGGGACAGGATATTTTGCTGGAGCCATTCGGTGGACAGGCTTTCAATATGACCGTCCGTGAGACCACCCGGATCACATCGATCTGGGGTGTGTGCGTACTGATAGCGTTGCTGGTGGCTGGAGCTCTGGAGGGACGCGTCAATAAACGCATCGTGGCTGCAATCGGAGGGTGGAGCGCTCTCTTCGGCTTTGTCCTGATCCTGGTCAGTGGTCTGCTGGTGAATCAGGGCGTGTTCTACAGCGGAGTGGTTCTGTTAGGAACAGGCACCGGTCTCTCAACCGTCTCTAACCTGTCCCTGATGCTGGACATGACCATTGCCAGCAATGTGGGCCTGTTCATCGGCGCCTGGGGGATGGCGAATGCCATCTCGCGCCTGATCGGGACTGTGCTGGGCGGTGTGGTGCGAGATGTCGTCACCCAGTTTGCACAAAATCCGGTGACCGGTTACGTGGTAGTGTTTGCGATTGAGGCCGCCATGCTGCTGGTATCCCTGGTCATGCTGCGCCAGATCAATGTAGGCGAGTTTCAAAGCCAGGTGGACCAGCCCTCCATTGTGGAGCGCGCTACGATTGCAGGCGATGTATAATCCCAGCCCAAGGAATACCCAGATCAGATCGGTTGGAGCGGAAAATGCCTGGTGATTGGCTGAGCTTGAGTGAGGTAGCCAAAATATTGGGGGTTCACCCGAGCACCGTGCGCAGCTGGTCGGACAGCGGCGCTCTGCCGGTACACCGTACCCAGGGGGGGCACCGGCGCTACGTGCGCAGCGAGGTAGACCTGTGGGTCCAATCTCAAAGCGCCAATGGCTCATCTGAGGCCAACCTGGTTATCCAGAATGCCCTGAAGAACACGCGCTTCAGGATCAGCGAAGGTCGCATTGGACAGGAGTCCTGGTACCTCAAGCTGGATGACGATGCTCGCGAGCAATACCGCAAGAGCGGGCGGACTTTGATGCAAGGTCTGATCGATTTCCTGTCTTCGGACGAGAAACGAGCGGAAGCCGAAGCCCACGCCCTGGGCTACGAATACGCTTCTCGCGGCCGGCGCTACGGGTTGAGCGTGGCAGACGCCACCAACGCCTTTCTTTTCTTTCGCAACGTGCTGCTGGAGTCGATGCTGGCGGTGTATGAAGCAGCGGCTGTCCGCTCGCCCTATGCCTGGAGCGATATGTTCCGCCGCATCAACAACTTCACCGACCAGATCATGCTGGCATTGCTGGAAACCTACGAAGCATATAATCGAGGCAACCGTTGAGCGCACCGGGGCAGGGTCCGAGCAAGAAATTTCAAGCGGCTGGCTGGATGCAACGCCTCGTGCCGGTAATATTGATTTTGCTGCTGCTTGCCCTGGTGGCCACAATCCTTTTTGTCCTGGCATCGGTGTTTGGTCTGACCAGCTGAAACCTGAGCGATTGCTCAGTGTTGATCAATAGCTCTCATTCAGGAGGTTGTAGTGAACTATATATCAATCTTCTCAACAATTGTGACTGCCATTTTCACCGTTGCAGTGTTTAATCGCTACCGGCAAAGAAAGGGCACCCACCTGCTGCTGTGGGGGATTGGCCTGATCTTCTATGGGCTGGGCACGCTGACCGAGGTCATCCTGAGCATTACCTTCAGCGAATTTGCTCTCAAGGTATGGTACCTGAGCGGAGCCATGTTGACCGCAGCCTGGTTGGGACAAGGCACAGTGCACCTGCTGGTGCGCAAACGGGGTGTCGCCTCTACGTTAACCATCATCCTGGTCATAGTGTCAGTAGTGGCAGCGATCCTCGTCTTTTTCGCCCCGCTCACGCCTGCAGCCGCAGATTACAACACAAGCCTGCCCGCCTCCGAGCAGTACAAAGAGATTATGACCCGCAACAGCCTGACCATCGTCTTAACCATCCTGCTCAATATCTACGGCACCATCACCCTGGTCGGCGGGGCGATTTACTCGGCCTACCTGTTCTGGCGTAAGAAGGTGCTCCTTAACCGCATGGTTGGCAATATTTTGATCGCAGCCGGGGCAATGATGCCGGCTATCGGTGGGACATTCGTCCAGGCTGGCCTGGTGGACTGGTTATACCTGAGCGAGTTTATTGGGGTCATCCTGATGTATGCCGGTTTCATGCAAGCGACCGCCCAGCAGCCGGTTGCCAATCCTCGGGCAGCCGTGCTCACATCCTAGGTCAGAAACGCAAGAAGATGAAAAACAGTCCGCCCTCTCCCGCATTGTGTGAATGCTGAGGAGAGGGCGGATAGGGTTAATTGGGTTCTCTGTGTCCAATCTGTCCGATATGCCCCCCTTTCCGGATACGAACGACTCGATCAACGATGATCTTGCTGCGATATCCCCTGATTAAGGACAGGTTACGCCAACTTTTGGCTTGCCATTCTTGGAAATCGCATTGCAGATTCCCTTCAGGCCGTTGTTATCCTTCAGAGGTTTATCGTTCTTCTTATTCGCTGCGGAGGGCGGTGCCTGGGACTCATCACCAGACTGATCGTCGCCGCCCTTGTCTTTGACCTTATCGTTGCCATTTTGTTTATCCTGGGTCAGCTCCTGGCGGACGTGCCCCACACCCAGCTTTTGCGGCTTGCCATATTCTTTGAAGATTTGCCCCATGCCAATCTCCCCGGTCTGGAACAGCTCGACCAGGGTATCGACCGAACAATCAGGCGCCTGGCATAAATCGGATTCCTGGGCGATGGCATACAGCTTGACCAGCACGCCAAAGCCCATCCCTTCATCGTGGTATGCGGCAATTTGGTCACTGACCTGTGACAGGCTGCCATCTTCTTCCAGCGTCCACGCCACAATCAGCGTCTCCAGCGCGCCCTGGACCGTTCCAGCAACTGTTTCGTCATCAATCGTGAGCACTGCGATCAGCGTGCCGTCTTCGGCAAGTGCTGTGAAGGTTCCGTCCTCATTCGTGCCGGTCACGCGGACTGGTACTGCCCCTTCGATACCGCATTCTGCCCACGAGTAGGACCCATCCTCATTGACCGACGCACAAACCTGCACGTCAGCCAGGGCTTCTTCCAGCGTGGCTGGGGTCAAGTCGCCAAAATACTGCCCCAATAAGAGCACGATGGGATGCGTTTCGTCGATATTCATAATGACAGTGCATAGGACGCCATCCCCGGGATCGACGGTCACTGTACCGGTAGCGGCATCCACCGCCACAACCGTCCCAGAGACTTGCCCCGTTTCCGGGTTGGGCGTGCATGGGGTCAGTTCCTGGGCAGGCGCGGCAGCCAACGCTGGGCCAATGCTCAGCAGGGTGATTGCCAGGATCAGAGTAAAAACGGTAATTTTACGGGGTTTCATTTCAATCTCTCCTTCCACACTCTATTCACATCAAGCAGAGACTACTGTATTAAGGACAGTACAAACTGCTAATACTACACATCCATATAATCGTATGCAGAAATCTTTTGTTACACGTTTTTCAAAAGCTTAACTACCACTTAACGACAAATATCCAGGTTTGCGCAAGCCAGGCTTGATGGGAAGGCGGTGGTAGAATAGGACAGGTACCTGGTTGACAATGCGTATTAGCTGCGCATTTCATCATGGCTTGTGGAGAAAAGCAATGCAATCGATGAGAAGCGGTTTTGAATCGGTATTGAACTACCCGGTCGTTGCGCGCCTGCGCCGCAATCACGGGCTGGAGCACGCCACGCTCCATATCCTTGCGCGGCACAATCCAAATCGCCATCTGGCAGGCTACTCGGATGTGGCAGGTTTCTGGATCCTGGGGAATCTAACCACCCCAGAAGTGCAATCCGCTGTGCATGAAGCCCTGCAACGCATGCAAGCCGGCGAGAAAAGCCTGGCAGTCCACCCCAACTGCGGCACAAATTTTGTCACATCCGGCATCCTGGCAAGCCTGGCGGCCTTCGTGGCTTTGTTCGGCGCTGGGAAGCGCACGCGGGACTGGCTGGAGCGTCTGCCCCTGGCGGCAACCCTGGCGACCCTGGCACTGATCATCTCCCACCCGCTGGGCTTATTCATCCAGGAGCGAGTCACCACCTCCGGGCAGCTAGGCGCGCTGGAAGTGGTCAAGATCACCCCCACCCGCCGGGGGCGAATGCAGGCGCACCGGGTTATCACCCAAAGCTAAAGCGCAAGAGATATGTCACCGGTTGTCTACCTGTTTCATGGCGAAGACGAGTTCTCCATTGCGGAGGAGATCCACAAGCTGGAAAAGAAGCTCGATGATGGCGCTGGCGCGGCGTTGAACACCACCCGCCTGGATGGGCGCACACTATCTCTCGAGGAGCTGGAGAACACCGCCAGAGTTCTGCCTTTTATGGCTCCCCGCCGCATTGTGGAGGTGTATTCACCCTTGGTTAAGCTAGATAACAGTCCGGCTTTGCAGGAAAGGTTCTGCAACCTGTTGGGCATCCTGCCGGAGTCGACTGCCCTGGTGCTGGTGGAATATAAATCGCTAACCGGTGATAAAAATAAAAAGAAAAAGCCGAACTGGCTGCTGGAATGGGCTGAACAAGCCGGCGAGCGCGCTTATGTGCGCAATTTTACGGTCACGGATATGCGTGGCTGGATACAAAAACATGCCAGAGAATCCGGCGGGCGCTTTGCTCCGTCAGCGGCTGGTGCCCTGGCCCCCCTGGTAGGGACAGACACCCGCTTGGCTCACCAGGAGATTGTCAAACTATTAACCTATGTCAATTACGAGCGACCGGTGGAGCGAGAGGATGTCGACGCGGTCACCGCCCTACCCGGTACGACAAGTATCTTTAATATGGTAGATGCCCTGGGGATGCAAAATGGCAAGCAAGCGATCAATACGTTGCATCGCCTGCTGGAAGAGCAGGACGCTCAAACTATCTTCTTGATGGTCGTTCGCCAGTTTCGAATGCTGCTGCTGGCAGCCGAAATCCTGGAAAGCGGCGGGACAGACCGGGAAGTAATTGACATATTGCGCCCAGAACCGTTTAAAGTTCATCCATTCGCCGCACAGAAAGTCAGCACCCAGGCGCGGCGCTTTTCGATTGACACCCTTGAAGGTGTGTACCGGCGATTGCTGGAGATAGACGAAGCGACCAAGACAGGCCAGATGGAGGGGGAAGTGGCTCTGGATACGTTTATCGCTGGCTTTACGCTGCAGTAGTTGTCCCATTCACGCCAATCCAAAAATGGTTGGGCAGCACCGATCGGGAGGTGCGGATCTCGACGTTGCCAGATTTCAATTTGTCGTCATGGGTTTTGAGGGACCCGTTTTGAACCATGCTGGGATGAACAAAGCATAAGTTCGGAACGGTACCGTACTTATCACGGTAGTACTCAGCCGCGCGGGCAATCTTGGTCGAGATTTCAGCCTTCGAGTCATTATCAAACCACAGCATCCCGATATTCATGGCCAGCTCCATACAGAAAAAATGATCAGGGAGCCACTGTGAACGCCAGCGCTTACAGGCGCATCCAGTGATTACATCCCTATAATACCAGAACGTATGTTCTACGTCAAGGGTTTTGATGTTTTTCCCGCCGCCAGATGCTGATGCTCTCGATATGGTACGTCTGGGGGAACATATCAAACGGAGTAACCTGTTGTAGCTGGTAACCCCCCTGTTTTAAATGTTTTGCATCCCGGGCCAGCGTGGCCGGGTCGCAGGAAACGTACACCATCAGCGGCGCAGACAGGCCAAGCAGAGCCTGCAAAACGTGCCGCCCTAAACCAGAGCGCGGTGGGTCAACCAACACCAGGTCCGGGGTGACTTGCAGGGCTGGGAGCACAGCTTCGGCTGGCGCCTGGTAAAGCTCCACGTGATCAAACTCATTCAGGTTAACCACAAAATCATCACACGCTTGCGGGGAGGCCTCGATACCAATTAGCCGCTGGGCATGGGGTGCCAGAAACGCGCTGAACAACCCTACGCCGCAGTAGACATCCAGCACCACCGCCCCAGCCGGCAGGCGGGCTTCTTCCAGCACATGGTTCACCATCTTTTCTGCCATTGACGAATTCACCTGAAAGAACGAGCCGGCAGAAACCTGGAAAGGTCGCCCCAGCACGGTCAGCGCGGTCGCCGGGCTGCCCGCCAACACCAGCGATCCGGCTGGAGAGACATGCGCCACCGAGATATCCAGGTCCTCGATACTGATCTCAGGCGGGAGCAGTTCACTGCTCTCCAGGATCAGTTGCAGGTCGCAGTCATCGCCCTGGCGCAAGCCAACCCGCTCCACCCCGGGCAGCCCCTCAAATTCAAGCTGCGGCCATACCTGGCTGATCAGAGGCTGCGGCAGGTGGCATTCCCGGATGGGAAATACCTCCCCGGGGCGCAGAGGGTGATAGCCCAGCTTGCCTTCGGGTGTGAGGTGGAACTGCACGTGGTTGCGGTATTCCCAGGGTTGGGAAGCAACCGTCTCCCTCACCGGCGGGTTATCAAAGCCCGCCAGGCGGCGTAGCTGGTCGCCCAAGATATCTCTTTTAGCAGCTAACTGCCCTTCGTAAGACAGGTGCTGCAGGTGGCATCCGCCACACAGCCCGTAGTGAGCGCAGCGCGGCTCAACCCGCTGCGGGGAAGGGGAGAGGACCTCCACCAAATCCGCCCGCAGGTAGCGGGCTTTCTCCTCAACCACCCGGACGCGGACTCGCTCACCCGGCAGGGCAAACGGCACAAACACCGCCCTGCCATCCGGCAGCCGGCCCAGCGCTTCGCCGCCATATGCCAGGGTGGTCAGGTTGATTTCTAAATCCGGCCAGGAAACCATCCCGCTAATTTTACCAGCCTATCGCCTGCTATAATTGGGGTTATGCACCGCCTGCGTTTCCTCTTATTACTGGTTACTTTGCTGCTACTGGCCTGCCAGGCGGCTACCCGCCTGGTCTCTCCGCTTGCCCCACAGCTGCCCCTCCCGACTGGTACCCTGGAGCCAACACCCTGGAACACTGCCATCCCGACCCAACAAGCACGCCCGGAGGTCTCCCCATCTGATGCAGACGATATGGATCCTGCCCAAACAGGTGCTGCCTCGCCAGGCGGAGTCACCTCAGACAGCCAGGCGGCGCTGGAAAGCACAAGTATCTCCCCGGGGGTTGGTGCTTTCCAGGTGCGCTTGCACCCCGATGGGCCTCTGTACGTTGGCGACCAGGTGAGCTTTGAGATCCTCTCCCCGCAGGAGACAGATACACAGGGCTTAACCCTGACCCTCACCTTAAGCGAGCCTGTCCTTGCACCACTCGGTCAGGCCACATTTAGCGGGTATGGGATTGCCGGACGCGATCAGGCGACCCTGTACTGGGCATGGGATACCTCAACCTACGAGGCGGGCTTGTACACCCTCTCCTATGCCATCCAACCCCTGAGGTTGGCTTTCACCGAAACGGTCAGCCTGCTCCCAGCCAGCCAGATGCCGCCCCCAGAGCCGCAGGCCCGCTGGGCTTTAACAACCACTGATTGCTGCACTTTGCATTACGTTACCGGCACAGCCGCTGAAAGGGATATGGACCGGCTGGCAACCCTGGTCGATGAGCAGGCTGACCAGGTCAGCCAGAAATTAGGAGCTGAGTTCGATGAACAGGTATCCATCGTGTTGCTGCCGCGGGTCATGGGACATGGCGGCTTCTCATCGCAAGAGATCTCCGTCTCGTACCTGGACCGCAACTACGCCGGCAGCAGCACGCAGATCGTCTTGCACCACGAGATGGTGCATGCCCTGGATAGCCAGCTGGGCGGCGAGCTGCGCCCCACCCTGCTGGTGGAAGGGCTGGCGGTCTATCTAAGCGGTGGGCATTTCAAGCCTGAGCCGCTTATGCCGCGCGCCGCCGCCTTGCTGGAGATGGATTGGTACCTGCCACTGGAAGAGCTGGCGGATAACTTCTACCCCTCCCAACATGAAACCGGCTATCTCGAAGCAGGCGCCCTGGTCGAGTTCATGGTTGAGACCTGGGGATGGCCGGCTTTCTCGGATTTTTACCGCTCGATCCGCCCTGCCCCAGATGGGGGGAGCCAATCGCAAGCAATCAATGCCGCCCTACAGGATTATTTTGAACTGAGTTTTGTAGACTTGGAGAGCAGATTTATCGAAGCCTTGCGGGCTGAGATGGTCTCAGACGCGCACCGTCAGGACGTGCGCCTGACTGTCCAATATTATGATCTGGTGCGCCTCTACCAGCAGGCGTTCGATCCATCGGCACACTTTATGACCGCCTGGCTCCCAGATGGCCAGCAGATGCGCCAGCGCGGGATTGTTGCCGATTACCTGCGCCATCCCGTCACAGCCGAAAACCTGGCCTTGGAAGCCCTGCTCTTAGCTGCAGACAGCGACTTGCGCAGCGGAAACTACTCCCAGGCCGAAGGTTATCTGGCAGCTGTTGAGCTGGTGCTGGAATCAGGCTTCCAGGTCGCCGGGCAGGCCAACTTGCTGGCGGCTGACACAATTGCGATTACAAAGATATTGGCAGGTCGCGGCTACCAGGTGCAGCGGGTGGCTATCCAGGACGACAAAGCCCGGGTGTGGGCTTCTCCCGGGGCAGAAGCCACAGCCGGGCTGGCAATGAACGAATTTGAGCTGACCCGCAGCCAGGATGGCTGGTCGATCCTTGAACAGCTGAACTACTGACAGGCAGGGTACCCCATCAGCAGGTTAGAAATCAGGTTGGTAATCGTATTGAAGGGGGTGGTGCAATACAGGTTCAGCCAGTCAAAAATAAACGCGCTGCCTACCAGCATGCACAGGATCACCACCAGGCACCCGCATCCTGCCAGGAGCAGGGTGCGGGACTGTTTTTTCTCCGCAGGAGGCGCCTCATCGTACGGCTCTGCCGGACCGGCGGGCACCTGCCCCGTGTACACCGGCTGAGGTTCGGGCGAGTAGGGAAGCGCCTCCCCAGGGGAAGCTGCCGGCACATAAGAGGTCGGCGAAGTCACCCGAGAGGGGGTCGCTTTGACCGGAGGCGGCTGGCTCGGCACTGCAATCACGGTGGCATCGGCATCATAGCTCGTCTCGAAAACCAGGCTGATGTTTTCGCCAAGCATGATCAGCTCATTCGGGCGGAGCACATGCGGACCCATCAGGCGCTGCCCGTTAACAAAGGTGCCGTTGGTCGATCCCAGGTCTTCCAGCACGTACCCTCCGGCTTGCATCACCATGCGGGCGTGCTTGCGCGAGATTTCGGCGTCATTGATCACAATATCGTTGTGAATATCCCGCCCAATAAAGATCTCGCTGCTGGTCAACTCGTAAGATTTGCCCGGATTAGGCCCCGAACGCATGATCAGGTGGAAGGATAAGGAAGTCATTTGGCTTTCTCCTGGGTTAAGTGTACTGAGTTTTGTACGCCATGTCAAACACATTTCTCATTTGTACCCTTCGGCAGGCGCAGGCTTGCGCGACCAGGATACAGCCTGCCTGTGGGGTTGAGGCGCCCGGTCAGGGCGCCTGGGCAGGTATAACGGGCAAGAACGCTTTATACGCCGAGACCAGCACAATATTCTCGGCTAGCGCAGGCTCCGAACAGGCATTATCCGCGCTCAGCGTCACCGCGTAAGCCTGGTCGGTTGAGCTGACCGGGAAGGCATGCTCCACCGACGCCAGGCTCTGCCCGCCCTGATCCGGCGATCCATCCTGAAAACTCCAAGTATAAGTGATTGGCTGGCTGGCCATCACCTGGCTGTTGAAAACCACATTCTGAGCGATGCGCGGCACCGTGGGCGAGAATGTGAAATCCACACCAGCCACGGAAGCGCAAGCAACCTGCAGGGTGACAGGGATATCCGTTTGCGGCTTGTCCGGGTCATTGCTCATCACCTGCAGGGTGGTGGTATAGATGCCATGCGCCGAAGGAGCCTGGATGGTGAGGGTGATCTCCTGGCGTTGTTGTGGATCCAGCTCACCGGAGGTGACCGATTCAGCCAGCCACAGCACATCCGGCTGCTCAAGCAGGCTCCAGGCGAGGGTCGACTCCCCCGAATTGCCAATCTCCAGGGTCTGGGTCAGGGTCTGACCGTAGGCGGCATCGATATCGAAAGATTGGGCTGACAGGTTAATCCCTGGCACGCTTTCCACACTGACCGGATGGGTGGCGGTGAGAATAGCGGCGCAGTTCTCCGCGCTCAAGGTCACCGGGTAGGTGCCGCCAAGGGTGTACGTGTGGGTGGTCTCCTGACCGCTGCCGCTATGCCCGTCGCCAAAGTCCCAGGTATAGCTCACCGGCAGGGTACTGTTGATGCCCACGCTGGCGGCGAAGCTTATCGCTTGCCCGCTCAAGGGATCGGGCGGCGAGTAGGTGAAATCCACCCCCTGCAGATGGCAGGGCTGCAGGGCAATATCCAGGGTGGTGGTCATCCCGGTGGTGACAGCGATATCGCTGGCGCTGAAGGGCGAGTAGCCATCCACCAGAACACCCACCGTATAAGTAGCTGGGGTCAGGGGAAGTTGGTAGAGGCCAGTTGAGTCAGTGTAAACAAAATGTTGTTGTCCTGCCTCATCTTCTGCGGTAATAGAAGCACTCGGCATTGGATCGCCGCTTTCAGCATCCGTTACCTGACCCGCCAAATAACCCAACGGGCAGCCCATGTGAGCAAAGGTACCCACTGCAGCTTTCACGAAATTGGTGAAGTAAGCCAGGTCAAGCGTCTCGAGTTGGTCGCTGGTGGTGTGGTAGTACGGGGTGAAGTCATCATAATCTTCAATACCAAGGATTGCGGGGAATCCAAAATCCCAGAAGGAGGCATTGTCACTATAATTTCCCAATGAGTCATTGACAAGTATCTGGGGTGTCAGGGGAATATTATAAGCGTCTACCACATCCGCAAATAAATATGAAATCTCTGTTGACCCGGGTATGTAGCTACGAGAATGCAAATCAACGATTGGGTAGGCGTCCGAATTGTATGCAATCATATCCAGGTTCAGCACGCCCTCGATATTTTCCCCGTTGTTATAGGCATCCTGAGCGTAGAAATAACTGCCGTATAGCCCTTGCTCCTCGCCCGTGAACAGGACATAGCGCAGGGTGCAGTCAAAATCGTAGTCACTCAGGATATTGGCAGCAATCAGCACACCCGTCGAGCCGCTGGCATTATCGTCCGCGCCGGGGGCGTACGTGCCGGAAGGCATGTCGTCCAGGTGAGCGGTGATCAAGAAGATACGATCCGCCTGGTCATATCCCGGCTGCTCGGCGACCACGTTGCGCCGCTGCCCATAAGATGGATGGTTGTAGTAATGATAGCTGACAGGTAGCCCCTGAGACTGAAAATACTCGTAGGTATACTGTGTGGCTTTTTCCATTGGTATAGCCTGACCGGTATGGCGAGTCGCAATCGTATATGAACTTCCCCCAATGATTACCGGGAACTCCCCGCTCAGCCCGCCATCCAACATAGACACCGAGCCAGCCAGCACCCTGTCGATCATCTCCTGGATAACTGGGTCGGGTTCGATATCTGCCGGCAGGCTAGTGACAGGTGACACCGGCACGACCAGCTCGTGCAGCTGCAGGCGATTGAGCTCAACACCGGCTTGCGCCAGGTTCTCAACAGCCTGGGCTTCGAGCCGAGCCAGGGCAGTTACCCCATCCTGCTCCAGCACCCGCACAGAGTCCCCGGCTTGCAGGAGCATATCGGGCTGAGGTGCATAGAGCAGGTAGTAGCTAGCGGCACGGCTATCTTGGTCAAGAATCCTGGCTGTGAGACCCAGGTCTGCCAGTAGGTCCCGCTGAGCGGCGTCTGCCAGCAGCAACACGTATTCCCCTCCGGACCGGCTGTGCAGGTGGGCGTAGACCGGCAGCCCGGTTGCTGCCAGGCGTTCCAGATCAGCTGAATCACGCAGGTCTACCCGTAGCAAGGCTGGAATATCCGGCTGCTCCGCCTGATCCGGCAGCGCGCCCAGGGCGCTGGAGGCGGTCAACATCAGGACAGCTGCACAGATCAGTATCAGTCGAGCAATGAGATTTCGATGTAGCTTCATGGTATTTGTATCTCCTCTAGGCTGAGTGTGAACCCGTACGTCCTGGCAAAAGCGCTCATCACCGCTTCTGCGACCGCATCCATTGACGGAGTTGGGTGCAGGATCTTTGCCAGGCTGGTGACCGGATAGCCAACCAGCCCGCAACCGATAATCCCCTCCCAATATGACATATCCGGGTGGACGTTCAGGGCGAATCCGTGCCGGGTGATCCCGCGGGCGTCCACCTTAACCCCGATCGCAGCAATCTTGGCGGGCGAGATATCCCGGGAGGTCGCAGCAGGCGCACCCCCAGACCCTTCAACGGGCAAACTATCCACCCACACGCCGGTCATACCCTCCACCTGGAAAGCAGGCACTCCCAACCGCGCCAATGCCAGGATCAGGGTCTGCTCGAGCCGGCGGATATAGCCCACGTAATCGGCCTGTGGCAGGCGCAGGCTGTCGCCACTGGGCTCCAGGCGCAACCCGCTGGCAAGCAGGGACAGCAGCGGGTAACCCACCAATTGGCCCGGACCATGATAAGTCACATCGCCGCCGCGGTCCACCCAGTGGACGGCGATACCCCGCCGCCTCAGGTCGGCCTCGTCCCACAGCAGGTTTTCAATATGCCCGCGCCGGCCAAAGGTGTAGGTATGCGGGTGTTCCAGCAGGAGCAAGGTGGCGGGGCGTTGCCCGTCAGCGATTTCCGCTGCCAGCCTGTCTTGCAGGCGCCAGGCCTCTTCGTATTCCGTAACCCCCAGGCGGTGTACCAGACAGATTTTCTCGCTCACGCAGGTGAGTATAAATCAGCCCCGGGGAATGGGCAAGAGGCGGAATCGGTTGAGGATCAGCGCAGGATGATAGCCGCCTCTTATCCCAATACCGGGAAAACCGGTAAAGACTATTCCCATTTATCCTTAATCTCTTGCTTACGCGATTCCAACACATCCCGCGTATACTTGCAATGATTGGTAGAGAGCTGCCTGATGCAGCATCGTTGTGGAGGAAATTGCTTTGGACAAGTCATTATCTCAATATGAAGGTCAAAAATACCTGAACCTGGAAACATTTCGCAAGAGCGGGGTAGGCGTGAAAACCCCGGTATGGTTTGTGGAGAAAGATGGTGTGCTCTATGTGCGTACGATCGCCGATTCCGGCAAGGTCAAGCGCATTCGCAATAATAGCCGGGTGCGGATCGTGCCGTGCAAGTCGGGCGGCGAACCCTTGGGAGAATGGGCTGAGGCTCGCGCCGAGCTGGTGGATGCAGACAAGGCAGAAGAGATCAATAACCTATTAAAGCGCAAATACGGGCTGATGAAATCGATGTTCGATGTGATGGGTCGCTCTTCCAAAGCCGCGCCGGCAACGATTGCTATTTACATCTCACCGGTATAATCCGGTATAAAACTGTTGGTAAAGATATCAACTTGGGGGGCAGACATCCAGGAATATGTATCTCTTATAAAAAATTGACGCCGCTCATATCTTTTGTATATCCAGCAAGAGTATACTGGTAGAGACCCAAAAGGTTTTTCGGCAGAGATGCTATGCCTGAGAAGGTCACTTCAGGCGCAGTAGTCTTGCCAGAAACTGTTGAAACCTTTAGGGTCTCTGAGGAGGAAGATATGGATTTGAACAAATACACTCAAAAATCACAAGAGGCAATATTGACCGCCCAGCGCCTGGCAGAAGAGCTGAACCACCAGGCGATTGAGCCTGCCCATTTGATACTATCCCTGCTGCGCCAGCAAGATGGCGTGGTGCCAGCAATTGTCACCAAGGTAGCGGGTAGCGAGATCGGCCTGCGCGAAGAGCTAATCCAGGAACTGGATAACCGCCCCAAAGTCTACGGGGGGACGGGTGAGGTCGGGCTGGCCCGCCCAACCGCCGATGCGCTGGCAGCTGCCGAGCGGTATGCCAAAGGCATGCAAGATGATTACGTCTCCACCGAGCATATCTTGCTTGGGCTGACGGAGAGTCCCGAGGGGAAGCGCCTGTCGCAATACGGCTTGACCAAGGACGAGATATTAAAAGCCTTGCGTAGTGTGCGCGGTGCGCAGCGTGTCACCACCCAAAGCCCAGAGAGCACCTACCAGTCGCTGGAAAAATATGGGCGCGACCTGACTGCCCTTGCCCGCCAGGGCAAGATGGACCCAGTGATTGGGCGCGACGAGGAGATCCGCCGCGTGGTACAGATCCTTTCTCGACGCACCAAGAACAACCCGGCGCTGATCGGCGACCCCGGGGTTGGCAAGACCGCCATTGTCGAAGGCCTGGCTCAACGAATGGTCAACGGCGATGTGCCCGAGGGGCTCAAGCATAAGCGCCTGGTGCAGCTCGATATGAGCGCCCTGGTCGCTGGAGCCAAATATCGCGGCGAGTTCGAGGAGCGGCTGAAGGCAGTCCTGCAAGAGATCACCGACGCCGCTGGCGAGATCATCCTGTTTGTGGACGAGATGCACACCGTGGTCGGCGCTGGCGCAGCCGAAGGGGCAATGGACGCCGGCAATATGCTTAAGCCCATGCTGGCCCGTGGCGAGCTGCACCTTATCGGGGCTACCACCTTGGATGAGTACCGCAAGCACGTGGAGAAAGATCCTGCCCTGGAGCGCCGCTTTCAGCCGGTACTCGTCGATGAGCCCAGCGTAGAGGAGACGATCAGCATCCTGCGCGGGCTGAAGGAGCGCTACGAGGTGCACCACGGCGTGCGCAT
>JBFYSV010000130.1:0-9462 GCA_041301185.1 Anaerolineae bacterium
AAGTAAGGGGATATTCCGGTATCGAATTATGGAATGGGATGTCGGAGTTCAAGTCTCTCTTGAAAAGCAAACTTCATGCGATATATTATGCGTACAATCCTCGTCGTGTTGCTCGCGGTCCTTTCGAGGATACACTCAAGCAATGGGATCTACTGCTGGCATCCGGGAGGCGAGTTGCTGCAATCGGCGGGTCAGATGCGCATGCCATCCCAGCCAGCTTAGGTCCTCTGAAGCGGACTTTGTTCCCCTACGATTTCCATTTCAAAGCCATCAATACCCATATTCTCACTCCAGATCCCTTGAAGGGTGTTCTGGCAGAAGACCGCCAGATTATACTGGACAGCCTTGGCAATGGACGCGCCTTCATAGGTTATGATCTGCCGGCGCCTACCCGGGGATTCCGCTTTACTGCAAACGGCAAGGATCGCACAGTATCAATGGGAGAAGAGATTTCGGCTGTTCAGGGAGTCACGTTTCAAATTCGTCTACCCCGACCAACGGAATGCCGTCTCATCAAAGATGGCAATCCAGTTAAGATCTGGAATAAGAGAGAAACCTGCACATTTATCACAGCCGATCCGGGTATCTACCGGGTGGAAGCTTATATGAACTATCTCGGTCATCGCCGGGGCTGGATATTTAGCAATCCTATCTACGTAAGGTAAGGTTATTGTGGACACAAACATGAAATTCAAGCTTGAAGCGCCCTACCAGCCAATGGGTGACCAACCAGAAGCAATCCGGCAATTGGTTGACGGCATTCTGCGTGATAAAAAGCACCAGGTATTGCTGGGCGCCACCGGTACCGGCAAGACATTCACAATAGCATCCGTTATCGAAAAAGTGCAAAAACCAGCCCTGGTGATGGCGCATAACAAAACCCTGGCCGCCCAGCTCTACGCTGAGTTCAAAGAATTCTTTCCAGAGAATGCGGTAGAGTACTTTGTTTCCTACTACGATTACTACCAGCCTGAAGCCTATGTACCCCGGCATGATTTATATATCGAGAAGGACGCTGATATCAACGAAGAGATTGAGCGTCTCCGCCTCGCTGCAACCACAGCCTTAATGTCCCGTAAAGACGTAATCATCGTAGCCTCCGTATCCTGCATCTACGGCATCGGCAATCCTGAAGCATACGGGCGGGTGGTGATCAACGTGGAAAGCGGTAAGATCTACCGCCGCAATGCTTTGTTGCGCCAACTCATTGAAGGACAGTATGAGCGCAATGATCTCGAGTTGCGTTCCGGAACCTTCCGGGTACGGGGTGACACCCTGGAAATCATCCCGGCATATCAGGAAAAGTTCGGGTACCGCATCACCTTCTTCGGGGATGAAGTTGAGCGTCTGGTTGAGTTCGACCCTTTGACCGGCGAGCTGCGCCGCCAGCTTTCCACAATCCATATCTACCCTGCCAAGCACTTTATCACCGATCAAGACAAACTCCAACAGGCAATCATCGATATTGAGGCTGAGCTGGCAGGACGTATCGCTGAGTTTAAATCTAACGAAAAGTTGCTCGAAGCCCAAAGGCTTGAGCAGCGCACCTTATACGATTTAGAGATGCTGCGGGAAGTGGGCTACTGTTCCGGAATCGAAAATTACTCGCGCCACCTGGATCAACGACCTGGTGGATCTCCACCGTGGACTTTGATGGATTATCTCCCGGGCGACTATCTGTTGATCCTGGACGAGTCTCACATGACCGTTCCCCAAATCCGGGGCATGTATAACGGTGATCGCTCCCGCAAAGAAACCCTGGTAGATTATGGTTTCCGCCTGCCATCCGCCATGGATAACCGCCCGCTGAAATTCAAAGAGTTCGAAGCTCACATGGGCTACACAATTTACACGTCTGCAACCCCGGGTCCGTACGAGTTGCAGCGCGCCGACCAGGTAGTTGAACAAATCATCCGCCCAACCGGCCTGGTGGACCCTGATATAATCGTCCGGCCCGTCGAGGGACAGGTAGACGACCTGGTTGCTGAGATTCGCAAACGGGTGGAGCTGGGCCAGCGTACACTGGTGACGACCCTGACCAAGCGTATGGCAGAGAAGCTAGCCGATTTCTTAATGGAGTTGGGCATCAAGGTTCACTACCTACACTCCGAAATCGACACGCTGGAGCGGATTGGTATCCTGCGCGACTTACGCCTGGGTGTGTTTGATGTTGTCGTGGGAATCAACCTGCTGCGTGAAGGCCTGGATTTACCTGAAGTATCGCTGATCGCCATCCTGGATGCTGATAAAGAGGGTTTCTTACGCTCGGATACTGCCCTGATACAGACGATTGGCCGGGCAGCCCGGCATGTCGAAGGAAAAGTCATCATGTACGCCGACCATACCACCGCCTCAATGCAAAGAGCCATTGATGAAACCAACCGCAGGCGTGCCAAGCAGGTCGCGTACAACCAATCTCATGGTATCCAACCGGTAGGCATCTATAAAGCTGTGCGCGACCTCACCGACCAGCTTTCCGTCAAGGCGGTTGCTGAAAGCAAGGCAGACTATCGGGTGAAGGGTGCCAGCGGGCTTCCAAAATCTGACATCCAGCGAGTGATATCAGAGTTAGAAAAACAGATGAAGGAAGCTGCAAAAAACTTGGAATTCGAGAGAGCTGCGGTATTACGCGACCAGATATTTGAGCTGCGGTCTGTGTTAGCGGAAGAGTCGAATGCCCCACCGTGGCAGCGCATCAAAATCCTCTCAGGCGAAGAAGATTGATACGGCTAGCTAACGACCCGCTGTCTGACGCGTGCTGATTTCCGGGCTGCATTGACGATCACCGACTCTCCGGCAAGCCGGGCGATCTCAATAAACGCATTCACAACCATCGGGTCAAATTGCGTGCCGGCATTCCGTTTTAACTCCTCGATAATTTCGGAGTGAGTCATCCCGTTGCGGTATGGACGATCTGAAGCCATGGCTTCGATCGCGTCTGCAACCGCAACGATGCGCGCTTCCAGGGGGATATTGTTGCCAGCCAGCCCCTCGGGATAGCCATTGCCATCATAATGCTCATGGTGATAGCGAATAATTGGAATCAACTGTTCCAGTGCGTTCGATGTCTCAAGAAGATCAGCCCCCACGGTCACGTGCTCTTTGACAAGCAGGTACTCATCCATATTCAGCTTATCGGGCTTGAATAAAATAGCTTCTGATATCCCCAGCTTGCCAATATCGTGCAACAAGCCAGCCTTGCGAATAAGCTCTACCTGCTTGGGAGGCAACCCCAGGCGATGGGCTATCAGCACTGCATAATGCGAAACCTGCCTGGAGTGTCCCAATACGTCCGGATCACGCAGATCCACCACGGCTGCCAGGGTGTTTAATAGGCCTTCATTTAGTCGCTGAATCTCCTGGGTGCTCTTCTCCAGGGCATAATTCTTGTTTTTTTGTTCATTGACCATTGATCGCGTGCGATCAATATATTGGATCTGGCTCAGGCGTAGTAAAAGTAAGGGCACCAAAACAACCAACGTCCCGTATAAACCGGCGATTTGATAGCTAAACACCAAGGCATATGCGATCAAACCCATTGCCAGGTAATAAGGAGCAAGCCAGCTATACCGCTCAATCCAGATCTGGCGTGCCGATTGACCGAAATCCAGGCTCATCCCCAGTGAGATCAACCCCGTCGTCAGGATGTAAGTGATCCCCATAAATGCCATACACAATAGTAACTGGGATATGGGATCTAAAGCAAGGAAATCAGCACCTGCCAGCTGTAGTATCAGCAGGCACATCATCCCAGCGTTTAGCTGATTGCTGAGGTTAAATGCGAAACGGCTAAACGGGCTGCGGTATTTGATCAAGGCAACCAGGGCGAAACCCAGGCTGAGGATCAAGACGCCAATCGGGCCAAATAAGAGGACACCCGCAAGCATTGGCGCAGCCGAAGTGGATACCGCCGTATTCCGGGCATAAATATCAATCGATAACCACTCGGTCAGCACAACCATCAAAACAAAAAAACCAAGCCCCCACCAGTTGATAGCGCCTTGTGACGAATAGCCGCTGGAAAACAGGTACACAGACACCACAACCAGCAGGGCGATATACCCATTCACAACCCACTTCGGACGTTTATGTACAGTCACTATTGGTGGCGCTTCTGATTCTGGCTCAGCATCCTCTTTCACCACGTCCGCCACCTGGCGTAACGGGCTGGGATGATAGATGTAGCCCGGTGCCTTGACCCGCTCGGCTGAGGCTTGCTTGCCAGGCATGGGTGCTTCCTGCGTTTTTTCTAGACCTAGAAAACCCTCTTCCGAGTAGAGGTAGGTCCCATTTCGCCCCTTGAGCTTGGCATAATATAAAGCTGCATCCGCATTATGCACGATGTCGCTGGGTGCCTGTTCAAAACCAGAGCGACCTGCAATCCCAAAGCTCATGGTAGCCTTAATCGGTGTGACGCTGGTCGTTACTGTGAATTCAGCCATTTCGATTCTCTCACGAATGGCTTCGATTCTGGGGAAAGCCTCTTCAGGTTTCGTCTCCGGCATCAAGATGGCGTATTCTTCACCCCCAAAACGAACCACCACATCATAATCGCGCACAGACTGTTTCAGGATTTCCGAAATCCCGATCAATACTGTATCTCCAGCCAAATGCCCATAGGTATTGTTGATATTGCGGAGCAAGTCCAGATCTGCCATCACGATTGTGAGTGGACGGTCAAAACGATTGGCGCGATTGAGCTCATTCTGCAATGCACGCTCAAAATAGCGAGCATTGTAAAGGCCGGTCTTCGGATCAAGCTCGGATTGCCGTTCGAGAGCCGGAACTCTCAATGTGCTGTAGATCAAGTAAAGAGGCAACAGCGCCAGGATCATGGCATACGGATTTGCCAGCCAGACCATAGCTGCCACAGCCCCCATACCCATCAAGGTAAAATCCAGAACAAGTGGGAAAAAGGCAAACACCCCAGATTTGGCGAAAGGCTCGCCTCGGGCAAGCCAGATGACAATTCCAATTAAAAAGTGATTCACCAGGGTAAATACCGCCATCGCCGCCAGGATGCCCACCACGCTCCACAGGCTGTTGAGCAAAAAATCTGGGTTAATCCCCTGGTACACCACTCCCGCCAGGAATATGGCAATGAGATATGTGCTGATGTTGAATAATTGGATATACCATTTGTACTTGTGCCAGATCCAATCGACCAGGTTTGAAACCAGGATAACAAAAGCAGTTTCAGCCGGACCCAGCAATACAAAGGTAAAGGCGTAGATAAGAAAACTGATATTGTAATGCGAGCGATCGGTGGGTCCAATGACTTTCAAAATCAATGCAATGGAGGCTCCGGTGATCAAGAGCACCATCATCCAGGCATTTTCCATCTCCAGGTTGGTAAGACTGTGAATCATCACACCCAGTCCTACCAGGTAGGTAGCGAATATGTATAGTTTCGCTTGGATAGACAATGCTTTCATACCTGAAGTGCCCCTGGAATTCCGATTTATATTACAAACTTAAAAGAATATACAACAGAACATGACATATCTTCCCGGATTATAAATGAAGCATGACACACCTTGTTTGACAATTCTGCAAACTATCTACTCGAATACTCATAACCATAGGACTTACGCAGTTGGTGGGAGGATGGTGATGTTTGGGCGGGCGTCGCCCGCCCAAACATCACCGATTTTCCCCTGAGCTGCGTAATTACTTAAATATATAGAAATATACCGGAAATTCACAACCTCTTCAACCCTTCTTCACAAATTCTTCACATATCTGCTTTAACATATAAACATCGGAACGTATCGCTTGTTACTTTCAAAACATTAAGGAGTGACCAATGAAGAGAACCTTGTTTGCTACTGTAATGGTAATCACCATCCTGGCGGCCCTTGCCGTGGCTTCGCTCGCCTTCGCCCAGAGCCAGACACCGCCTGGAACTGATCAACCCTATAATGGCAGTCCGGGATTTGGCACGATGGGCGCTGGTCAAGGGATGATGGGTGGCCGCTGGAATCGAAGCGCCCAGGGGTCAACCACTACTGGCGCATATGGCCCTATGCACGAGTATATGATCGCGGCTCTGGCACAGGCCTTTAATCTCGCTCCCGAGGAGCTTGAAGCGCGCCATTCAACAGGCGAGACCATGTGGGACATCGCAGCTGCCCAGGGTTTCACCCAGGAGCAGTTCGTAGAAACCATGCTTCAGGCGCGCACGACCGCTCTCAGCCAGGCAGTTGCTGAGGGTGTGATTACACAAGAGCAGGCAGATTGGATGCTGGCACGCATGAACCGCATGGGCGGAGCTGGGGTCGGTCGTGGCGGTGCGGGCTGCCCAGGTATGGGTGCAGGTTTCCAGGGTCGACCGGGTGGCGGTCGCTGGAATCAATAATCTAGTCCCTTAGAATAATGGGGGTCTGAAGGCTGCCAGGCAGTTCTCAGACCCCCGATTTCTGTCCCTCCTTTATTGTTATAATTACTCCGAAATTTCATGCCGACGATATTGATTATTGAAGATGAGCCGGAGCTGGTCAAAGTACTTCGCTCCTACCTGGAACAGGCTGGCTTTCATGTAGTCACCGCCTACCGCGGCGATACCGGTCTATCTACCTGGGAGCATAAACGCCCAGACCTGGTTCTGCTCGACCTCAACCTACCCGGGATGGACGGTCTGGATGTTGCCCGGGAAATCCGCCGCAAATCCGACACGCCCATCATTATGCTCACAGCCCGCGTGGAGGAGACCGACCAGCTCATCGGCCTGGAGCTCGGCGCAGATGACTATATACCCAAGCCCTTCTCGCCACGTGTGGTGGTCGCCCGAGTGCGCGCCCTGCTTCGCCGGTCAGAGACCACTCCTCAAGCTACCCAGGTTTTACATATCCGGGATCTGGAGATCGACCAGGATGCCCATACGGTCACCCGCCAGGGAGTGCCCATTGAGCTCACTCCCACCGAGTTCAGCCTGTTAGCAGCCCTGGCAGCCCAACCAGGCAGGGCGTTCACCCGGTTACAATTATTAGAAAACAGCCAGGGCTCAGCCTACGAGGGCTATGAGCGCACCATCGACGCGCATATCAAAAACCTGCGCGCCAAGCTCGAGATCGAGCCTAAAAACCCACGCTATATCGAAACCGTCTTCGGTGTGGGCTATCGCTTCTCCCGTACCTGATGCGCCTGAGATTATTTGCTGCATTTGCTATCATCGTTCTGGTTGCGGTGATCAGCGTTGTTATCATCGCCCGCCAGGGAGCCGCCAGCGCGGTGCGCACGTTCATGTTTCGTGGCAGCATGATCGGTGTTGATGAGCTGGCGAGTTCACTTCAAGACTACTACGCCGCGAATAGATCATGGCAAGCAATTGAAGACTCTACGATCTGGCCAAACGCTACGCGGGGTCAGGGACAGGGTCATGGCATGCAAGCCGGGCAAGCAACAATGATGGGGCAACGCATCCGCCTGACAGATGAAGAAGGATATCTGCTTGCCGATACCGCCAATCCCGGCTTGAATGGCACAATCTCCACCACCCGCCTGAGCAGTAGTGAAATGGAAAATGCCACACCTCTAGAGGTGGACAATCGTCTGGTTGGCTACCTGCTCCCTGAAGGCGGCATGCGCTTCAACCAGGGTGATGAGACATTTCTGGTCAGCCGGATCAGCAATGCCGCCCTGATCGCGGGTCTAATTGCCGGCGCGCTGGCACTGCTGTTGGCATCTGTGCTGGCTTACCGATTGTTACGCCCGGTGGGCGAGCTCACCATTGCCGCCGAACGGATGGCCTCCGGGGATCTCTCCCAGCGAGTCCCCATCCACGGGCATGATGAACTGGCTACCTTGGGGATCGCCTTCAACCAGATGGCAGATGCCTTGCAACAGTCAGAGGTGAGCCGGCGTGCCATGACCGCCGATATCGCCCACGAGCTGCGTAACCCGCTGGCAGTCCAACGCGCCAATCTGGAAGCCTTGCAAGATGGTGTCTACCCTTTAACCGCCGACAACCTGTCGCCGATCCTGGAACAAAACCAGCTGCTTACTCGCCTGGTGGACGACCTGCGCACCCTGGCCCTGGCTGATTCCGGTCAGCTGGATCTCATCCTTACGCCCACCGATCTGGTGAACCTGGTGCCGCGGGTGGTGGAGCGTTTCATTCCCCAGGCTGCATCGCGGGGGATCAAAATCGACGTGCAGCTCCCCAAGAGCCTGCCGAAGCTCTCCCTGGATCCCCAGCGGGTCGAACAAATCTTGAGTAACCTGATCAGCAATGCTTTGCGCCACACCCCAGATGGCGGTCATATCCAGGTTGAGCTTTCGGCGAAAACTGAGCAAGTCTCGCTCACTGTGCACGATAGCGGTGCAGGCATTTCGCCACAGGCTTTGCCGTATATCTTTGATCGCTTCTACCGGGCAGATAAATCCCGGGCGCGCCTGGAAGGCGGTACGGGTTTAGGGCTGGCGATTGCCCGGAAAATCGCCGAGGCTCACGACGGGTCGCTGACCGCCGCAAACCATCCGCAAGGTGGTGCGGAGTTTGTGCTTACACTACCCATAAGCGCTTGACCAATATGACCTGGATAGACATGTCATTCCGAGCCACGTACTTTGAATTCATTCAGCTATGATAGAAACCCAGGTCTTGAATTTAACAACATGAAACCCACCAACGTCACCCGCATGCTGGACGCCCATAAAATCCCCTACACCGCATTTGAGCTACCCAATGAGAAAATCGGTGCCATGGAAGCTGCCCAATATCTGGGGGTCTCCCCCTCCTTGGTCTATAAGACCATCGTCATCACCCGCGAAGGCAAGGGCAAACCCATCCTGGCAGTGATCCCTGGACCAAATGAGGTCGATTTGAAAGCTCTGGCAAAAGCGCTGGGCGAGAAAAAAGTTGCGCTACCCACCGAGCGCGAGGCTGAGCGCCTGACCGGCTTACAGGCGGGCGGAATCTCACCCCTGGCGCTATTGCAGCGTGGTTTCCAGATCGTGATCGACGAATCCGCCCAGCAACACACCGAGATCTATATCTCCGGCGGGCAGCGCGGGTTGAACATCCGCCTGCCGGTGGAGGCGCTGGTCTCGCTGACGAATGCCAGGTTGGCACAAATCTCTCACTGAAATCCCTAAAATACCGATCAAATATTCACCTGATCAGTTGCGCTCTCCGCCATGGCGATACGCTTGCCCAGCGCCGGGTGCGAGTAGAGCAAAAACTCCACCCACGGCTCCGGGTCGGCATCTGCCAGGTTCTGGTTCGCCAGGCGGGTCAGCGCTGAGGCATAGGCTGCACCTTTGCCGGTAGCCTGTAAGGCGTACTCGTCCGCCCGCCGTTCCCGCCAGCGGGAATATGCGTTGCCCAACGGCATGGTCAGCAGTCCGTACAGCCCCATGACGATCGCAAATAGCGGCAAGGCGGCGATATCAGCTGGGCTTTCGAAGCCAAAATAGCTCACTCCCCAGTTTAAACCTAACGAAGCGAGATAGAGCCCTCCC
>JBFYSV010000133.1:0-14693 GCA_041301185.1 Anaerolineae bacterium
CCTGAGCTTCCAGGAAGTCTTATCCAAGAAGTAATGAACAAATTCGATTCACTTGGGATTGAGTATCTCAAGCCAATCTTCGAATCCCTGAGCGGTGCCGTGAGTTACGATGATTTAAAAATATTGCGGTTGTTCTATTTGAGTAGGTTGAACAATTGAGTATCACGATCTTGATCTCTGGATATTGTGATAAAGCTTTTATTAAATCCCGATCTTGCTGTAAAATTAGCTAGAAGCGCGGTTCCTGGCCAATTCCCGCGTAAAACCACCCAATTATTGAAGAGGAGAATAAATCATGACAACCGCAACGCAATTAGAAACCAAGCAACGTCCATGGTGGCTGACCCTGATCGCCGGCATCCTGGCACTGGTCATTGGGGGCATCCTGCTTTGGGCACCAAAGACTTCCGCGGCGAATTTGTACCTGATCCTGGTAGCCGTCCTGGGCATCTACTGGCTGGTCGAGGGGATCTTCGATATCGTCTCGATCTTTATTGATCACAGCATGTGGGGCTGGAAGCTGTTCATCGGCATCATCAGCATTGGGGCTGGACTCTACATCATTTCTTACCCGGTTGTCGCAGCTGTTGCTCTGCCAAGGATCTTCGTCCTGGTGCTGGGGATCTGGGGATTGATGTACGGCATCATCCTGCTAATCATGGCATTCCGCGGCGGCGGCTGGGGAGCTGGCATTCTGGGAGCTATTGGGATCATCTTCGGCATTGTGCTGATGGTCAACTATTCCTCACCTGGTATGGGACTGGCCATGCTGTGGGTAGCCGCGGTGACTGGGGTGGTGGGCGGCATCGCCCTGATCTTCCAGGCCTTCCGCCAGCGGTCTGCTTAGGCATTTATTCAAGGTCAGAGGAAAATCAAAAAGTGGGTGTTTAGGTAAGCACAATTTCCCAAACACCCACCAATCGATTACTGTGTTAAAAAACTTGGAGGTAGGCTATGGCGACAAAGAAGAAATCAGTGAAAGAAACTGAAAAAAAAGAGACAAAAATTCAATCTGCAACTACCGCGGAAATGGTAGCCGAGGCGGGGGTGCAGGAAATGGTTGCCGGAGTGGAGACACTAGACCTTGCCCGAGGAATGGCTCGGGAAGCCGCAGGTGGACTGGCAGCCGGTGCGAGCGACCTGACCCGCGCCGAGGATACACTGTTGGTGGCAGAGCGCGTGGCTGAGTTGAGCGGGGTGGTGGCGGCGGCGGGCGTGTTGGATATGGCCCAGGGGGCAGAGCTACTGGCAAAATCGGAGGATGTGGCTGCGTTGAGTGCAGTGGTCGGGCTGATGGGCGAAGACGACCTGGAGCGCGGCCTGGAGCTGGCCCGGCTTTCCGGCGAGCTGCAAGCGGTGGGCAAGGTGGTTAGTCGCATGCTGATGCCGGTGCTGGCGGGATTCCTGGCATCACGCAGCGTGTATCTGCAGGAGATCGCAGTGGATACGATCGTGCGCTCTGCCAGTAGCCATGCCCTGTCGCAGGTGATCGCAGCTAAGGGGTTAGAAATCGAAGAAATGGGGATTGAGGAAGCTGCAGAGGGAATCACCCGCCTGGTGGCTTCGGAAGCCCTGGCTGAACGCAGTGAAGAGCTCACTGCAGCGGGAGTCGTGCTGGGTGTTCAGGGAGTTGCTCAGGTTGGGACTGCACTCGAAGGAGCTGAACTGGCGAGAGAAATCGGGAAGGCTGGCGTCAGTGCGATCGCTGAAGGTGCTGCTCTCATAGGCGCCGCCGAATCTGCCGGCTCTGAAGAATAGAAAAACGCTCTTCCATCACTCAATAACGATCTTTTCCCCCGGCGCCAGGATCTGGGTCTTCACTTCTGGAGCATATTCCTTGGCCAAGGAAGCGAATTCAACGGGTGGAAAAAATAGATAAGGTGGCTTGAGCAATTTCGCTCCGATTGGCGCGTAGGTGCCCCAGTGGATGGGGATAGCCACGCGTGGGTGCAGGACAGTCAAAGCATGAGCAGCCTGGCGGGGATTCAAATGCATCCGCCCAGGGGAATACCCCCACCCCCATACGGGCATCAGAGCCAGGTCGATGTGACTCGCGATGCTAGCCATACCTGGGAAGAAACGGGTATCCCCTGGAAAGTATATTGATATGCTGCCTTCAAAAATATACCCCAGGCAATCTGCCTGGGTACCCAACGGTCCGCGGCGCCGATAGTGGTCAGCGGGAGTGACGCGCACGTTCAGGCTCCCAATCGCAACCTGATCGCCCACCTGTACTTCTTCACAGTCAGTGAAACCGTGTTTGCGCAAGAACGGTGCTGCGCCGGCTGGCACAATCAAGCGCGGAATATGCTTAAGCATCCGCAACGAAGGAAAATCCAGATGGTCGTAGTGCATGTGAGAGATGAGCACTGCGTCCAGGTTTTGGTATAAACCAGGATCGACCGGGGGTGCATAGCGATATAAAAAGGTCACCTGCTTACGCAGTAATGGATCGGTCAATATACGCACGCCATCAATCTGTACCAACAGGGTTGCATGACCAATATATGTGACGTCAGGAATTTGAGCCATCGGAATCTTGTACCTATCCTTTGCCATGAGGGTCTGGTTTGGCAGAATCCCAGCTGATATTTAGCGATAAGGCGTTATGGTCTGTCAAAAAGCGTTGAACGGGGTGGCTTTTCCCCGAATCCACGACCTCGATCAAATCTGCATGCACCTGGACAACTTTATGGACCGGCTGGCGGTATAGGACATAATCTAACGGAATATTCCACTTCGCGGGTACCAGGGGAAATGGTCGGTAAGTAGATCGAGGGTCATCTGCCAAGGGGTCGACCAGATGGCCGCCGGAAATCAGATCGTCATACAAAAAAGTTGCCCTGGGGAAATTCAAGTCACCGCATACAATCAGTAATATATCTTCCGAAATAGAGTGAATTGCCTGGATTAATTGCTCTACCTGGTGGGCTTGAATTTGCACCAGGGGATTCTCGCGATGCCAGATGCCCGAGTAGTTGGCATTCATGTGCGTGTTCAGCACAACAACCTGCTGACCATCCACATCCAGGTGGACCGATAGGATGCCTTTGTACAGCGCCCAATCCGCGATGCTGAGGCTATGCCAGGTGCCTCGATCCTGATAGACCTCAAAGTGATGGCGAGATAAAGGCAAGCGCGAGAACACCGCCAGCCCTCCCTTGGGAGCATAGCGATGCCGCTCGAAGATATGGTGGGGGTAGGTGGTCAGGCCGCGCCGAACCAATGGCGCATAAGCATTCTGCTGCACCTCTTGCAAGCAGATCGCTGTGACGCTTATCCGGTCTAGCTCACGCGTCAATCGTTTTAGCCGCCCCCAACCCATGTAGAACGGAATACCAAAGGAGTTGAGAGAGAGCAGTGAGAACTCGCTCATCACTCATGCATTCTGGTAGTTTTTCAAGCTGCAGGTAGACCTTGCACTTGATCGCGCCATCCGCGCATCACCCGGTACAGACCTTCTGCCGTTACGATTGGCTCATCACCAGGAGGTAAGATGACTGGATGTAGCACGAAGGCGTGATTCTGCGGACCGCCCAAACCTCCATGGTGGCTGACCTGATTCTCGAAACAATTCGCCTCTTGAGTTTGTGGATCATAGACCGCATTTACCAGTATATCCGGGCAATTGGCAAAACCAGCCTCACGCTTCATATGCCGCGCCGCGTTAGGTCCGAAGGGAACCAAAGGATCTTCCCCTTCAACCTTATCATAATCCAGGTAGTTGAATCCCTTCTTGCTGACCACCATGTTCCCCTGCTCTGCCGATTTCACCATGATAAAGCCGACCCCGGGATGCTTGTTAAGCCCTATCAGCAATTCTGGATACAACTCCTGGATCTGTTCAGAGGTCAGCCTCTCCTCGTTATGGGTAAAATAGATCAAGCCCGCACAACCCGAGCCGACACACACAACCTTCTTTGCTCTGGCTTTTTCATCCTCTGATTGGGGTCCCACCTCCACCAGATCCCCCTCTCGCTTGCTCCTCAGCATAGAGCGCAGGAATTTGGCAGTCCGGGTGTCTTCCTGTACGGATTCTGAAAGCAGGGCACCCATCTTATCCCAGGTCTCGTGGGTTTTCTGGGCTTCGTACACATCGCCTTTGCCTTCGATCAACGCATCCACGAGCTCTTCTAAGGACACACCGTGGGCATTCTTAAAGGTAAACCCAAGCGTCTGCCCGTGATCCGAAAGCACAATGATATGGTAAGGCCGGGGGGCAGTTTCAAGAGTCTTCTCAATCCGGCCAAAATAGCGGTCTATTTCGTACAACGCTTCAGATGACTCGGGGGAGTGCATTCCAGCAAAGTGGCTCAAGTCATCATAGCCAGCGTACAGGGCATAGATAGCTGGTACCCCGCGCAGGACATCGCTGATTAACATATAGGTTGCCAGGTCTTGCATAAAAGGTCCCATGAAACCGCGTAGGAGTGCGTAACCTGGATTACGGGCGCTGACCCGATACGGATCGTTACGCCGCTTTTGCTGCCAGGCCTGCCACCATTCCTTGATACATTCAATGATAAACCGCGAGATCAAGCGCGCCATAACATATGGGCTAAACAGGTAATAATAGAAACCTGGACCGCGCCCACGAGATCGATTTAATACCGTGCTCATGGTAAGTAAGCTCTCGGTGGCGTCCCCCGAAAACATATTACCCCGCGATGCACCCCCATCAGATAGCAAGCCGCGCCCGGTAGAGAGTTGCGCTTCCAATGCCACCGCGTCCTTTGGATTGCCAGACATTATGATGCGTTTGTTGACCCGGTCCCACCAGCGGTACGCCGGGACTTCGTTGTTATTCCCAAGCAGGATGCCGGTTTGCATGGCGCCAGTTTGGCTGGTGAAGTCCGTCTCCCAGGGGGTGATGCTGTGCGTGCCCCTGTCCAGCCAGCGTTTCATGTTTGGCATATGGCCTTTTTCAATCGCGTGACGCAGAACCTGCTCCCCCAGACCATCGATCTCCAGGAAAAGAAATCCCGGAACATCGGTGTGGATGATATCCTTATATTTTCTGCCCATGCGCTGGGTCACCATGCGATCAAAAATTTCATCTTGATCCAGCGATAGAATGCCACCCACAACAGCATTAACCACGGTCAACCAGATTGTGATCCAGATCCCTGTTACCCAGCTATCGATAGAGACTCCGGGGATCCAGTTGACCACCACATATACCGCGATTCCATTCAAGACAAATGTCAATATGGGATACAGTATCGGTGGTAACCAGGAAAAGAACTCAATAAATACGAACCAGAAGGCTGCCTGGGCAATGCTGTAGGCAAATGCTGCTACGAGGGCAGCCCTTAACGAGTCCACCTGAACGCCAGATAATAAAAACTGCAAAAGGAACAATGTGATGCCATGAATGATCAGGTTGGAGATAAGCTGCACGACACGCGCACGGGAAATCTTCATCTAAGCCTCACTTTATTGCTAAGTTTATTATTGCACCATTTGGTTTTCTTGCTTATTCCTTCTTCTTAAGCGCATCTTCCAACGCTTCTAAAACCTCAGTTGGCAGGCTTGTCTGATAAACGGTACCCTGGAAGGGACGCAAGATCGCAATGACTGTTCCCGGGTGGTCACTTTTGCCGATCACAAACAGGGCTGAAGAGCCAGGTTCCAGGGCTTCAGTAACCTCTCTGACAAACTTTTGATCCACGCCAAGGTCCATGGTCTTACCAACCAGTGCGCCTCCCAATGCTCCTATTGCCAGTCCAGCCAACGGGAAGAACACGCTAGCCAGCATCAGACCAAGGATGCCGCCGCCAACTGCACCCCACTTGACGCCGGTATCCATCTGATTCTTGATCTCGACCTTTCCAGACTCCTGCTTGACGATGACCGCAGCATCATCAATCTTTAGTTGCCCACTGCGCTCCGCTCTCTTGAGGGCTTCAAAAGCATCTACAGCTTGGGTCGTGTCATTAAAAGTTAATACAACCAGATTAGACATTTAGACCTCCTTGATAATAATTGATCCAGAGTTGACTAAGAACCTGATCAAAGTAATGTAAACCGTATTATAAACAATGATCTTGTCAGATCACTTTCATGCATCATAAGGTTTTTTCTTGCCAATGCTGCTCGAATTTGGCTATCCGGCTCTGGATATGTTTGGCGCGTGGATCAGCTACTGACCGCTTCTGCTCCACCAATTGCATCGCTTCCTCTGCGGTCGATCCCATGCCGATGAGCACACAACAAGCCATTACCACACTGCGATGTACACCATACCGGCAGTGCACCAGAACCCGATACCCTTCCTGAATGACCGGCAAAGCAGCATCGACACCGCGTTGCAAAGTCGATATCGGCATAGGCACCAGTGGATTATCAATCGTTGGCAACCATAAAAGCTGCATGGGAGGATGTCCCAGCGACTTAGAAGGTTTGGTCCAGTGCATCGACAGGATCAAGCGCACGTTCAGAGAATGGATCTCTTCGGCATGATCCCCGCGCGGCCATGCAGAGATGTACAGATAATCCGTGATGGGTGATACATCCAGTGTGGATTTGCCAATCAAGGTTTGCTTACTCAACTTTAACAATCAGAATTCTATAAGGGTTATACCTTAACAGTATGCAATCATCGTGTGATGTAAAGATGGAAAGTTAATGATTGCCGTTAATAGCTGCTCCAGGGGTTTATCATCGTGAATAGTAGAGATAAACACCTATTATAACAATCTTCGTCCATTCTGCGTAATAACAACCAGCTCATGATTCCAACCCAACAGGCTGCTAAATATTTGTCCTGATCCAAAAGGCTTGGGATAGACAACAAACATCGAAGAGATAGATCAGCAAGGCGTAATGCCCTACAATAGCATTAACCAATTTATCAACAAAATTGTCACCTTGTTTGGTTCGAGGGTTATAATATGTAAATATTCCTTGTACAGCTTTACATTCCCATTTGCAAACAAAGATAGCCGCATCCATGCAGACCGGGTTTCAACCATATCAAGAAAGACGCCCACCAGGGCTGATAACGCGTTTCTTTGAGACTTCAGCCCAGCTGATAGGTCTGGCGTTGGGAGGCGGACTGGATTTTGTAAGGCAGAAAAAGGAAACGGGCGAGCACCGCACCCTGGGCATTTTTCTCCTGCGAATTTTCCTGGCACTTGCCTGGCCGTTTTTAGATAAAAAGATTGTAAAACTGCCCTTCTCAGCCCAGTTCAGGTTGAGGATGGAAAAGCTGGGGCCAACTTATATTAAGCTCGGCCAGATCCTCAGCCTGCGCGAAGACTTACTCCCTAAAGCCATCACGGATGAGCTGAAAATGCTGCTGGATAAGCTTCCAGCCGTCTCGTACGAGCGGTTTAAGGAACTAATTGTCGAAAGCCTTGATCTTCCGCTCAACACCATGTACCGCTGGATAGATCCTCTTCCACTGGGATCAGCCTCCCTGGCTCAGACCCACCGGGCACGCATTGTCACCAACGAGAAGGTGGTCATCAAGGTGCTTAAACCAGGGGTTCGCACGCTCATAGAGCGCGATACCCGACTGCTGGGCTTCTTCGGGAGGTTTTTGCAGATCTTTCTGGCGCGTTACCAACCTGCCAGAATTATCAATGAGTTCTGTGCATACACCTTGCGAGAAGTAGATTTACGTTTTGAAGCTGATAACGCAGAAACTTTCGCCGCATACTTCAAAGACGAGCCTGAAGTTCGTTTTCCCCGCATTTATCGCCAGTATAGCTCTCGGGACGTCCTGTGTATGGAGTTTTTCAACGGTATCAAGCCCGACCAAAACGCTCTCAAGAAACTGACTGCCGACCAACGCCGGCAGGCGATTGACCTGGGGATCGGTGCCATCGTGAGAATGATTTATCGCGATGGGTTCTTCCATGCCGATCTGCATCCGGCAAATTTGATGATTTTCAAAAACCCGCGCACCAAAGAGATCAGTGTCGGTTTCATTGACCTGGGTATGGTGGGCAGGTTCACCCGCGATATGCGTAAGCGCCTGTTCTACTACTTCTACTCTTTGGTCACCGGCGACCCCGATAGCGCAGCACGTTATCTGACTTCCCTGACCATGCCTGGGAAGGGGGCAGACATCGAAGGGTTCCGCCGTGCTGCATCCGACCTTTACACCCGCTGGTTGACAACGCCGAATTTCAAAGATTTTTCCCTCGCCCAGGTTATCTTGCAGTCTATTCTCCTGGCAGGCCATTACCACATCCAATACCCCGGCGAGATCATCCTGATGGTCAAAGCCCTGGTAACCATCGAAGGAGTTGGGTTTATCTTTGACCCTGAGATGGATATTCCCACCGCGGCACGAAAACATGTGCGTTTCATCTTAATGCAAGAATTCAATCCTTTGACCATGATCCGAGAAAGCGCTCTCATCTTGCCCGAAATGATGGATGTGCTCCGTAAAAGCCCCTTGATCCTGGCTGAGGGGATCAAAGCGTTGGAGACAAATCTAAAAAGGCCCCCTTCAGGGCCATTGAACGGGATCCGCGGCACCCTGCTGGCTGGATTCTGCCTGTTTGCAGGAGCTTTGCTGCTCGCCTTCAATGGCCCGTGGTTCGCATGGGCTGCATTATTCATCATAGCAATTATCCTGGCATTACGATCTTAATCGTCATACAGTAATTCGGATCCATTGGTAACCAACCGATGGAGAGTCTTTTTATTTTTTCGATGGTAGCGTACCATAAGGGCGAAAGTGATCACGTGCCAAGAATCAAGCTTAATAATGTAGATCTTGCCTGGCTCCGAATGGAGAATCCAACCAACCCGATGATGATCACGGTGGTCTTACATTTTAACGGTTATGTAAATTACGACCAGTTGATCTCGACTTTACAGGTTCACCTCTCACCTTACCGCCGCTTCCGGCAGCGGATTGTTCGCCCAATCGGGATGTTCAACCGGCCATATTGGGAAGATGACCCCAACTTCCGTGTTGTCGATCAGGTAGAACGCCTGGATCTCCAATCTCCAGTCAATGAGGCAGTTCTGCAGGAATTGGTCAACACAAAAATGAGCACGCTACTGGATTTTGCCCACCCGCTCTGGAAAGTTACCCTGATTGATAATTATCCCGGCGGGAGCATCATCATCGCTCGCATGCATCACTGCATCGCAGATGGCATCTCTTTGATGCAAGTATTATTACAAATGACCCAGACTGCCGACGGGGAACCTGCATTTCAGTCTACTTTTGAAAATTCAAATGGAGTGAATCATCCAGCTAACCGAGCACCGGCAATTACCAGAATTGTGCCCCAAGTAGAAAATCATCGCGGATCTCAAAATGGAAACTCATCTAAATCAGCCAGCCAACAGATTACCAAATCCGGCCAGGGATCTGCTTTTCGATACCCTACGGTCACCGAGATAATTTTAGCATCGGCAAAGATTATTTTTCGCTCTCCCGATCCTCCAACAATCCTCAAAGGTCAGCTGGGAAACACGAAGAATGCTGTCTGGTCTGAGACCTTTAGCGTAACGGAATTAAAAGAAATCGCCCAATACAACAGATCTACCATAAATGATGTGCTGATGGCAATCACGACGGGGGCAATCCGGCGCTATATGGATCTGCATAATGATCACCGCAAGCGGAATATTCGCGCCTTTGTCATGGTGAACCTGCGCGGACGTTCTATCGACGAAGAGCTCGGTAATAAATTTGGTCTGGTCTTCCTGGGTTTGCCAATCGGCTTTGAACAGCCCACAGAGCGCCTCGAAAAAATCAAGCAAGGCATGGATGGGTTGAAAGCATCTGCTGAATATGCTGCATCTTACTTAATTCTCAAATTTTTAGGGCAGATGCCTGAGTGGATCGAGCACCTGGCAACCAGGATCCTGGATACAAAAGGTACCGTTGTGGCGACGAATGTCCCTGGGCCGCGCCACCCGATATATTTGGCAGATGCGCCGATTAGCTCGATCAGAGCCTGGGTGCCTCAATCGGGGCGGATTGGGGTTGGATTAAGTTTTGTAAGCTATAACAACCGGATGGGTGTCGGATTGAACGCAGATGCCGGTTTGATACCAGACCCGGAGAAATTCCTCGAGCTCTTTGATGAAGAGTTTAGGTCCCTTCAAGCCGGTGTATCTGCCAGCACCCCAGATGTTTGATGACAGATCCGATTGGATAAAACAGCCCTGGATAAAACAGCCCTTGACGCCTGATCATCGCAGTGCTATACTTTTTACGACGCAGTGCGTCATAAATCGATTTTCAATTATCTGATCCTACTCACAAATTAATTCGACGGAGGAATACAATGCCCACCAAACCAAAAACCGAAGAAGCTGTGGAAGAACCGAAAGACAAGAATGAAGCTTCATTAACGGAGATGCTCCGGCGAGTGATGCTTGCAACCGTAGGTGCTGTCGCGATTGCTCAGGAAGAAATCGAGGCTTTTGTGAACCGCCTGGTCGAGCGGGGTGAAATCGCCGAACAAGACGGGAAAAAGCTCGTCACCGAGATGAAGGAGAAGCGAAAGAGCAAGACCGCCAAGGTCGAGGACGAGGTCAGCAAGAATCTTGAGGGTGTTCTCAAGCGGATGAACATCCCCTCCAAAGCCGATGTCGATGCCCTTAGCCAAAAAATCTCTACTTTATCAAAGAAGATCGATGATCTGAAAAAGGCTGAGTAGCACAAACCCTGGTATGACTGGATATTTCCCCAGTTATTAAATTGGCTCATGAATCAGCCAGACCCATCCAGCAATATTGGGTGGGTCTGGGCATTTAAAATATCCCTTGTCGTAGGTAGATGAGAGAATTAATTTACGCTCGCATAGCCGGCATACTTACCCTCACAGTTGTGCCGCTGCCCGGTTGGCTTTCTATTTCAATCTCTCCCCCCTGCCCCTCTACCAGAGCCTTGGCAATTGGCAGACCTAAACCATAGCCTGGAACAGACGGATCCACATCACCACGGTAGAAACGGTCAAAGAGATGGGCAAGCTTATCCGCAGTAAACCCTGGCCCTGCATCCTGAACAGAGATAATCACTTGGGAATCCACCAGATCGGCGTCAACCCGGATCACTCCCTGAGTATGCTTTATGGCATTATCCAGCAAAATCAGCAGTACTTGTTTGAGCGCATCTTTATCACCTAAGATAGTTAGATCCTGAACTGTCTCGATAATCTCGCGTTGCTGGTCCAGATGGCGTGCCTGGTTACAGGCGTCTGCCACCACACCACGGATCGGAACCGGTTCCTGGATGAGTCCGCGGCCCGCGTCTGCCCGCGCCAGCACTAGCAAATCGTTCACTAACCGGATCAAGCGATCGCTCTCATAGACCAGGTCGTCCAGGACATCGCTATGTTCTTCAGGGGGGAGAGGCGGGTTACGGCGCAACAACGCCAGGTTGCCGCGCACTGTTGTCAGCGGTGTGCGTAGCTCGTGCGAGACATCTGTCACGAAATCTCTCTGCATCCTTAACCCCTGGCTTACCTGCTGATAAGATTCTTGCAAGCGCGAGAGCATAGAGTTAAAAGTCATCGCCAGCTGACCAATTTCGTCGTTTGGTCCGGCATAATTTACTCGCCGAGAAAAATCTCGCTCGTTGGCAATCTCTTGGGCTGTCTGGGTGATCCGATGGATGGGACGTAATGTAACCCCTGAAAGTACCCAGCCTATACCAAATGCAGTGAGAATGGTCAGCAGGCTGGCGACGATCAGCGTTGTCCTGAGAACTACCAGGGAGCCATCTCGCTCTGTCAGCGGGCGGGCTATCTGAACAATCGAAATCACCTCATCGTGGGCAATTACCGGTATGTTATAGATCAATAGCCTGCCAGTCTCACCAAAGGCGGTTTCCCACCATTCGTTTTGACTTTGCAATTCCACCAGCCCGGTGCTGCTCAGCGGCAGCGCATCTTCATTCACACCGAACGGGCTGGCTATGAGTGTCCCGTCAGTACTTACGACACGCACGATCTCGCGTTCTCGCAACCCCTGAAATGCCTGGTCATTGGAAAAATTCTCAAACGTCATCGGCGGCGGGCGGTCTTGCTCGCGTTCGGGCGGCGCTGGGTGGAGATAACGCCATAACACAGAAGTTGCAAAAACCTCACCGCTTTGCCTCAAGTCACTTTTTATGGAATCGAGGGTGGATTGCGCCTGGCTGGTATATAAAACAATGCTTAGCAAAACCAGTGTCAGTGCCAGGATAGCGGTATATAGCAGGGTAAGACGAAGACGGATGGACATTACTCCTCTTTTAGTACATAGCCTACCCCGCGCACAGTATGTATGAGGCGCGGACGACCATTAGCTTCGAGCTTTTTTCTCAGGTAGCCGATATAAACCTCCAGGACATTATCATCTCCCCCAAAATCGTAACCCCAAACTTCATTCAATATTTGAGTACGCTCCAAAACATGGCGTGGATGGCGCAGGAGCAAATGCAAAAGGTTGAACTCCGTCACAGTGAGCGACAACAGATCATCACCGCGATGCGCTTCGCGTGTGACCGGATCAAGCCTGATATCTAAGTAGGTTACAGATTGGTTTTCCGGCTTTGTCTCCATCCTGCGAAGCATGGCATGGACCCGCGCAACCAGCTCAGCCGGGGCAAACGGCTTGATCAGGTAATCATCCGCCCCGTTCTCCAGGCCGTCCACTCGATTCTCGATTGCGTCGCGTGCAGTCAGCATCAAGACAAATGTCTGGTTCCCTTCATCACGCAACCTGCGGACCATTTCCAGCCCATCCATCTTGGGCATCATCCAATCCAGAATGATCATGTCTGGATGGTGAGTGTGGACAATCGCCAGTGCTTCCAGGCCATTTGTTGCAGTAAGCACAGTTAAATTTTCATACATCAGCGTGCGCTGAAGCATCTTGAGCAATTTCAGGTCATCATCAACAACAAGCACAGTGGGCATTTCTCACATCCCAAATGGATATTACCACACTGTCAACTATATGCCATATAACTGAGAAATCGCTGTGAAAACTCACCCAGATCGCAATTCTCAGTGTTTTCACAGCTTTTTCTTGGCTTTCTCACAGGATGAGATTCTAAAATGACCCTGATAACGATGTGATTTGCTCATTCACATTAGGCATGTCTCGTACCCATACCAATCTGGAGGTGAAATATGAAGAAAAAAGGCTTGTTGATTTTCGCTCTCATGATCGTGATCCTGGTTGCTGGAGGGCTTGGATACCGTGCCTGGGCAAGCAGCCAGGATTCTGATTCAAGCGAAATTCAAACGGCGACAGTGTCACGCGGCGAGCTTGTTTCTACCCTGGGCTCATCTGGAAACACGCGTACGGGTCAGAGTGCAACCATTACCTGGGAAACTTCTGGAAAAGTCGGCAAAATAACACTTGAGCAAGGGGATACTGTCACCGAGGACCAAGTATTAGCAGCACTGGACCAGAACACCCTGTCAAACGAGATGATCAAGGCAAAGCAAGATTTGATCACTGCCCAACAAGAGCTGGACGACTTATTAAACTCAAAGCTTCAGCAAGCGCAGGCTTTGCAAGCGGTTGAGGATGCGCAAAAAGCTCTCGATAGCCTGAAACAAACGTCTGCAGAAGAGAGCAGTCAGGCTCAACTGGCCCTGGCAAACGCCCAGGATGCTCTGAAAGATGCCCAGCGCACCCGAAATGCAATGAATTACCCACACTCTTCTGACGAGCTGACAATTGAAAAAGCAGAAACCGATTACCTGCTTGCCAAACAGGCAAATAAAGAGGCTTTGCAAGAGTACAGAAAATACGAGAAGAAAAATCTCACCAACGACAAGCGCGTGCGCGCCCTCAACAACCTGATAACCACCCGAGAAAAGATGGAAACAACCTTTGCAACCTATAACTGGTATCTGCAAAACTATTCTGATATTGAAATTGCCCAGGCGGATGGCGAGCTGGCAGTTGCCCAGGCAAACCTTGATATTGCTCAAGCTGAGTGGGAGAGCGTCAAGGAAGGCACCAGCCAGGCTAGCATTGCCCTGGCAGAAGCTACCCTGGCAGATGCGCAACGTGAGTGGGAGCGTGTCAAGGATGGTCCCAACCCAGAGGATATTGCTGCTGCCCAAGCAGCTGTCGATGCTGCCCAGGCAATTTTAGACAACGCAGAGCTGCTGGCGCCTTTCGGTGGAACGATCACGGAAGTTGACTTAAAAACCGGCGACCTGGTGAGCTCCGGCGAGTCCGCCTTCCGCATTGATGATCTGGCTACGATCTATATTGATCTGCAGATCTCTGAAGTAGACCTTGCCAGCCTGGAAGTCGGACAGCAAGCAGTGATTGAATTTGACGCTATCGCCGACAAGGAATATATCGGGGAAGTGACTGAGATCGGCATGATTGGCAACGTTTCGCAGGGTGTAGTCAATTACCCGGTAACCGTGCAGGTCATGGATACCGACCAAAATATCCGGCCTGGCATGACGGCTTCTGTAACCATCATCGTTGACCAGGTTGAAGATGCCCTGCTTGTGCCAAACAAGGCCATTCGCACCAGCGGCGGGCAGCAATATGTAACGGTCATGTTCGAGGGACAGCAGATCAACGTCCCGGTCACGGTTGGTCTGGTGGGCGACTCGATGAGCGAGATCACCAATGATCAGCTTCTGGAAGGCGATGCAGTGGTAGTCAATGGTAGCACTACCTCGGCGACTGCCTCTAGCAATACCGGAGACAGGATGTTTATGATGGAAGGAATGGGCGGACCTCCTGCTGGC
>JBFYSV010000135.1:0-4087 GCA_041301185.1 Anaerolineae bacterium
CCGATGAGGCTTTCGCCAAGCTGCCCGCTGGCACCGTCGAAGAGCTGCTCAAGCCTGAGAACCTCGAAACCCTCAAGAATATCCTGCTCTTCCATGTGGTTCCCGCTAAGGTGATGGCTGCCGATGCAGTTGCCCTGGACGGACAGTCAGCTGAGACCGCCCTGGCGGACAACTCCCTCAATATCTCCGTCAAGGACGGCAACGTCTTTCTCAACGATAACGTTCAGGTGATCATCACCGACATCGAAACCTCCAACGGCGTGATCCACGTGATTGATGCAGTGCTCCTGCCTGAGTAACCAACGCTTACTCCTCCCTGAATGGGATTTGGATGGGTAGCACAAAGTAGAGACGCAGCATGCTGCGTCTCTACGAATTTAAGGCAAGGAACTGTTCACATCAACTGGGCGCTCACATTGAGCACGTTCCACAGCACCACCAGGCTGACCACCCGCCCCGGGATAAAGGCCAGCCCGCCCAGGCGGTTGCCAAAGGCATTCAGGGCAAACACCACCAGCAGGGTGGCGACTAGCTTGCCCATCAGCATGGTGACCCAGCCATACGAGGCAACGATGGGGTTAGTCTCAAAACACCCCACCCCGATGCCAAACAGGGTGATGCAGATATCGGCGATGGTGGCAGTCAACAGCAAGACACTGGGCGTAAGGATCATGGCTCCCTCCTGTGTACCGGCAGCCGGGCTCCCGGCTGGTGCTCCCCCTGGGCTTAACAAAAAAACCGGCCCATCGGCCGGTTTCGCCTGTTGCTCCCTGAACACCCTGCCCGCCGTGGATAGCGGGGCAGCGACCAATACAGGTGTTCAGATCGTCGCATCCGATACGAGGGATTCCAAATCTGGTAAGGTAACGACAAGCTGTAATTGCATATATTTTAGCATCCGGATAGGCCGGAGTCAATTAAAGGCGGGAGAAATAGACTTTAAATAGTCCGGAATGGGGGGAGAGGATGTGTCACGTGTCAGGTGTCAAGTGTCGGGTGCGGAGTGCGAAGTTATTTAAAACAGACTCGCGATCTCATCCCGCACAGGGCGCGGCAAAGGGGACCGTTTGCCGCCCATCTCTTGCCAGGCCGCTGTGGGGCCATCTTCCACCCTGCCGATATCCTTGCAAGGAATACCCTCTTTTCCCAGGGCTACCATAATCTTTTCCGCATCTCCAGCTGGCGCTGCCAGCAGTAACGCCCCTGAGGCAATCGCCCCCAGCGGGTCGATGCCCAGCCCGGCGCAGATCCGCCCGGACAGATGCGGCACCGGCACTGCCTGGGGCTGCACCACCAGCGAGTATCCGCTGGCCTCTGCCAGCTCCCAGACCGCCGTGTAGAGCCCACCCTCGGTGGGGTCGTGCATTCCGCTCACCCTGCCAGCCTGGATAGCAATTTGGGCATCCCGCACCACGCTGATCCCCGGCTCATGGAGAAAGTGCCGCGCTTTCCGCAGCTCAGCGTTGCTCAGGAATGCGGATAGACGTCCTGAAAACTCGTTCGCCAGGATGGCGGTCGCCTCGATCGGCACGCCCTTGGTGACTAGCAGGTGGTCGCCGGGTTTCAGCCCTTGCGGCGTCACCAGGCGCCCTTTCTCCACCTCTCCCACCAACGTGCCCGCCAGGATGGGGCGCTCCAAACCGTGGGTGATCTCGCTGTGCCCCCCGATCAGCGAGATACCCAGGCTCTGGCAGGCGTCCCGCACCTGGGCGAAGATCGCCTCCACCAGCGCCGGGGTGGTGCCTGTCTCGGGCAGGAGCAGGGTCGCCAGGAACCAGCGCGGCTGAGCCCCGCTGGTGGCGATATCGTTGGCATTGACCTGCACCGCGTACCAGCCGATCTCCTGCGTGGCAAAGGTGATCGGGTCCGATTTGAACACCAGCAAGCTATCGCCAGCCTCCACCACGGCGCAATCCAGCCCGACCCCGGGTCCCAAAAGGACGCGCCCATCCAGGATGGGCGCTTGGGAGAGGATTTTCGCCAGCAGGTCTGGCGGCAGCTTGCCCACTGGCAGGCTCATCTTCCAGGTCCGGGGAAAATCTCGGCGAAGGGCGCGGGAACGGGCGTGCTTTGCGGCTTTCCGTAATCCGCCGCGGATACACCCATTGCCCCCTGGGGGTTGATCGGCATGAAATGGAAATCCGTAAAGGCGATCGGGGTGGGTTCGGGGGTTGGGGTTGGGGTAGGCCCCGGTGGCTGGGTTGGGGTCGGGCTGGGCGGCACAGCCCCGCCCTGCAGCGACTCTTCGGTCACCCAACCTGCCAGGTCGTTCACTTCCACGAACCACCAGTAGGAGACTCCATCCCCGTTTTTCGCCAGCACGCCGTTGATCTTGTTCAGGTGGTCGATCACCTCCCCGCTGGCTCCCGCCGGGACACTGCCCAGCGAGGCGTAATTCGTCCCCGGCCCCAGGCGGATGGCGGTGCTGGCATTGGTGGTGACTGCCTGGGTGGGGGTGAAGGTGTCCGATCGCGAGATCGGCTCCACCGAGACCATCAGGAAAGTCGTGCCGATCAGCGCCTCGACCGCCCCGGTCGGGTTATCCCACTCGGTTTTATAAGTCAAAGCCGGGTCGAGCACCGTCTCCTCGGGCGGTTTTGCCAGAGGGTCGTCCGTATCCACGAGGGGCCAGCCGCAGTTCCTGAAAAAATTACATTGGGTGTTGTTCACCACAGCCCCGTCGATGACCATCGTCGTGGAAGTCCCGCTGTCCAGTGAGACCGCGTCGGTGGCCTGGATGGCTGCGTTATTCTTCAGAAAGCTGCCTAGCTCGCCGATATTTAATCCCCGGCTATCCACCCGGAAACCATCCACCACTACAAAGTAGACGTAATCGGTGTTATAAGCCACCGCGGTGCGCGAGTTGGGCACGCCGGCATCCGGGTTGCTGAAATCCGAGCGAATCACACTGTCGTTCAGGAAGTGATAATCCCCTCCCAGCCCGGCGTAGGTCTTGGTCCAGTCCTGGGCTGGCACGCTATCGCAGTCGGTGATCTCCTGCGAGATCGTCACCCGGTCGCCAACTGCAATCCGCCCGTCATCAATCCGGGTTTGCACGGATGCCCGGGCTTCATCCCAGAACGAGAGCACCACGTAATCGTGATACAACAGCGTGGGGCCGCTCGGTTTGATCTGGCGGATATATCCCACCGCCCCGGCCGGTTTGGGCAGGATCTGGTTTGGGCTGCTCATCTCCACCAGCAACTCCAGGGCGCCGGAATCGGTGCCGGTGCTGGCATCGTATTGGGGGGTATAGAGGATGAAATCCTCGTCGTCCTGGGCGACGTTGATCGCATCAATATTCGGTGCAAAGGTGCCGGCGTTCTCGAACAAAACTTCGTTCTTGTTGCCGGTGTGGTACACGCACGAGCCGATCAACGCTTGCCGCTCGTGGGTCCAGGCGAATCCGGCATCCCCGATGTTATCGCTATAGCGGTGGGCGTACCAGCTGGAATGCACCACCCCGCTCCACGGCACGCCGAGCGGCTCCTGCGGCTCGCCGAAGAAATAGCCGTTAATCGCCACCACCACATCGTTGCGGTTGCCCCAGGCTTGCCCCCAGTAGTTGACAGCGTTATCGTAGCGGGCTGCCATCCCGCTGGTGGTTTCCGTCCCGCCGGAGACCCTGCCCTGACCGATGCCGGTCTCCAGGGTAGCGCTCAGCTCGCCGCGGTGCAGCCGGGCGACGAAGATTTCGATCGGACGGGGATCGTTAAGATCAAATTTCTGCCAGTCGATGCCGGGGCGCAGGTAGGTCCAGTCTTCGCCGGGCGCCAGCGGCTCTGCCTGGCTATTGCCCGCCGGGAAAACCAGGGACATTACAAGGAGAAAGAGAACGAGCCTGCCGAGTTTCATCCGGGTTCACCTCTTCTTTCGTGTCTTTAGAACCATCATACACTTTTCTATCCAAATCGGCAAGGGCGGGGGATTTGGTGTTGAGGGCGGCGGCTCTGGCGCCGCCCACAACACCAAAAACCCCCCCCTTGCCGATTTGGATAGAAAAGTGTATGATTGTTATAAAGACACGAAAGAATAGGTGAACCCCGATGAAACTCGGCAGGGTCGTTCTCTTTCTACTTGTAAATTA
>JBFYSV010000015.1:0-2828 GCA_041301185.1 Anaerolineae bacterium
GTTTTGATAAGCGCTTCACAGCCAGGATTATAGCTGAAGGCAAGTTCAGTCACCAGACATACGGGGAATATGACAAATTTCAGTTGTCCTCTCAGCCGGGATTGGCTATAATCATTTCACTCGATCATTTTGGAGTAGTTTCTATGGATTTTGCTCTGTCTGACGAACATCGCATGCTCCAGCACATGGTGCGGGAGTTCGCTCAGAAGGAAATCTCCCCCATCATCAAGGAATTTGATCGCAAGCAGGAGATGGCTCCTTTTATCCTGCCGCGCATGGCTGAGCTGGGAATATTGGGTATCTGCCTGCCAGTGCGCTATGGCGGGCAGGGCATGGATTATATCGCCCTGGGGCTGGCGTGCGAGGAGCTGGAAGCGGTGGACAGCACCTTGCGGGTGGTGATGTCGGTACACGTGGGATTGAACAGCCTGGGATTATTCCAGTGGGCGACAGAGGAGCAGAAGCAGCGTTTCCTCGTTCCGCAGGCGCGCGGTGAGAAGATCGCCTGTTTTGGGCTGACCGAACCGGGCGCCGGATCAGACGTCGCATCGATTGCCAGCACAGCCCGTCGCCAGGGGGATCTTTATGTGCTTAACGGTGAGAAGATGTGGATCTCCCTGGCTACAAAGGCTGACCATGCCCTGGTGGTGGCGCGTGAGGCGCAGGCTAAGGCTGATCCGCATGAAGAATTGGTGGCACTGCTGGTCGAGCTGGACTCCCCAGGCGTAAGCCGCGGCGATATTCACGGCAAGCTGGGTGTGCGCGCCGGCTCTACCGGCTGGATCGCTTTCCAGGATGTGAGCGTGCCGGTGGAGAACCGCATCGGCGAGGATGGAGAGGGTTTCAAGATTGCCATGTCTTGCCTGGATAACGGGCGTTATACGGTGGCAGCAGGCGCCACCGGGCTGATACGCGCCAGCCTGGAAGCCAGCGTTAAATATGCCAACGAGCGCACGGCTTTTGGGCGCGAGATCGGTAAGTTTCAGCTAATCCAGCAGAAGATAGCCCGTATGGTACAATCTTACGACGCCGCGCGCCTGCTCTACCTGCGGGCGGGCTGGATGAAGAATCTGGGCATGCGCAACACGCGTGAAACCTCACTAGCCAAGTGGTTTGCTACTGACGCTTCATTCGAGGCAGCCGCCGAAGCGATTCAGGTGCACGGTGCATATGGCTATAGCGATGAGTATGATGTAGAGCGTTATCTCCGCAATGCCAAAGGGGCGATCCTCTACGAAGGCACCAGTGAAATTCACCAGTTGATGCAGGCGGGATATGCCCTGGGGTATCGCGACGACGCCCTCTTACGGTGTGAGCTACCGGCATACGATCCGGAGTTCTGGCAGGAATAAATTTCTGGAAATAGTTTCCAATATTCAAGACATTCTTTCATGGAATAGGAGGTCGCCTTGAAAATCGTAGTGTGTGTGAAACAAGTGCCCGACTCCGCTGCTAAAGTGATCGCGGAAAACGGGAAAGTGACCTGGGGAGATGCACCCTTGGTGATCAACCCCTGGGATGAGTTCGCTGTTGAAGCCGCATTGCTTCAACAGGAAACCCACGGTGGAGAGGTGGTTGCCCTTACCATCGGTGGAGAAAGCGCCAGGGAAGCACTCAAGCATGCTCTCGCCATGGGGTGTGGACAGGCAATTCTGGTTTCCGATCCGGCTCTCGCCTCCAGCGATAGCCAGGCAGTCGCTAAAGTGCTCGCGGCAGCCCTGCGCAAGATCGGCGACGTGGACCTGGCTTTCTTCGGGAAGCAGGCTATCGATGGCGATATGGGCGTGACGGCTGCGCAGACGGCGCGCGTCTTGGGCTGGCCGGTGCTCTCCCTCGTCTCGGTGATTCAGGCTCTCGATCCAGGCGGGCGAAGCATCCGTGTCTCGCGCTCTACAGAAGAGGGGCGCCAGGTGGTAGAGGCTAAATTCCCCGTGGCACTCAGCGTTGGCAAGGATATTGCCGAGCCACGTTACCCATCCTTTATGGGCATCCGCAAGGCCTCACGGGCAGACATCCCTACCTGGTCGCTGGCAGACCTGGGCATTCCGGCGCCTGCTTCGGTCGTAAAATGGCCGGAGCTGATCAATCCGCCGGTGCGTGAAGTCCTTACCGAGATCATCACCGGCGATAGCCCGCAGGATATCGCCGAAAAACTGGCTGATAAAATCCTGGCTGAGAAGGTGCTATGATGAGCAACAAAGTATGGGTTTATATCGATCAATTCAAAGGCAAGGCCCATGCTGGTTCCTGGGAAGCGCTGGGAGTAGGCAGCAGCCTGGCTGGTAAGCTAGGCGGTGGTGTAACCGCTGTGGTTTTTGGCGCAGGCGCCCAGGCAGTTGCGGCAGAGGCCTTCCAGTACGGGGCTGGCGAGGTATTGTATGCAGATGATGCCAGCATGGCAGATTTCCGCCCTGAGGCCTATACAGCGCTTCTGGCAAAACTGGTAAAGTCAGCGGATGCTGAAGTATTGATCCTCCCCACAACCGTTCGCGGGCGAGAGCTGGCAGCCATGTGCGCCATCGACCTGGAAAGCGGTGTGATGCCCGATGTAACTGCTGTGGATGTAGCCGATGGACGTATCGTCGCTACCCGTCCAGTATATGCCGGTAAGCTGCTTGTTAAAGCGGTTTGTAGCGGCAAAACCCAGATCGTTACCACCCGCACGCGTGCCTTCCCTGCGCCGCAAGCCGATCCAACCCGCTCGGACACACCCACCAAAGTGGAGCCTGTCCTGGCAGAAGGCGAGATTGCTACCCGGGTTGTGGAATATGCTGAAGCCGGGGGTGGGGTGAGCGTTTCGGATGCCGCAGTGATCGTTTCGGGCGGGC
>JBFYSV010000139.1:0-6097 GCA_041301185.1 Anaerolineae bacterium
AACCCTAAGAATGGGCAAGGCGACGAAGACCAATGCGAATCATTGTAATGTAAAGGAAAGCTTCATCTGAAGCAACGAGGCGTTCATAATCCCGAGCTAAACGCCGCTGGCGCGAGATCCAGGCGTTGGTACGTTCAATGACCCAGCGTTTGGGTAAGACCTGAAAGCCTTTTTTATCACCGAGTTTGAGCACGATCTCAAGGACCACATGCAGTTTTTGTTGAACCCACTCCTCCAATTCACCTCGATAACCGCCATCAGCGATAATCTTTTGCAAGCGGAGCAGCAACTGGGGTCTTTGGTAAAGTTCCTGAAGAACCATTTTTCCGGCATGCACATCCTGGACATTCGCAGCGGTCACTTTCGCCAAAACCAACAGCCCCAGACTATCAACGATCAGGTTGCGTTTCCGACCAATTACTCGTTTGAAACCATCAAAACCGCGTTGTTCACCACCTTCGGCGCTTTTAGCGGTCTGACTATCCATGATCATTAGACTGGCGGTAGCTTTTTTATGGACTTTCTGGCGCACCCGTTCTCGGATCACACGATTCAACACTTCCCACAAGGATGTTTGTTGAAACTTGCGAAAGTAACCATACACCGTTTCCCAGGGAGGATAATCGTGCGGCAAGGCTCGCCACACACATCCATTCTTAGCTATGTAAAAAATGCCATTCAAAATCTCCCGCCACGAATATTGCCGTGGTCGACCGGTTGATTTGGCTTTGGGCAGGTATTGCGCAATTTGCGCCCATTCGGTATCATTCAAATCAGTAGGGTAGGTTTGTGTTGGTTTGGTCATCAACCAAATTTGCCCTACTTTTCATTTTTTGACCAGAGTATTACCCCTTTTGGGATAGTTTTTAAACAGTCTCTAAAGGTTTCCTTCTCTATCCTGGGCGAATGTAAGCCGAGAAAACCTTTTAGGGTCTATCCCAGTAGCTTCAGGAGCAAATCATGGCATTGATTGGGGTGCGAGAACTGCGGCACAAGACCGCTGAAATTCTGCGCCGCGTGCGCGAGGAGAACCAGGCGTATGTGATCACCCTGCAAGGACGACCGGTGGCGCTGCTCTCGCCACTGGATCAGGAAAAGGTGGAGTCGGAAATGTTGCACGCTGCGCGCCAGTCGGCTGTGGATAGCTGGGCGGTTTACCGGCAGTTGGCAGAGGAGATTCGCCAATCCATGCCCACCGATGTGGATACACAGTCCCTGATGGATGATCTCCGCCGATGAGTGTTTACACCATTGATGCCAGCGTGCATGTCAACGCTTTGATCGAACACGAACCTGCTTACCTGCAACCACATATAGTATAATGTGGCTACAAAAGGAGCAGGTGATGTCCGAATTAAGAGTTGGTACACGTGAGTTGAAAAGCAGGTTGAGTGAGTATTTGCGGCGAGTTAAGGCGGGCCAAATCATAACGGTAACAGAACATGGTAAGTCGATTGGGTATATTATCCCGATTAAAAAAACGGTTGAGGAACGCATTCAGACGATGATCAGCGCCGGTCAGGTAGCCTGGAGTGGGCAGAAACCAAAATCATACTCCCCCGCTGCATTGAACTCAGGTGATCGCCAGCTTTCCGACCTGGTTGTGGAGGATCGAGAGTGATTGTTTACCTCGATACCAGTGCCCTGGTTAAACGTTTTGTACAGGAAAACAGTACTCAAGAAGTGAACCAGATGATTGAACAGGCTGATGTTGCTGGTTCTTCCAGTCTCACACAAGTGGAAATAGCTTCAGCACTCACAAAAGCGGTCCGTTTGAACTGGGTGCCAGCCAGGGATGCAGAGAACGCGTGGCAGGACTTCGTGTTGCAATGGCCGGATTTTGTGCGCACACCTGTATCCTATATAATCGTTGAGCGCGCCTCGCAGTTGGCGTGGAAGTATGGATTACGCGCTTATGATGCCCTGCACCTCGCCACCGCGCTCATCTGGCAGGAATCCATGGAAACAAACGTAACACTGGCTACCTTTGATCGTGAGTTGTGGTTGGCTGGGAAGAAGGCAGGAATGGATCCCTGGCCCCACAACCTGTAACCCAACTCCAGCAGCCAGGATTTATCAACCTCCACATTCGATCATCCAGTAGCATGCTGAGTCTTGGGAAGATTGACTTTTATTTCAACAGGTTCTTTCTCTTACATCTCCTCCCCCAATCTCTCCACCAGTTCGCGGTGGCTCTCGCGGCTGATCGGGTAAAACCAGGCGCACAGGATCGCCAGAGCCAGCAGCAGGGCGGGCAGAGGTCCTATGAACAGGCGCAGGGTTTGCAACGCTTGCGCTGGCTGCACCGGCAGCGGATTGCTGGCGGTTGGGGTGATGTAGCCCGCCAGCGCCAGCCCCAGCCCCATTGCCCAGATGGCGAAACCGGTTGCCAGCTTTTGGAAGAAAGAGGCGAAGGCGTAGTAGGATCCTTCGCGGCGTTGACCTGTTTGTGCCTGGTCGTATTCGATGATATCTGGCACCATTGCCCAGGGGATAACGTACGCCGTGGCAATGCCCGCGCCCGCCAGCGCTGCCAGCAGGTATGCCAGTCCTACCTGCTCAGGAGAAAGAGCGCCAATCATCAGGATGATCACAATCCAGGTTAACGAGCCCAGCATGAAGGCGCGGCGCTTATCCAACCTTCGTGCCAGCCAGACCACCAGCGGAATGAACAGGATCGCCGAGCCCTGGGCGAGCAGCACAAAGTAATTGGCTTGTTCCGGTACCCGCAGGTAATAGGTGGCAAAGTAAACCAGCACGGCTGCCAGAATGCTGGCGCTGGTCCAGCTCAGCAGGTATAAACCCATCACCAGGCGGAAGGGTTTGTTGTTCAGCGTGGTGGAGAGCGCCTTTTTCCAGGGCAGTGGTTCGGGCAGCTCGTTCGATGGTCGCTCACGGGTGACCTTGAAAACGATCAGCGGTGGGATGATCGATAGCAACCCCAGGATAATGCCCACCAGGGTGTACAGCAGGCGTTGGTCTGAGATGCTCCAACCCAACACAGTAACCAGGATGATAGCACCCAGCGTACCGGAGATCGAAAACACCATGCGATAACCGTTCAGTGAACTGCGCTCATCGTAATCTTGGGTCATTTCAGGTGTTAATGCGTTATATCCCACGTGTACCAGCGTGAAGACTGTATCGAACAAGATGAACACCGCCGCATAGTAAACCGCCAATCCCAACTGGCTGAAGGGGGGCACAAGCCACATCAGCATGAAACTCAGCCCCAATGGTGCAGCGCCGAACAACAACAATACCCGCCGGCGCCCCCAGCGCGTGCGGATGCGGTCAGAGACCAGACCAAAGAGCGGGTCGTTGATGGCATCCCAAATGCGGCTTAACCCCACCGCCCAACCGGCGTAATCCGGACGTAACCCGGCAACGTCGGTGAGAAAATAGAGTTGAAAGAACATCAAAATCGCCAGCGGGATGCTGGTGCTAAGATCGCCGGTGCTGAAAAGTAATTTCAGGCGCAGGGGCAGGCGGGCAGAGTCGGAGCGGGTGTTTGTTGGCATGGCTTTATCCTGGAGGGTAACTCAATCAAAAATGTCCTGGCGCGATTCATCTTCCCAGGCGTAGAACTCTTCAATCGGGCGTTGGGCTGCCATCTCGCGATAGGATTGCAACTCTTGTTCAACCCGTGGATCAAGTTGGCGCGGCTGGTGTTCAGCCAGTATCTGGTGGGCGCGTTCGCGCGCCAGGTCGATCGCCAGCTTCCCACCGGCTTTTTCCCAGGTTTCATAGGGGTCGCGAACGAACAGATCAGGCCTGAAATGTTCCTTGCGGAAATGACTGGCGGTGTGCTTTTCAGCCAGGTAATTACCGGACACCGCGACGCGCTGGATCAGATCTACCGCCAGCGTATCCTCATTGACTTCGATACCCCGGGCAATGCGCAGCGCTGCGCCGCAAAGCTGGTCATCCAGCACCAGCAGCGGATCGCTTTCCAGCATTGTGCTATCCAGGGTGCCAGCGCAGGTGATGAAGTTGACGCCGCCCAGCACAGCTTGCAGCAGCGTGGCGGTGCGTTCGATGCCAGCTTGCATGTCCTCGCGCTTGGATTCGGTGGTGGCACCCACGCCGCGGCATGGCAGGTTGTAGTAATGTGCCATTTGAGCTGATGCAGCAGTGATCAGGCCGGTTTCTACCGCGCCCAGGGCAACGGTGCCGTGACGCATATTGGCGATGGTGGAAACCGTTCCATATAGCACTGGCGTGCCAGGCCGGAAGATTTGCGCCAGCACGATGTGCGCCAGGATGCCGGCGTTTTCCTGCACCAGCAAACCAGCCAGGGTGACGGGTGAAGTGGCGCCAGCAATAGCTTCCGGCGACATAGCTAATGGCTGACCGTAGTCGGCGCAGATCAACAGCCCTTCCGCCTGGATTTGCGCCATCTGCAGCGGGCTGACCACCGAACAGATGGAGAAGAAGCGCGGTCGCTGGCGCAACTCTTCCTTACCACCCACCGCTATTGCCATCATGCGCATCATATCCAGGGTGGGCAGGAACCCATAGCATCCCATACCGAAAGGCTTGCGGCTGTGGTGCGCCCATGCCCAGATCGATTCGGTGTGGATGGTGGTCATGGGGATGTCGTTGGGCCAAATGTCCATCTGCGAGTTGTGAATGTGTTTGCAGCCGTCGATGAGCTGGATGTGCCGGATGGTGTCTGCCAGGGTGGTGGGTCGCCGCTCGCCGCTATCCATATCGATAATCTGGGTTGGGGTTCCCAGGGCTGCAAAGTGGGTGGTCTGGCTGCTGATTTCAAGGCGGAAATCGCCATCTGCACCGTACAAACTGAATTGCTTGGGCGCCTGATCAATTGCCCAGCGCACCAGGCTCTCGGGGATATAAACACGTTGGTCTTCATCGATCACCCTTGCACCCGCCTGTGCAAATAAATGGCGCGCTTTTTTGTAATCCACCTTGATTCCGGTGGTTTCCAGCACTTGCATCGAGGCAGCGTGGATGCGTTCGATTTCAGCCTGGCTGAGGACCTGAAAGACAGTTTTCATAATGAGAATTCTCCTTTGGTGAAGGTAACTTTATATCCATTTGAGGATGCTTGCAAATAGCACCAGGATGTTGTCCATTTGCCAGCTCATGGGTTGAGCAGGTAGGCGCCTGTTTCACTGCTTTCTGGCGCCCAACCGGTATTCCCTTGATCCAGATTGACCTCCCACCAGTACTGGTTCTGGACGCACACCGGACCGCCAATGATGGACAAAAAATCGCCTTCCTCCAGGTAATACAGTTCTGCAGATTGATAGCCAGGAGCTTCATAGATGGTCAGGCTATATCCGCCCACATTCCCCACGCTTGCCTGGTTGCCGATTTGCAGGCGAGAGACTGGCGCCGCGGGACAGGAGACGCCCGAAGAGGTTGGCTGCGTTGGCATCTCAAATGGTGGTGTGGGTTCGATCCATTGACCTGTTGCCAGGGGTATGGTGGCTGGCGCCCCGGCCGTCATTTGCACGGAGAAGGCAGTCTGGGTCAGGTAGATGGTTGATTCTTCTCCGCTGGTAGAAGCGTTGTTAGCCCACCCGGCGTACAGGCTGGCGCCGCTACACAACATGGTCAGGCACGATACAACCAGCCCGCCAATCGAGATCACCCAGCGCAACGGGGAAGGTCGTTGGCGTTTGGATGGTTGAGCCAGCCGCGTTGGTGGTCGGGTGGCTGCCTGTGCTGTGATCACCGGCTTTTCCTGTATCTGTTCCCCCGCCATTTCGGGTAACAATTCCATCTCATCCAATGGGGTTTCAAACAATGCCAGGGATGGAATGGGAAAAGCCGGGTCGTTGAGGGCGGTTTCGATAGCAACCAGGTCGGCTTGCACCCGTGCAACCATTTCGTCGTCTCCGGCGTCCAGGAAGTCCTCACCGGCATCCAGCATCAGGCTGGCGGTCTGTGCCAGCAAATGGCGGCGATCATCCAGCGCCAGGCTTTCCAGCGTGGTTACCAACAACTGTGCGCTTTGCAGTTTTTCCAACGCCTTGTGGCGCAGGTAATCCTGTTCCATAAGGGCATCGTCCAACTGGGCTGCAATGCTCTGCAGGCTATCTGCTAATCCTGAGGTGTGGAGTTCAGG
>JBFYSV010000142.1:0-9099 GCA_041301185.1 Anaerolineae bacterium
GCTCCCGGGCGGCAATAAATATGATCCCATCCCTGTTCACGACGGGACCTCCCGCCGGACCACCCGGCAGCGGGTAAGACCAGAGCAACTCAGGAGCGATCTCCAGGGAGACCTCCGTCCAGAGTGTGCCATAAGGATCGCGCCTTTCGGTAGCCCACAGGTGACCGCCAGGCATCGGCATGGTTCCCTGCTCTGTTCCCACGCTTGGGGTGTAGATCTGACCACGAACGATCCATGCCGCGACAAGCATCAGGACAGCGAAAACCAGGGCGCGCACCAGCCGCCGGTGGTCCTGCAGCCAGTCGGAGACGGGCCTCATCAGGCGGTGCTCCAATTTTTCAGCCCAGTCCTGGGGCAGCAACGCGGCAAGCCGATTGCGGCGCATCCGCTCCACATTGATCTCCCGGCGCAGCCCCTCCCCCAGCAAATTGAAACCCAGCACGCCGAGGAAGATGACGGTCCCGACCACGATGAGCGCCAGCGGTTCGGTCAGCTTTTGCAGGGCGGAGGAGAGCATCTGCCCCAATTCCGGCAAGCCGGCGGTATTGACCGCCACAAAATCAGAGATCTCCACGTACACCCCGCCCCCGATGTAGTAGCCCAGGAAGCCCAGCTCCGCTGAAATGAGCAGGGTGCTGCTGATCTCGATCGGAAGCAGCATCCATAGGAGGGGTGTGATATGGCGAACTACATGAACGAACAGGATGTAGCGCTCCGAGGCGCCCATCGATCGCACTGCCTCGACGAATAATTGTTTCTTTACCAGGCGGGTTTGCTCGCTCACCAGGCGGGCGGTCTCCGCCCAGCCTGTGATCCCCAGACCGATGATGAAAGCCAGCAGCCCCTTTTCTACGCCGACTGCAAAGATGCCGATGATGGCGACGATGAGAACCGGGATGGACAGCGTCGTGGACAGGATGGATTCGAGCGGACGCCTGAGGCGTCCTTCCACCCAACCGATCAACAGTCCCAGCAGAGTCCCCAGGAACAGCCTGATGCCTGCCACCGAAGCCACCATGATCATGGTCGGGCGCACCCCCCACAGGATGCGGCTCCATAGGTCGCGTCCGAAATTATCTGTTCCCAGTGGAAATCCGTCCACCTTAAAGGGTGGATAGGGTGGCGTTCTGATCTTCCCATCCACGATCAAGGTGTAGTGTTCTTCCATCGGATTCTGAGGTGCCCATGAGGGACCCAAGAGAGCCACAAGGAGGAAACCTGCCACGATCAGTATCCCGATCCACAAGACCCAGTTGATGGTTCGGAAGGGAGAGCGTTTCTTTCTAAATGTCGCAGCCTCGCCAACCTCAAGCGGAGGTACGGGTTCAATCGTAGGGGAGGTTTCTTGTTCAATTCCACCCGGCTCAGGAATTGGTGAAATGAATGGAGATGTTCGTTGCAAAGACTCCAGCGCCTTGCGTGCTTCCAGGTTCCCGGGATCAAGTCTCAGCACCCGGTTAAGGCAATAGAGGCGCTTCTCCTTATCCTCCAGGGTGAGACCCAGCCCGAGCCAAGCTTCCAGGTTTCCAGGATCGAGTTTTAGAACCCGGCTCAGGCAGTAGACGCGTTTCTCTCCATCCTCCACCGCCAAACCCATCCCAAGCCAGGCTTCCACGGATGCCGGATTCGCGTGCAACAACCTGGCAAAGAGGGTCACTGCCGCCTGGCGGTTGCCAAGGTGGAGCGCGTCCCGGGCTTGCTTGAGCAGGTCTTCACCGCTCATACGGTCTTCCTTGGTTCCAGTGAGGTGTCATCACGCGGCCTTGGTTTCGGGGACCTGCGACTCTCGGTCAACACGCAATCTCGGGTCCAACCCGCGAGCGAGAATGGTGGCGAAGAGGTCGATCAATAAAAAGAACGCCACCAACACGGTCATTTGCATCGCCATCATGGGCGGAGAGAGGTAGTCTGCCGTGCCATGGCTCAGGCTGAGGGTGGCACCCACCAGCCGGCCAAAACCAGGCCAGTTGAACAAACGCTCGAGGATGATCAGTTCCGCCACCATCAACCGGGTGGAGGAGGCAATGATCAGGACGACGCCCGAGAGGATACTGCGGAAGGCATACCGGCGCTTGATGCTTGTGAACTTGAACCCGAAGCCGCGGGCGGCAATGACGTAAGGTTTTTCCATCTCCTCCGAGAGCAGCCCACCCGTCAGGCGGGCGATCTTTACGGTTGGCTGGATTGCCAGCGCCAGCACCGGCAGCACCAGGTGCGCGTCCCAGCCAAAGCCCATGAACGGCAAAGTCAGCTCGCTAAAAGGACCGAACAATACGATCTGCAGGACCAGGAAGATGAGCAGGACCGCAGTGTAGAAAGCGGGGGAAGCCAGGCCCATGGTGGAGAGCACGGTCATCCAAGGGGCAATGCCGGCTTTACCACTGCGCACAGAAAGCCGACCCAGGGACACCCCGGTCAGGATGCTGAGCAGCAGAGCAATGCCCAACAAGCCAAGGCTGACGACCCCCACCCTGGCGATCACGCTCAATACTGGCTCGCCGTTATTGGAAGATCCAAAATCCCCTTGCAGAAGTCCCTGGAAATACGCGGCGTAATAAGGCAGGAGAGGGTAGGTTTCTGTCCTGACCGACTCGTAAGGATTGCCTGCCATGGCAAGCGGTGAGACCAGCGTGGCGAAGGTGAAGCCGACGAAATTGGCGATCAGGAGTGAGATGGCAAGGATGAGGACCTTGCGCAGGATGGAGCGCAGCATGGTAGGTGGTAGATTAGCTGAGAATCAGATTATACCAGCCAGGGCTGCTTGACCGTCCGCGAGCCTCACGGTAAAATGAACGCCGCGCGGGCGTCGCCAAGTGGTAAGGCATTAGCCTTCCAAGCTAATATCCGCGGGTTCGAATCCCGTCGCCCGCTCTCAACTCTCCGCCGTGGGTGCCCCGGGACAGGCTGACCCCGGCTCCGGCGGTTTCGTTTCACAGGGGCCCGTAGCTCAGTGGTTAGAGCAGGCGACTCATAATCGCTTGATCGATGGTTCGACTCCATCCGGGCCCATAATACAAATCGGCTCCTGTGATCGGGATTTGCACAGGTTTTTTATCCCGATTCAGGCAGTTTGTTCATCCTTCCCGGTTCCCTCATGATGTCCATCTGCCTGCGCTATACCAATCGCCAGATCGCCGCCAAGAGCCGTTTCGCCGGACTTGGGTAAAGGCTAGATTCGTCAGGCGCTTGTGAAGTTCGATTTCCCATTGTAAAATCAACAGACGCCTATGTTCGGGTGTTATGTACCTCAGCGGGTTGTAGAGCACATAGGCATACCGGTTCAGGCTCTGCGGGGTATACAAGTTGGGCACCAGGCTGTCCGGCTGGGTGAAGCGGTACACATATGGATCATTTTGTTGATCGCGGTCTTGCAGGCCTGAGTTAGTCAAGGTCGAAGAGTATATATGTTGTCAGGGTTTCTTATTTTTCTTTCTTCCAAATAAGAAAAAACCGACACAATATGCAATTACACCGATAAACGCAGAATGAGCTAATCCAAATATTATTAAATCTCTTTTCAGAACCTTGATAAGTTCAGGTGCCATGAATGGGGCAAAAAAGGAACATAGCCACGTTACAAAGAAACATGTAGCCAGTATCAAGGCATGTTGATGCTTTGTTAAGGTATCATTTTTATGTGTACTTCTAATAATTATCGTAGTCAATAAAATCCCTGCCGTTGCTGTGATCAAAAAGAATAAAATCGCCATAACACCTCGCTAGAATGTGTTTACCCTAAATAGGGAAGTTACCGAAACCCCCACGGAGGAAACAATTCATAATCTTGATGAATGTCTGGTTGTGAGTACACTCGATATACATACGCCCAATAAGATACCTCAAAATCAAGAACCGTAGCACCAACGACAGCCAGAGTAATCCCCAATGGAACCCCGATTTGTGGAGCGACCGTGTCTGCTAAAGCCAAATCCATTTCTGCCTTTACAATTAAAACCTCGATAGGAACAGTTACAAGAGTTACCAATATCCCAATAACGATTAATGGTCCAAGTGGAGGATTTGGTCTTAATTCGGGAGTTAAAGAACTCGGATTATCCTTTTGTGTTGATCTTAGTTGGCATTTTAGATCTGCTTTTTCGCAATTTTGTTTCACACCACTGTCACTAGTTGGATCTGGTGGGATGCTTGGAGTTTGACTTCCCCCCACATGCTCCCCAACGATCATCCTGTCCCCTCCCCTCGTTGTCCCGCTCCCATCACATGTTGGAGTTGGGTCCTCCGGGTCTGAGCACATGTGCCCGGTTGGATCGTTATACCTCACCGGGTTGTTGAGCACGTAGGCATAGCGGTCGAGGCTTTGCGGGGCATATAGGTTGGGAACCAGGCTATCTGGCTGGGTGAAGCGGTACATATATGGATCATTATGTTGACCGCAATTCTTGCAGGTATGAGGTTGTTAAGGTGCAAAGATGAGATCCCTGGTATCAAATTGGATTATGCAGGATACCTAGCGCCAACAGAACAATTAATCCAAATGGATTATTACCAAATACTAGCAGGTAGTGAGATTAATAATATTCCAATTACTATTATAGTGATAGAGGAAATAAGCAGAAGTTTCCATAATCTATAAACTGTGTGTAAATTTAATAGAGCTTTAGGCCGCATATAACAGAAGGCTATGGCTGACAGGGCAAGACCGAGCAAGATTATCAACATTGCCATTTGTTTTAAATGCATATCTGATATCCTTTCTCAAGGTATATTAAAACCCTCAACAATTAGATTCTTGGGCCAAGTGCTTGGCAGTAGTGGACGCCATATCTGATAAAGGCCTTCTACAGCAAAGGCAGCAACAACAGCGCCAAAAGCAATTACCGCGACTCCTAATGGATCGTGTGTTGAGACACCAAATCCTGCCACTATTGTTACAACCCCCGCGATCAGGAGAACACCAAATAATACTGTTCCTACAACTAGACGTGTTGTCGATACTGGTGGTGGAGGCTCGCCCACAAATTGCTTTTGAGTAGGATCAATAGGTATGATTTGGGTGACCTGCGTTGTTTCATGAGAAAGAGAATCCTCCAATGCACCCGAGGATTGGCCTGTTTTTGTGTTTGCTGCACCACTTACATGTTTCCCTGCAACTATGATATTTCCCACCTTGGTATTTCCGCTGCCATCACAACTTGGAGTTGGGTTTTCCGGGTCCGAACACATGTGCCCGGTGGGGTCGTTGTACCTCAGCGGGTTGTTGAGCACATAGGCATAGCGGTCGAGACTCTGCGGGGCATACAGGTTGGGCACCAGGCTGTCTGGTTGGGAAAACCTGTACACATATGGATCATTATCTACCCTGGAATTCTTGCGCTATTAGGTTGGAAAGGTGCGAGAATGAGATGTGGACGTAGTACTCTATCTTATACGATGAACTGGGTGCCGGGGTAATGTAGCTAGATGAAGGGAAAGAACATTTGTACCCGAAAGGTATGCCCCTTGTATAAAAGATCAGTCTATACCATTAACAAAAGCCAAAAACGGTAAAGAAAAGACTTCGGTAAACTCTCTTTTTTCATTCTTTTTTAATTCAAATCAACTTTTAATAGTAATAATATTTTTATTTCAACCGAGTGAATAACTTTCTAAATATCTTTATCAAGCCTTTAAAAACCATAGTAAAACATAATATAGCGATAGTTGCTATTATTGCTATTATGGCAGACGTTTTTATTATCTCGGTTATAGGTGTTTGAGTAGATCTGGGATCAGATAACATGCCAATGAATGATGCTGCAAAAAAAGCAATCCCAATCAACAGGGCGTAAAGGAAAATTGCGTATCGATTTTTACTTCCAATATACCGAAGAATAACCCATAATCCGATAAGAATGATGCCAGTCGGAACTATTATAAAGGCGCCACATTGGAGCAGACCCTTAAGAATATCCATATTTCTTAATTCCTCCGAAAGAGAATATTCCCTATGGGGTGAAATCGTGTGCCCAAATATTGTATGTGACATTTACTGAAAACAATTCGGGTGGAATCGGATAGTAAAATGCCGTATTATTATCATCTGCAAAGGGACTATAACTTATTCCTCCTGTTGCGATTGATCCAGCACTGACAGAAAATCCAGACAGAGCATCTCGCATTTCTTCCCCAGATAAAGGATGATTCCCTGTAAAAATGGTTCCTGGTTCAATGCCTAAAGATACAACGGGAAGAAGAGATTTTCCTACCGATAGCTGACCGCCAAAATAGAAATTTCCTTGATAATCATACGTGAAGTTAACATTGACACTCGTTAATTTAACTGCCATACATAAAAATGACGCTGTAAAAGCACACATTTCCATCGCAACCCCTGAAAATGCTATCGGTAGACCTATTTCGGGAGCAAATGTAAATATAGCCGCACCTATTCCCGTAACAATGGTGGGAATATCAACTCCTATCGACACAGATATGAAATCGTTGCAGTATCCATAATTATTGTTAAAGTCATAACATCTTCTCCCGTAATTATTGCTCTCGTCACTTCCTATAGGCTCTGTTGGAATAGAAGATGAGTCACCCTCAGTTCTTCGATATTGCATTCTACATTGTGTAGAATCGCTACCAAGTTTACATGGGTCAATAGTGGCAGGAAGGGGAGGTGGCTTGACAGGGTTACATCCACCAGGAAGTACATTGCAGGCTATATGCCCAGTGGGATCGTTATAGCGTAAGGGATTATTTACAACATACGCGTACCGATTCCACACCTGTGGATTCCCCGCATCGGAAATGATCGTGTCGGGTTGGGTGAAGCGGTACACATATGGATCATTATGTTGACCGCGGTCCTGCAGTTTTGAGGTTGTCAAGGTGCGGGAAAATACCTAGAACAATAACCTGTTTCTATAGTGATAAAAAGATCCCTGGCAAACTTAATTTATTTATCAACGCCTCTGAAGACGGGAAATGCATTATAAGATCTAAGATGCATTCTTATATCCAATACCCATACATTATTCGGAGCACAATAATCAAGGCAAGATGAATAGAATTCAGATAGGGTGCCTATAGTTGTATCATAAACCATATGATTATTAAAACGGTCTACCAAAAAAATATCATCATATAAGCCATTACCAAGATCAGTATAAATACTAGACCGAATATGATTCTAGGCAACCAAATATAATGTGGATTTTCAATTATCTTCCAAACTTCCTTCAATGATGGGATAGCCTTCTCGATTATTGCACCTTCACCCAGCTTAATAAATTGCTTAAATATATTTGGAAAGAACCAAACCCAAATATTCAACAGAAAAATGAATAGAATGACTAAATATAGCACTATCATCTACTCGCTCCTTCGATCTGATTCACAAACTTACTTAGGTTAAACGAGTATGTCCAAGCCCCTCCTGCTTGAGGCACTCCTAATCCAATTTCAAAAGCAGTCTTTTTACCTGATAGGGAATAATTGGCGCCCAGGTACATAATCGGTACTAAAAATCCCTGAAGCGAGTTTCCAGTTAAGAAGCTCTCTATAAATGCTTTTTCTCCCTTATCATCTTCAGGCAATTGATTACCATCAAAGCGCCCTTCCACAATGGAAAAGCTTACCCCAAGAACATTCTTACCCGCATCTAAACCAATGCCCACATACCATTGATCAAACTGATCTACCGCTAGACTTATGTGCCAACCTACAACTGTGCCTGTAATTGAATTTGGTATTGCTGTCCCAAATGTAGCCATATAATATTCGAGATATTCACCAACGCAGCCAATCTCTAGATCCGGACACCAAGAATTATCATCCCATAGTTTGTCTAAGGCTTGTGGTGCAGAGGAAGGTTCATCTACTTCTCTTAGTACTAAACCATCTTCAAGTGGTTCTGGATAATTTCCAACAATACTAGGATCGACTATTTTTACTAAGTCATACACCGAATTACTTGGTGGAATTCTCCCCTCGCATGTTGGAGTTGGATCTTCTGGATCCGAGCACATGTGCCCAGTGGGATCGTTGTACCTCACCGGGTTGTTGAGCACATAGGCATACCGGTCCAGGCTCTGCGGGGCATACAGGTTGGGCACCAGGCTGTCTGGTTGGGTAAACCTGTACACATAAGGATCATAGAACCGCGCCTTGTAGTCCATCAGCCCCAGCGAGTAGGCGTTCTGCTGCGCATCCAGGTTGCGCTGCCCGGTGTACCCGAAATCCGTGTCGGTGATCAGCGCGCCAACATCCTCCCGCACCAGCCCAAAGGGCAGGTATCGGCTTTGCGAGACGAGGTCGCCGGTTTCATCGGTGACCCCCACCACCGAGCCCAAGTGGTCGGTCAGCAAGTAGAACCGCTCCCCGTCCTCCTCCATAGCGATCACCTGCCCTCCGAAAGCGTAGTATTTGCAGATGGTCTCCGTGCTTCCATCCGTCTCCACTTCGTACGCGCCACCGAAGAAGTAGTAGGTTGTTAAGGTGCCGCTGCCGTCAGTATACTCCTGTTTGACGCGCGAGCCGTCGCCATCGTAGGTGAAGGTCCAGGCAGCCAGGGTGGTTCCGGGCTCGGCGCAGGTACCGCTCACCAACCAGGCAGCGGAGAAGCGGTTTTCGTCATTGTAGAATTGCAGGTAGGTGCTGCCATTCTCCACGCGGCAGGTCTGGTTCCCCGCCTCATCGTAGGCGTAGGTATCAATGGCGGTCGTTTCCCCCTCCCGCACCACCACGCTGACGGCGTGCGGGTGCTCAGCGGAATAGGTGTAACTGGCACGGGTGTAACCCGGGTCGGGAGTGGCGGTTGGCTCCGGCACGGTGTATTCGATGACCAGTTCTGGACGGTAAGCAGCAGTGGCGTGATCGGAGGATGCGAAGCCATAGGAGGCGTTCGACTCGCTCGTCATGCGCAGGATGAGGCCCTGGTTGTTCCAGGCGCCGCTCACCATCTGTTGGATGGCGCTTTATGAAGGTCGTAACCATAATCGCGCCAGGTGCGGGCTCCTGGACTTCGCCAGTGGACCCAGTTGACATATCGCTCGATTTCCGCTAGCATAAGATCATCTCCGGGAATAAGTTGATATTACTTGGATATGAATTGATTCTACACACTACGGGTCATGATGCTCACGGATCGAGAAG
>JBFYSV010000143.1:0-9281 GCA_041301185.1 Anaerolineae bacterium
ACTCTTGCCCGACCCGACGCTCTTCCGATCGGGCCGACTTGAGCCCCGAGTTGATTTTCTTGGGCGATGGAGCGGTCTGGATTTGGAACTTGGTGTCCAGGTACTACCCCAATGCTGTCCAGATTGTGGACTGGTATCATGCCGAAGAACATCTCGAAACTGTCGCCGCAGCTGCTTTTGCTGACCCCCAGGAGCGTTCCCGTTGGCTGGAAGATGTCACCCAGTCCCTATGGGAAGGTCAGGTGGAACTGGTAATCAACGCCTTCCAGGTTTTGGCGAGTTCCTGTTCAGAAGCTCACAAAGCTGCCAATTATTTCTACACCAATGCTGAACGCATGCGCTATGACCGCTTCCGTTCTGCTGGCTTCATGATTGGCAGTGGTTCGGTGGAAAGCGCCTGTAAACAGATCGTCACTCAGCGCCTCAAGCTGCCAGGAGCTCAATGGATCGTTGCAGGTGCTGTCCAGACCGCTAAAGCCCGGGCGGCTTGGCTCAGAGGTCATTGGCATGCTTTGTGTGTTCGCCGCTCAGCTCTCCCCTTGGCTATCTGACATCTTTTGCGTGCACACACCACCCTGTGGCAATTTGACGAAACGGTTTGCAGATGTTATCATGCGACCGGAGCTGATATTGATGTCTGACGAACCCTACCCGGAAGAATTTTCACAAACCGGCGACCGTACCGCTCAGAACAGCCAGGATGGCCTTTCTGAGACGGATCCCGTTTCCAAGAGCCGCTTGCTGGCGCTTTGGGATAGCCTCTCTCAGGCTGGCATGGCTGAGGCAGCCCTCCGCCTGGGCACGCACGTGCTTTTGATTGCTTTGGTCCTGGTGATTGGCTGGATTATGCGCCAGTTTTACAGCTCGGCGCAGGTGAGTCCGGTCACTTCGCAGTCCGAAGCGGCCCTGGCAGCTGCGCTGCCTACCCCTACGCCGGCTGAGGCGTTGCCTGAGTTGCCAGCATTTACCATCATCGATACTTCCACCGGGATTATGCGGACTGTTTTGTTAACGACCACTCTGCCAACTCGCCCCAGGGAGGAAGTGATCCTTTATACGGTAGAGCAAGGCGATACCCTGTTTGGTATCGCCGAGAAATTCGGCCTCAAGCCAGAAACCCTTTTGTGGGGCAACCAGCTTGTGTTGGGAGATAACCCACACAACTTGAGACCCGGGCAGGAGCTCAACATATTGCCCGTTAACGGCACTTATTATCGCTGGGCTGCCGGAGATGGCTTGAACGGAGTCGCCAAATTTTTTGGTGTGGACCCGGAAGACATCATCAACTACCCGGGCAACCACCTCAATCCCGAGAAAATTGGTGACTTTGCCGACCCCAATATTGAGCCTGGCACCTGGTTGATCATACCCGGCGGGACGCGCGAGTTTGTCACCTGGAGTGCTCCGGTCATCCCTCGCGACAACCCGGGGGTAGCAAAAGTGCTGGGGCCTGGGGCTTGTGGCTCAGTTGTCGATGGTGCCGTGGGAGTGGGTAGCTTCATCTGGCCGGCGAACAACCATTTTCTCTCCGGTTTTGACTATTCGCCATCGACCAATCACTACGGCATCGATATCGATGGGAACACCGGCGATCCGATCTATGCTGCGGACAATGGTGTTGTGGTGTATGCAGGCTGGAATAACTGGGGTTACGGCAATGTTGTGGTAATCAACCACGGCAACGGCTGGCAGACACTTTATGCGCACCTTGACACCTATAATGTCGGCTGCGGGCAAAGCGTTTTCCAGGGGAATGTGGTCGGCGCGATGGGCAATACCGGCAATTCATCCGGGTCACACCTGCATTACGAGATGATGTACAATGGCACCAAAGTGAACCCCTGGGACTACCTGCCCTAACCTATCCCTTCTCTTGAACAGGTTCAGATTGTTACAGAAAAGCATATCTTTGCAAATCATTCTGTGTGGTGTCCTGCTCACCATGCTGCTTGCCGCCTGCCAGCCAGCACCTGCACCAACCCGCCGTCCAGGAGAGGCTTCCCCAACGGCGGATGGCAGTCCCCCACCGGGCCGCACGCGGACACCGACACCCAGCCATAAGGTTACTTCAACCCCAACACCCCAGCCGGAGAGTGCTATTGATGTAAAACTGGCAGACCTGGATGGCACCACCATCGAGTACTGGCATGCCTGGAATGGAGAAGCTGGACGGCTGGCTGAAGAGCTGGCTGAGGAATTTAATGCTTCTAATAAGTGGGGGATCATGGTGCGGGCAAGCAACCAGGGGGATTATAAGACCCTGGCTGAGCAGGTCGCTCAGGCTATCTCAGAGCGCAAACCGCCCGATGTTGTCGCCGCCTACGACTACCAGGCGCTGGAGTGGGATGACCTCCTGGTGGAAGTATCGGACTATGTTGAAGATCCCGTTTGGGGATGGAGCGTGACAGATCAGGCAGATTTTTATCCTCCCTTCTGGGAGCAACCTGTGGGGAGAGAAACGCGCCTCAGCCTGCCTGCGCAACGCTCTGGGCAGGTGCTTTTTTACAATACTACCTGGGCAAAGGAGCTGGGTTTTCGCTCCCCCCCCACCACCTTTGAGCAGTTTCAGGAGCAGGCCTGCGCGGCTGCCCAGGCGAATCTGGATGACGATGTGGCGGAAAACGACCAGACCGGTGGCTGGATCGTATCAACGGATTATCCTGGGGTATTGGGCTGGCTGTATGCGTCTGGCAGCGAGGTCACCCGACCGGATGGCAGTGGATACCGTTTTGATACACCCCAGGTAAGAGAAGCACTGACTTTTTTGCGCGAGCTGTACGAACAGGGTTGCGCCTGGTTACCCGAAAATCAGGTCGTGGAGAACGAATTTGCCAGCCGGTTGGGCTTATTTGCAACCGGTAATCTAACCGATATCCCTTACCAGCGGGCAGCCTTTGACAGCTTGGGCAATCGCGACGAGTGGACAGTTTTACCCTTCCCTTCAGGGAACGACGAAGCGGCGATCGCAGTTTATGGGCCCTCCTTTACGATCCTGAAATCTACGCCCGAGGAGCAGCTGGCAAGCTGGCTTTTCATCCAGTGGCTACTCTCGGCGGAAAACCAGGCGCGCTGGGTGCAGGTCAGTGATGCTTTTCCACTGCGGGTATCCGTGTTGGAGAATTTAGCCACTGATGATCCTCAAGCGGAGCAATGGATCGCAGCGGTCGATCTTCTGGTATTTGCCCGTCCTGAGCCTGGCTATCATTCATGGGAAACGGTTCGCTTCGCGCTCAGTGATGTCGCCACGCAGCTCTACCGCTGGTACTTTACTCTGGAACAGCTCCCCAGCACGGTGCGCCTGTTAGACCGCACAGCCTCAGAATTACACCGGCGCTCCCCGTAGACTGATCTCTCGGCAATGAGCGAACTTGAGACCGTCACCATCTATACGGATGGAGCCTGTGACCCGAACCCCGGCTCAGGTGGCTGGGCGGCTCTATTGCGCTACGGAAAACACGAGAAGATCCTCACTGGCTCAGCCAGTGAGACGACCAATAATCGCATGGAGCTGACCGCGGCGGTGGAAGCATTCCGGGCTTTGAAACGCCCCTGCCGGGTAATAATTTATACCGACTCAGAATACCTGAGAAATGGTATTACCCGCTGGATGCCAGCCTGGCGGAGGCGTAACTGGCGCAGAAAGGGCGGCGCCCTTGCCAATGTGGATTTGTGGCAAGCACTGGATGCTGCGATCCAGGGTCACCAGGTAGAATGGCAATGGGTGCGCGGCCATGTTGGAATTGTGGATAATGAGCGGGTCGATAAGCTGGCCCGCCAGATGATCGAAAAGTGATTTTCCCTCAACCAAGCAGGGAGGTATCCATGACTGAATACAGTACGATCCTGGTAGAAAAACAGCAGGCGGTTGGTCTTATCCGCCTCAACCGGCCGCAAGCCTTAAATGCGCTCAACAACCAGCTCATCCAGGAGCTGATGGATGCGCTGGCTGTTCTTGATGCCGACCCGGCAATCGGTGCGATCGTGATTGCCGGCAACGAGCGCGCATTTGCAGCTGGAGCAGACATTAAAGAAATGGCGGATGCTTCCGCGGTGGATATGTTGCGCAGTGACCATATCGCCCAGTTCGATCGCATCCTGTCCATCAAAAAGCCGGTTATCGCTGCGGTATCCGGCTGGTGCCTGGGCGGGGGCAATGAGCTGGCGATGTCTTGCGACATGATCATCGCTGCAGAGACAGCGCGCTTCGGGCAGCCGGAGATCAACCTGGGGGTGATCCCGGGTGCTGGAGGCACTCAACGCCTGACCCGCGCAGTTGGCAAGGCTGTTGCCATGGAAATGGTGCTGAACAACCGCACACTGACTGCCGAGGAGGCGCTGAAATTTGGACTGGTCAACCGGGTGGTGCCAGTGGAGCGCTACCTGGATGAAGCCCTTGCCCTGGCAAGTGAAATTGCTGCTCGGGCACCCTTAGCCATCCAGCTTGGCAAAGAAGCAATCAACCATGCTTTCCAATCCTTCCTGTCCGATGGGCTGGCAGATGAGCGGAGGTCGTTCTACTATCTATTTGCCTCGCAGGATCAAAAAGAGGGCATGGCGGCGTTTATCGAGAAGCGCAAGCCGGACTGGAAAGGCGAATAGTTCTTGTCCGCCATGCAAAACGGCACAGTTATTGCACGCTAATCCAAGAAAACAACCCCGACAGACGCATTGCCCGAGCCAGACGATTCGTAGAAGAGGCTGGTGAGCAGTGCAAGGTGATTCCAGAGATGGCAACACCTGAAAGGGATATGCACGCGGGGACCTGGTCGGTCGGGTTGAAGGGCTGTGATCCGCGTGGAAAGAGAGAAGTCGATATTGGATGCGGTTACTAACATAATCAACAGTTGACTTTTTCAATAACACCTGTAAAATGATCATAGTTATCATTTCGGATGGAATCGAGCAGCAGGCTGGTTTTGTGCCAGGGTAGCCATCCGTCGAGTGAGGAAGAAAGGAGCCTATTAATGAATAGCAAACGCAATCAACTCATCCTGACAGTATTGGTGGCCGTTCTGGCATTGTCGCTGCTGGCGGCAGGCGGCTCAACCAAGGTAGGGACGATCGAATTTGGCGAGACCACGGACGTGAGCCTGGGACGCAGTGGACTGGTTTTCACCGGAAGCCAGTACGACGGCACAGTAAAACTCACCCGCGTGAACGAGAATAATAAGCTGCCAGGAACCAATGTCCCGGATTTCACCCAGAAGCTGATGAAAACCAGCCTTTATAATGCGGACAACCAGAAAGTCACCCATGTGGTTGGTCCAGTGTACGTGTATTTCAAGATCAGGGGTCCAGAGCAGCGGTTGTGGAACCGGGGCGAGCTGACCATTTATTATTATGACAGTTGGACGAACAAGTGGACAGAATGCCCCACCTCATTTATTTATAAGACTGGCGAAAGCCGGGTGAGCTGCCGCATTCGCACCATGGGCTTGTACGGCGTTGGGGAAAAGTAGCCCCGGCGATAGGCTAACTATTTTTCATTAGGGGGGTCTAGCGCCTGACCGTATCTTTCCGATACGGGTAGTCAGAGGCTGGCTAATGTCAGAGCATGCCGGCCTCTTTTTATTAAAGCGGTCGATTCAGAACGGGAAACTCCACCCCAAAAGTAGATCCCTGGCCAACTTTGCTGGTCACCCAGATCCTGCCGCCGTGGTTCTCGGCGATCGTCCGGGCGATCGCCAGGCCCAGACCGCTGCCCTGGGAGGGGCCATAGCGAGGGCGGGTGGCTTCAACCCGGTAGAAGCGGTCGAAAATATAAGGCAGGTGTTCCTTTGGGATGCCAAAGCCGGTATCTTGCACCAGGAACTGGATCTTATCTCCCGGGGGGATAGTCTTTAAGATCAGGGTCACGGAACCTTCGCTGGGGGTGTATTTGATCGCGTTTTCCACCAGGTTGTAGATCATACGGCGTAATTGGTCTTCTTCCCCCAGGATCACCGGCAGGTTAGGCTCAGCCTGGTAAGACAGGTCTATGCCGGTACGGCGGGCGCGCACTTTGTAGGTCTCGAATACCTCGCTGCCCACTACCGATAAATTCAGCGGCACCAGCTTGGAAGTTTCCAGGCCCGTCTCGATCCGGGATAGATCGAGCAGGTCGTTCACCATGTGGCTCAAACGGTCAACTTCGCTTTCGATCTCGGACAGGAAGCGGTCGGTAACGGGGGGGTCGTCAAGGGCGCCATTGCGCAGTGCCTCTACGCGTAGCTTGATAGAGGTCAGGGGTGTGCGAAGCTCATGGCTGGCGTAGGCAACAAAGCTGCGCATCTCATCGATATTCGCCTGCATGCGCAGGGCAATATTGTTAAAGGCAATCACCAGGCGGTGCAGCTCCTGCGGTTCTGAAGGCTCAACAGTGCGGGTGCGTAGATCGCCTTGGGACATGCTTTCTGCAGCCTGAACCAGGGTTTCGATCGGTTTGCCGATCCGGCGCGCCAGCCAGTATCCCACTGAGCCTATCAGCATTACGGCTGCCAGGGCTGCCAGCAGGATCGTGCCCAGCGTCTGGCGGACAACCTGCCAGGAGATCTGCCCGGCGGTTTCACCTGCTGAGGCTGCCAGCAACCGGTAAGTCAGCAGTCCGGTGATCACAGCCATTAACAGGATGGCAACCAGAGCCACCAGGAGATGGGTCAGGATTAAGCGGGTCTGGATCGTGCGAGGCAAGAGCGACTTCATCCAAAAAGACCCCTAATCAGCACTCAGACCAACTCCTCGGGACCGGCAAAGCGGTATCCGTGGCCGCGCACCGTCTGCAGGTAGGCGGGAACAGCCGGATCTTCCTCGATCTTGATCCTGAGCCAGCGGACGTGTACATCCAGGGTGCGCGGGTCGCCGATCCAATCCTCACCCCAAACCTGGGCGAGCAGTTCCTCACGGCTGAGGGCGCGTCCCGAATTGCGAATCAAGATGGAGAGAAGATCGTACTCACGGGCTGAGAGCTGAAGCTCCTGTCCGCCCTTGAAAACCCGGCGGGCAATCGGATCCAATGTTATATCCCCGACATTGACGGGCTGAAACTGGGAAGTCTGGCGATCCATCTCCACCCGGCGCAGAATAGAGCGGATGCGCGCCAGCAGCTCGCGGAACGAGAATGGCTTTGCCAGGTAATCGTCTGCTCCGACCTCCAAACCCAGGATGCGGTCCAACTCTTCACCCCGGGCAGTCAGCATGATCACAGGGGTGGCTTTGTTGGCGCGAATCCGCCGGCACACCTCCAAGCCGTTCATGCCCGGCAGCATAATATCCAGCACGACCAGGTCGGGATCGAAATCGCCGATCTCCTTCATCGCTTGCTCGCCATCTCCCACAGCTTTTACTTCAAAGCCTTCCCGTTTCAGGCTATAGCTGAGCGAGTCGGTGATCAGGGGTTCATCATCTACCAACAAAATGCGAGTCATAACACACCTCCCATAGGGATGTTCTGGTCCGGGGCACAGCGAATTAGCAGGTAGTAATCTAATCTGTTTTCCATAATCTGTGTAGTTATTTTATCCGATATCTTGTATTTGTTAGCTTCGCATTCTCGGTAGGCGCGTAACTTTTTGATCTGTTTTCCGACTATCAATATGATAGTTGTCATAGGGTTCGAGGGATCATCGGCATGTTTTCTGATATTAGGAATGCCCTGTGGGATTTGGAAACACAGGGAAAATCCCGATTGGTGAGGAGAAAGCTATGAAAGGCAGAAAAAAAGGTACCTTCAAATACCTGGGGATTGTCATTACTCTGGCTGGTGGGCTGGTGTTGCTGGTAGGAGTGGCGTTTGCCTGGCGGCCGGTTGTGACATTTGCCCAAGCCAACTTGCAGATCCTGGAGGACAGGCTTTTCTTACCCCTGGTTTTGCAAGACAACGACCTGGTCACACCTACTCCGGTAACCCCAACACCGGGCACGCCCGAACCCACTCCGCCTACGCCCCAGCCGACTGTGGAGCCTGCTGAGTACATCGTCATCGGCTGGAATGACCTGGGAATGCATTGCTACAACCGGGATTTCTCCGACCTGGCGGTGCTGCCACCCTTCAATACTTTATGGGCGCAGGTTGTTCGCCGTGGTGATCCACCCGAAATCGTGACGGAGGGTATCACCGTCGAGTACAGCTTTCCGGATAATACCTACTCGGTAGGAAAGTCGAATTTCTGGGATTATGATCTGGCATTATTTGACGTGGATCTGCCGGAAAATATCGGCCTGACCGGGATTGGGTTGTCTGGATTGATGATTGCCCATGATGATCACTTCGCGGCAGAGGGGATCCCATTAACTGAATACAATGATGGTGATCACGTGACCCGTATCCCATACCAGTTGGCTAATATTGTGGTGCGAGATGCCAGCGGTAACGAGCTGGCGAGTAACCAGGTGGTTGCACCGGTTTCAACCGAGATGCGCTGTGATGAGTGTCACTCGGATTACGGTGAGGGGAATGAAAATATTGCCACCGGGGTGGTTGAACAAAATATCCTGACCAAGCATGATGACGAGAATATGGATGAATATCCTGCTGGTCATGAGGGCCCGTTGATGGATCGCCGGCCGATCTTGTGCGCTGAATGCCATTCCTCAAACGCCTTAGGCGCTCCTGGGGTGGAAGGATTGCCCAGCCTTTCTCGCGCGATGCACGATAAGCATAAGGAAAAGGTTCCCAACAGCACGGATGGTTGCTATAAGTGCCATCCGGGCCCTGAAACCCAGTGCCTGCGAGATGTAATGTCCAGCGAGTATGACATGGGCTGCGTTGATTGTCATGGCAATATGGAACAGGTGAGCCAGAACCCGAATCCCTGGCTGGAGGAGCCGCGCTGCGATACCTGCCACGACCAGGCTGGTTATGAGCAAAACCACCCGTTGTACCGCATGTCTACCGGACATGGTGGGTTGTACTGCGAAGCCTGCCATGATAGCACGCACGCCATTGCAACCAGCAGCCAGCCGGAGGATGCGATTAAATTTATCAATTTACAAGGGCATTCCGGGACGCTGGATACTTGCACGGTGTGCCACCTGACGCAACCTGACGAGGGTGGACCGCACCAGTAGAATCTGGCAGATAATCGGGAGCAGGGATCTCGGTCGCGTTGAAAGACCTTGTGCTCCAGATTCAAGCTCTAATCAGGCATGTTACAATTGCCAGGAGCAGGCTGGAAGAGATATGTGCCGAGTATGAAGTTATCCCGGTTTATTAAGCAAGAGAAGACCCGCCGGCAGGTCCTGGTACAGGGGTACGTGGTGCCGGAGAACACCCGCTGCGTGCAGTGCGGGATCTGCTCGTATAA
>JBFYSV010000145.1:0-10945 GCA_041301185.1 Anaerolineae bacterium
TACGCCCCACGCGGGCAAATATCTCCAACCCCTGATCCAGATCTTCTGTCTGGTGGGCAGCGGAGATCATCACCCGGATACGGGCTTTGCCGCGCGGCACGGTGGGGAAGCCAATCGCCATCCCAAAAACCCCGTTCTCAAAAATCTCGCGGCTGAACTGCTGAGCCAGCGGCGCCTCGCCTAACATGACCGGCGTGATCGGTGTGCTGCTCTTGCCAGTGTCAAAACCGAGCGTTCTCATCTCGCTCTTGAAGTAACGGGTGTTTTCCCAGAGCTTATCCACCAGCTCAGTCGATTCTTCCAGTACGTCCAGGGAGGCCAGGCAAGCCGCAGTATCGGGGACGGTCATGGCGGAGGAGAACAGGAAAGGCCGGCCGCGCTGCCGCAGCCATTCGACCACCAGTGGGTCGCCAGCTACTACGCCTCCCACCACCCCAAAAGCTTTCGAAAGCGTGCCCACCTCCACATCCACCTTGCCATGCAGGTGGAAGTGATCGACAATACCGCGCCCGCCTCGGCCCAGCACGCCCTCTCCATGGGCATCATCCACCATCAGGATGGCGTTGTGCTTCTCAGCTACCGGGTAGATCTTATCCAGTGGAGCGACATCGCCGTCCATGCTAAAGACACCATCCGTGATGACCAGGGCGCGTGGGTAGCTGCCCCGGTGTTCGGTTAGAGCCCGGTCCAGGTCATCCGGATCGCAGTGGGCATAGCGCACGATCGTTGCGCCAGACAGGCGAGAGCCATCGATGATGCTGGCATGGTTAAGCTCATCCGAGAATATGGCATCGCTCTTGCCCACTAAGGCCGGGATCGCTGCCAGGTTGGCATTGAACCCCGATTGGAAAGTGATTGCCGACTCCACCCCCTTGAAGGCTGCCATGCGCTGCTCCAGCTTTAGGTGTAGCTCCATGGTGCCGGCGATGGTGCGCACGGCTGCAGGTCCAACCCCATAGGTATCCACTGCTTTATGAGCAGCCTCCACCAGGCGGGGGTGGTTTGCCAGCCCCAGGTAATTGTTTGAGCAAAAATTCAATACCCGCTTGCCATCCACCACCAGCCACGCCCCTTGCGGCGAGCTCAATGTGCGGATGCGCGTGTACAGGCCCGAGTCTTTCAACTGTTGGAGCTCATCTTGAATCCATTGCAGCTTATTTGACATGTTCTCCTCGTTATTAATTATTTCTTCTTCCTGCGCCGAAATCCAAACATCCGTCCAAAAACCTCGCCACCGCCTCCAACATCGTCCATCTGTGATGAGGTTTCGCCCCAATCCGCGGCCTGGCGTTGACCCCACCAGCGCTCTCTACCCTGGCGAGCGCGCTCCAGGCGGGTCTCCAGAGCCGGGCCGTCTGCCTGGTCGATCTCCTCACGCAGCGCTTGCAAGGTGTCGATCAAGCCATCCAGCACCCGGATCACAGTGCTGCGATTGTTCAGTGCCAGGCTGCTGAGCGTTTTGGGATCGCCAAATTGGAGCATGGGGTGGGTAACTTCAGCATATGCCCGTCCGGCTACCTTGCGGCCTTCATACCAACCGGGCTGATCCACCGTCGCATCCAGCAGGGCCGCCGAGACCAGCTGGGGCAAGATATGGGTGCTTGTCATCAAGCTATCGTTTTCCAGTGGATCGACAAACAACGCCTTAGCTCCCACCATTAGGGTCAGATCTGAGGCCAGTTTGATCGCATCAGATGAGGTATAGGCTGGAGCAACAATGCACAGCATACCACGCTGGAATAGATCGGCACGGGCTGCGTTAATCCCCGTATCCTCCATAATCAGGTAGCTCGGATTGACCACCGGTGTCAACCCCACATAGTGGCGATCGGGAGGCAATAGCTCTTTTACCCAGGAAAAGACTACTTCTTTGGTTGGGGAAGTGTCCAGCACAACCACATCTTCCTTCAAGTCCTCGGCAATGATCTCGAGTGTCTCCCGAATTTGATCCAGTGGCAACGCCAGGATGACAACATCTGCATTTCGTACCGCAGATGGCAGGTTGATATGGATACGATCCACCGCACCAATTTTCTGCGCCTGGCGGGCAGTATCATGACTGAGGTCATGTCCAACACGCTCAATCTTATCTTTATGCTCGGCTAATGCCAGCCCAAAGGAGCCTCCAATCTGTCCCAGACCTAGGATGGTGATTTGAATTGTCATAAGTAACCTCGCGATTATAGAGTGCTATCGACCGATTGAAGCTTGTGTAAAAAACGCTCTTCCATTGTGGCCGGAGGAGCGGTTATCGCTTGTTGGTGGTGCAAGATCAAGAAGATTGTCAGGTGAGAAGCGCCGGCATCTGCCGCCATCTCTGCCCCCCAGCGGGGGTGCTGCTCAGCAATGATAAACGGGCGTCGCCAATCCAACCAGGGCGGCTTTCGTTTTGTGCCAGCCTCGACGGCTTTGCGGGGATGCCCCCATTGCCTGGCTTGCCGGGGGCAGAATGCCCGCGCCAGCACGATCAGAACCCTCTCCCACAAACGCAAAGGCTGGAGGCTTTTGCCTATGTCGTGCAGCAAAGCAGCCACCAGCAAATCGGGGTAATGCTTTTCCATCTGGTCGGGGTTCTGACCTGCCTGGATATAAAGCTGCTTAAAGACTTGCAGGCTGTGGGCTTGCTCGCTTGGCTGCATACTCTCGAATAGCTTGATTTGCTTGGCAGTAAGATAAGATTGCGCTAGTAGCAGGTCTGCAGGATCAGGTGTCGCACGCATTGCCGCCCAAAACTGCCGGGCACGATAGCCTACATCCATGTTCATCCAATCAACAGCCTCATCAACATATTCAGTGCTGGCGTAATGATCCAGCTCAAACCACCCACAAATACCAGGGCCAGCAGAATCATTGGAGCAATCGGGCGGATAGCGTCCAGCACGCGCACCCAGGAGGGGGGAAAGAAATACGAGGCGATTTTCTCCCCGTCCAACGGGTATAGAGGGATCAGGTTGAAGAGCATCAAAAGCAAATTTACCGATATGAAAACCAGCAAAACCTGAGGAATGGTTGGCAAAAAGTGCTCTGTGCTGGTTGAGTAATCGAAATAAGCCTGGTTAACCGAGACCCAGCCAAATTGGAATGGGAGCGAAGCCAAGATTGCCAGCAACAAATTGGATAACGGCCCGGCAAGGGATACCAACATCAAGGCTGCCGGCGAGCGCTGCTCCAGGGCGTATGGATTGACGGGAACAGGTTTTGCCCACCCAAAACCAGCAACCAGCATAAGTAATGATCCAATCGGGTCCAGATGAGCAAGCGGATTGAGAGTCAGCCGTCCGCTGCGGCGCGGGGTATCATCGCCAAAGTAATTTGCCGTCCAGGCATGGGCAAACTCGTGCACCGGAAAAGCAAAAAGCAACACAACCAGGTAAGAAATAAACATCGAGGCAGTCAGGTTTAACATCCAATAACTCCATAAGAGAAAAACATTGAGGCGATTATACCATCCCGGATAATTGCCAGCGCGCCCCATGATATAATGCCTCCAATGCTACCCGAGCTTCACATTGATGACCAGGTCCGGTTGCGCAAACCGCATCCTTGCGGCAGCTACGAATGGAAGATTGTCCGCCTGGGGGCAGATATCGGGCTGGAATGCCTGGGATGCGGACGGCGAGTGATGTTGCCCCGGCGTATCCTTTCCCGCCGCTTGAAATCCATCGTGGTCCAAAGCCAAAATGAACCGGCCAATTCCTGAGCGCCCTCGCGTCCTTTTCCTCTTCTCAGATACAGGAGGCGGGCATCGCAGCGCGGCTGAGGCGATCATCGAAGCGATGCAAGCAGACTTTGCCTCTCGATTCTCGCTGGAGATGGTGGATATTTTCAAGCAATACGCCCCGCCGCCGCTCAATTTCTTGCCCGATTTGTACCCAAAAATCGTCCGCTTCCCTCAGGCGTGGGGGGCAGGGTATTATTTAAGCAATGGTCGTAGCCGCTCTGAAATATTAATTACCAGTACCTGGCCTTATATCCGCCGCTCGACTCGCAAGCTCATCGCTCAGCACCCTGCTGAGCTGATCGTAGCGGTACATCCACTGGCAAACACCCCTGTCTTGAAGGCGCTGGGAGAAGTGCACACCCCCTTCATTACTGTAGTCACAGACCTGGTTACTTCGCACGCTTTCTGGTACCACCGCCGGGTCGATCTGTGCATTGTCCCAACTGAAGCTGCCCGGCAACGAGCCTTACGGCACGGGCTGCGCCCAGAGCAAGTTCAAGTGATTGGGCTGCCGGTTGCAGAGCGATTCTGCCAGCCAGATGGAGATAAAACCCAAATCCGCGTAAGACTGGGCTGGCCTGCAGACCTGCCGGTGATCCTTTTGGTTGGCGGTGGAGAAGGAATGGGACCGCTGGAGAAGACCGCCATCGCTATTGATCACGCCCGTCTGCCTTATGCGCTGGTGGTGGTCGCCGGACGCAACCAGCAGCTCAAACAGCGCCTCGAATCGCTCCCCTGGTCTTCTCCCACTTTTATCTACGGCTTTGTGCGTGAGATGCCCGATTTTATGAAAGCTGCCGACATCCTGGTCTCCAAAGCCGGACCAGGGACGATCACCGAAGCGTTCAATGCCGGGCTGCCGATCATCTTATACAGCCGGTTGCCGGGTCAGGAAAACGGAAACGTGGACTTTGTCGTCTCGGAAGGGGCAGGCGTTTGGGCGCCGACACCGGTGCAGATCATCGCCGCATTGCGCCGCTGGCATGAGAATCCATCAATGCTTGCCACGGCAGCACAAAATGCGCGCCGACTGGCAAATCCTCACGCCGCCCACCAGATTGCCCAGATCCTGGTTCAACAGCTTGAATCGCACTGGCTGACTTCTTCCACCACCAGGGGCATCCAACCCTGACACTTCGGTCGTGCATTCTGTATGCAGACCCAGAAAGCATTTATGCGCCCTCAACCCCTGTCTCGAAAATTGATTTTGCTGCCCATTGCCCTCTTGGCATCGAGCATGATCTTCTGCAACCTGCCCGGAGCCAGCGATAACGGTCAGCCAACCCCCAGCATAAATGTTACCCAGGCATATCAGACTGTCGAAGCCAAATTGACGCAAGCAGCCACACAGACCACACCAACTTCACCCAGCCCCACACCCAGTCAGGCAGCTGCAACGACCTCTGCGCCAGCCAGGACCCCATCCCCGCCCGCTCCCACTGCCCCCCCCAACACCCCGACTCCCTCTGAAACCTGTGACCAGGCTGGTGCCGGCAGCCCGATCGACGTTACGGTGCCAGATGATACCGTCATGCAACCCGGGCAGGCTTTTACGAAAATCTGGCGTTTGCAAAACGTCGGCACCTGCTCCTGGACGGAAGCGTATGCTGTCACCTATTTCTCCGGAGAGCAAATGGGAGCGCCAGCCAGCGTGCCCTTGCGCGGCCGGGTCGACCCAGGCCAAAGTGTGGATATCTCAGTTGACATGGTAGCTCCGCTCAAGCCTGGAAAATATCAGGGTAACTGGAAACTGCGCAATGCCTCGAACGTCCTGTTTGGCATCGGTCCGGGCGGAAGCGCACCATTTTGGGTGCGTATCATTGTTGCGGAAAACACAACCGCCTCTCCCACCGCTTCTACCATCACCCCAACCCCGACCTCCACCGCCACTCCGCGGTCTGTTCATGTCAGCGGCAAGGTAACTTTGAACCCCGGGAGTAAAATAGACCTGGATACCCTGGGGGTGAACAGCGGGAATGGAGAAGACCTGTCTTACGAGAGCAACCCGGATGGCAAGCATCTGCTGGTCCCGCTGGGCGATGCCCTGATTGTCCGCTATGGTGAAAATCAGCCTACGCCGGAGCTCTGCCAGCTTGCCAGCCTGTCCAACTCTCCAGTCACGGTGGAAGAGCTGCCCATGGGTACGTATCTGTGTTACCGGACCGACCAGGGTCTGCCCGGCTCAGCGCGCCTCTCCGAGTTCAATATCGACAACTATGCTCTAACGCTGGATATCCTGACCTGGTCGTCGCCACAATAACCGGTGGATGAATCATGGGAACTCTCTACCTGATTGCCACCCCAATCGGAAACCTGGAAGATATCAGCGGACGGGCGTTACGCCTGTTGGGCGAAGTGCGCTTGATCGCCGCAGAGGATACCCGCCATACGCGCAAGCTGCTTGCCCACTATGATATCCACACCCCGCTCACCAGCTATCACGAGCACAACAAACAAAATAAGCTGCACCACGTGCTGGCTGAGCTCTCATTGGGAGATGTAGCCCTGGTTTCGGATGCGGGCACTCCTGGCTTGAACGATCCGGGTTATGAACTGGTGCGGGCTGCGTTGAATTTGGGCTACTCGGTTAGCCCGGTGCCGGGACCCAGCGCCCCGGTGGCAGCCCTGGTGGTCTCGGGATTGCCGACCGATGCCTTTCTATATCTCGGGTATCTGCCCCGCAAGGCCTCCGAACGCCGCAAATTACTCCAGGATGTCGCTGGTTTATCTTATACGCTGGTCTTGCTGGAAGCCCCACACCGGCTGCTGGCTGCATTGCAAGATATGCTGGCAGTGCTGGGCAACCGCAAAGCAGCCCTTGCCCGCGAACTGACGAAATTACATGAGCAAATCTTGCGCGGCACCCTTCAAGACGCATTAGAATACTTCCAGGAACACGAGCCGCGCGGCGAGTTCACCCTGGTGGTAGCTGGCTTTGGCAGCCAGGCAGAAGAATGGGCCGAAGATCAGGTGCGCGGTGCGCTGCAGGTTGAGCTGGCTGCTGGAGAATCGCCAGCCAGAGCCGCCAGCCGGGTAGCCGCCCGCTCTGGCTGGGCACGGCGCAAGGTGTACCATCTGCTGACTGAAACAAAATCCACTGGGAAGGTAAGCCAATGAATTTAAACGATCTGGAAGCTTTCAAACGCAACGACCCCGAAAATATGCTTAACCATGTCGACCGCTTGCCAGACCAGCTCGAAAGTGCCTGGAATCTGGGCACACGCCTGCCGCTCCCAGACTGGCACAGCATCCAGCAGGTTGTCATTGCCGGCATGGGGGGGTCAGCCATCGGCGCGGATTTACTGGCAGCCTATATTGAGCCAGGTTCCCGGGTACCAGTTATCATCCACCGCGATTATGACCTGCCCGGCTGGGCCTACGGTGAAAAGACATTGGTCATCGCCTCCTCGCACTCGGGCAATACCGAGGAAACCATTTCTGCTTACTCCCAGGCGATCATGAAGGGTTGCCGTACGCTGGTTGTTTGTACCGGTGGTAAATTGGCCGATCTTGCCCGGCAGGCAGGGGTACCGCTATGGAAATTTGAACACACAGGGCAGCCGCGCAGTGCTGTGGGCTACTCATTTGGATTACTGTTGGCTGCGCTGAGTCGCCTGTCACTTGCCCCGGATCCATCGGGGGAGGTAGAGGATACCCTGGCGGCAATGCGCTCCCAGCAGCAATCCCTTCAGGCCCATATCCCGGATTTCCATAACCCAGCCAAGCGCATGGCGGGCCAGCTGGTTAACCGCTGGGTTGCGGTGATTGGGGCTGAATTTCTCGCCCCGGTAGCCCGCCGCTGGAAGGGACAGATCAGCGAAGTGGCTAAGACCTGGGGACAATTCGAATTCTTGCCAGAGGCAGACCACAACTCGCTGGCGGGGACAATCAATCCCCAGGCTGCGCTTTCCAACCTGATGGCGGTCTTCTTGCGGGCCCCCTCCCACCACCCGCGCAACCGCCTGCGGATCGACCTGACAAAGAGAACATTGATGCTTCAGGGGATCGGAACAGATTTTGTGGATGCCCAGGGGCAAACCCGTTTGGCCCAACAATGGACTGCCCTGCACTTTGGCGATTACACAGCGTATTACCTGGCAATGGCGTACGGTGTAGACCCAACCCCGGTTGAGACGATCGAGGGTTTCAAGCTAGAAATGGCGCAGGGTGGGTAACCTATCCAGGTGAATATTTGCACCTGCAGGCCAGGGGATCGCGGGAAATCATCGGGATATGATACCTGCGTAAATGCGGGAGGATGCCACCGCGGTCGGTATCCATACCTCAGGTAGTAGAACCAGGATCATCCCACCCATCACCAGCCCAAAGAACATGCCTGCCAGGACATCCGACAGGTAATGCACGCCCATCGCAACTCGCGCCAGGGATACACACACAGCCCAAACCAGGAGCACGGCTCCAAACCAGGTCGGGCCTAAAGCAATCGCCAGCACCGCCAGCATCATCGCTCTGGCAGCATGCCCGGAAGGGAAGGAATGCGGGTCGGTAGAGCGATAAATATTCCCCCACTCTCCCTCCGGTCTGCGGCGGCGGACGGTGAACTTAATCGCCATCACCACCAGCGCCGTCACCAAGATACCCAACGCCATCACCAGCGCCAGATCGCGCCAGTACGGTGAGCCGAGCCACCACACAAGGGCCAATCCCACCAGCCAAAACCAGGAATCCCCGGAATGCGCCAGCAAGGCTGCCAGGCTGCGCAACCAGCCCGGGCGTTCGGCAACCCGCATCTGCCTGGAGAGGCGAGCGTCCAGCTCAAGAATTTTTTGCATACTTGGTGATGTCAACAGAAGCTCAGGCACGCTGCTGCGCCAGGTCCGCCCGCAGTATCTCTAACTGGTGGGGCTTATCGATATCCATGCCCACCTCAGCGTATGGGCAGAGGATCGCCCGCCCGGTAATATTCAGCCGTTTAGTAACTTTCTTGACCGCAGCCTCCATGGTAATTGCGTGGAGAAGCAATAAAAACAATGTATCAAATCCCAACAGTGCCGCCTGCTTGAGAGCGTTTTTACGCGCACTCACCAACTTGATCCAAATTTCATCGTTGGTTGTCACCAAGCGGGTAGCGACCACGTTCATGTCCGCCCCGCACACCTCAACGTCTTTCAGCTTGATATACGAGCGATTCGATGTGGGAAAACGCTTCTCCATTACCTGGCGTGAGATCACGTTGTAGTAGGCGTCCTCATCGGTCTGCATGGTGGTTTTGACCACCCAATCGACCATCTCAGAGGTGATGCACGGGATATCCGATGACGCCAACAATACATGTTGAGCCTGGGGGTTGATGCGCAACAGCTCAGAGATCCCGGCACGGATATTGGCAACCATGTCCCCCTGGCTGGGCAGGTAAGAGACCAGCTTGGGACAGCTAATTTCGCTATCCGCCGGCAGCCCCATGATCAGGACGCGGTCAATTGTGCTAGTAGCCGTCAGCGCATCCAATACCCACTGGATCATGGGCTTTCCTGAGACATCCAGAAGCGCCTTCGAGATACCCTGGGTGTACTCGTAAAGGGGTTCTCCGGGCTGTGGGACTCCACCAGCAGTGACAATAGCGTCCATCAGTTTAACTCCTGCAATTGGGGTTCAAATCCAAGCTGATTAAGCGCCTGGTTGAGCTCTTCATGGGTTAACTTACGACCCTTTCCAGAAGCGGCGATTAACGCGGCCTCCATCATATTGGTGCCAAACGAACGCCCTTCCAGAACCGGGGTAGAGGTCACCAGATATTTCACCCCCGATTGGCGGAAGGCCTCGACATCTGCCGGGGTAGTCGTGTTGGTAGCAATAATTTTGCCTGGCAGCCGGTCTGGCATGTGGCGCTTGATATAGTGGCAATCTCCGGCAATCACCGTGCCCCACTGGTAATAACGCTCCCATTTAGGGATACGTTTCTCTTGCTTCTCGCCGGTTGGATAGATCCATTCGAAAGGCAGACGACCGGCGATGGGCATCATGAAGGAAGCAATGATCTTCAAGCTCCGGGTGCTATGCACTGCGAAGGGCAAGCCCAACCCAAACATCAAATCACCAAATGTGCACTCAAAACCCGCATCGACAAATGAAGTGGTCATCCCCCAGCGATCAACACCCAGGGTAATAAAAGCCTTTTTGCCCTGGCTATTGACATAACTACCAACCTTCGAGTCGATGAATGAACCCAGGCGATTTTCAAGGGTATTCTTCAATCCCTCCCCATCCACCAGAGGGGTACGCTGAACATAGCGCACCATAGGCTGCACAGAGAACAATGGGTAATATTTTTCATCTACCCGTACCCCCAAATCGGCGCCGCCAACCCCAAAAGCATCTACCTGACCATCCATTTCCTTGTAGAGCTGGGCTGCTTTTTCCATGTCCCCATCAGTGCCGATCCGTTCGATGCGCACCTTCTCACCCAACAGCTCGACCTCCACAGCCTTATCGCGCTTGGAAGAACCAATGCTGATACTGACTGCTCGTCTCATAAGAACCTCACCCGTGGATATTTTTGCCCATCTATGCCTGGCAGTCAAGAGCGGCTTATCAGGCTTCCCGACACAGTATACTCCGATCATCAAAAAAGGGAAACCCCAACCCCTGGCTGAGGATGCTGTCATTGCAGGGCAAAAATCAACACCGCTATCTAACCTACAAAATACTTAGGACTGGCTTAGAGCCGCCCCCGATTCTTGCCCCCTGGGTACCGGAAAGGTTATAATCAATTTACCGGGTACGCCTCAGGGTGTAAATCCATCCCGGCAGGAGGTGTGCAACGATGGTTCTTCCGATTAATGCCTATTTCAAAGGTGCATTCGTCCCCTACGCAGAAGCCAAAGTAGGTGTCCTGACCCATGCCCTCAATTACGGCACGGCTGTATTTGCCGGCATTCGAGCGTATTGGAATGCAGACGAAGAGCAACTCTTTATCTTCCGACCGATAGATCATTTCCGGCGCTTCTTGAACTCTGTAAGAATCATGAATATGGTGTTCGATCACACGCCGGAAAGCCTGACTAAAATTGTCGTCGATTTGCTGCGAGCAGATGGTTACCAGCGCGACGTCTACATCCGCCCACTGGCTTATAAAGCCGACGAGATTATTGGTGTAAAACTGCACGACCTTCAAGACGAGATTTCGATCGTCGCCTTTCCCTTCGACCGTTACGTCACCAAGGACACCAACTCCCATGTGACCATCTCATCCTGGCGAAGAGT
>JBFYSV010000146.1:0-4671 GCA_041301185.1 Anaerolineae bacterium
CTTCTCCCAACTTTATACTCAGATTGAGCATTTCTTCGTAATTGGCTGTTATGAATTTTCTACTCATACTTGAAGTTTATCATCCATATTGCCTTGTCGGCTCTCTCCGACAAGCTGCTAGGGTCGTTATAATTGAGGGGGTTGTTACTTGCATGTGTTGTTAAGGTTCAGCCGTGCACCAGCTTTCTTGCAGTATAATCCCACTACACCCCCCACAGGAAGACGGGCAGAACTGTTCAAAAAAACAGTCCTCTCGTCTTTTTAGTATAAAAAGATGCTCCTACGGCGAAGGCGTTTGGCCATACACGCCTAGCCATAGACTTTTCGGTGTATCAAGGCATACAGGGCCACCAAAGCCCCTGAATGAATTATAAAATGTCTCCTCGTTCATTCCACTCGCTTCTGTCAATCTCAGTGCCCCTCCCGGCAAAATAGGATCGAACAATTTTGTTGTGTCAATAATTGTTGAGATATTAGGATCGGGAGACCAAAGATACAGGCTCGGGCTTGACTCAATACAACCATGTATTATGTTACCTCGAACATCGCCAGACCCCTGCCAGTATGCCACAAATCCTTGATTCCCATAAAAAGCAATCACAGAAAATGGCACTGTGTTCTCACCCGGGTTAGGACTGAATGTTCTTATCCAGATTTCATTGGGTTGGCCATAATTGGTAAGAACTAAGGGCAAGCGAAACAAATCTGCCCCTTGGATACCATGAACATCGATGTGACTGACAATTCCAGCAGAAACTAAAAAATCAAAGGATATCTCATTCCCTGGAGATATTTCCTCAGGAGTTTCCCAAATGAATACAGCCACACCTGTATCCTCTACAAAGATTTCCGATGCAAACGGCTCGAAAAAGCTTAGAACTTCCTGGACACTCGTCTCACCAGGTACGATCCCCCACCAACAAGGCAATTGACAGCCTCCATTTGTCTCTAGCAAATTGAGAATCTTTTCTTTTACTTTTTCAATAGGTAGTGTAGGTTGCGGCGTCAATGTTGGAGTGACGGTTTCAAATACCAAAGACGGCTCAACCGAAATTGTTTGGGTTTGAGACGGAGTGGGAGTCGAAGGAAATGACTTTGTAGTTACAAGAGAACACCCGATCAGCACCAATGAGGGAGACAGACAAATACAAATGAGAATCTTTAAGGGTAATGCCATCTTTATAGTCATCTTCTAGCCTCCATCATCAAGGAAGCCATCCTGGCATATGATCAGCCATCCAGTCTATTCGCTCATTTTTTCGACTGAGCTCTCTTGGGAGATTACCGTTGTACCAAGTATTGTATACCCACCCCAGGAACATATCTGCAAAAACTTCACTCCCACTTTCTACGTAGTGTGGATTATCGGGCGGATTGACCGACATTTGCCATTCAAGGGGACTGGAGTTATATGTTGAACCAAAACCGAAATATTGATCTTCATCTGCCGATCTTTTAAGTAGCTCATTTGTACCCATATCCGTTTCTAATTGAGTGGATGGCTCTCCACCATTTGCCCAGCTAAAAGCATGACCAAGTTCATGCACAATATTATTTTCGCTGTGAATGGCTAATTCTACATAGTTTATCAAACGGGCATTAGAAGTACATGCACCAATCCCTATACGAGTACAACCTGGAGAAAGGCTATCAACTCCACTGGTACCATTGAGAATAATTAGTGGTCTGTCGGTGGTAATGCCATATTCATTTCGAAATGCAGACGCCTCATCATGGCTACCTGTCGTTTGAGCAAACTTGTTCGCCACGGCTTGTACAGCCAGTAAGATAGCTGTTTGATCTCTGCTTGATACATTTCCTTTGAGTTTAACCCCATATTGTGTCCACAATTTCGTCGAGGTTGAGACTTTCTGATTATTACACTCTCCATCATCGGTACAGACGACATTGTCTTTCCCCAGGTGGCCGGAGGGGTCTGAAAATCTTGACGGATTGTTAAATCCGTAGCTGTATCGATTGAACGCCTGGGGGTTTCCTGCGCCTGGCACCAAGGTATCCGGCTGCAAGAATCGACCTAGCAGGGGTGAGAAAAAGCGAGCCCGGTAATCCATCAATCCCAACGAATACGCTGTGTTTTGCGCGTCCAACGCCCGTTGTGACGTGTACCCAAAGTCCGTTTCATCGATCGTGCCCACGTCATCCCGCACCTGGCCAAAGGGCAGGCTTGCCCTGAGCACAGTCGAAGGGTAGCGCTGCTCGCTCAGCAGGTTCCCGCTGGCATCCAGCACCGCAATGACAGAGCTCAGGCTTGTGCTGAGCTGGCAGGTTGAGCCTGTCGAAACCATGTCGAAGCATGGTCGGTCAGGAAGTACTTCTGTAGGAATCATCCATTACACCCCTCTTGTGCGTAATTGCCACAAGGTTCCCAGGACAGTTTCCAGCCTCCCCTCCAGGAGGTCCGATTTGCCTGTGGTTACATCATCTTCGTTTTCGAAAACCACATAGGGCACCTGATTGGAACGGACCGTCAGGAAACCCGAGCGCTCTGGGGCAATCGAAGCCCAGTCATCCTCCCGATAGAGCCGCTCCATTTTTTCATCAGAAAGACCATGTTCGAGGATGCTGTCTGGACGGTCCGGGTTGAAACGGCGGCGGTTCTTACGCAGGGATTCTGCAAACGGGACATTCACATACACAATCCCCGCCCGTTGCAGCAAATCGTCGGACAGGTGCTCGAACGCCGCCCGGTAACCGCCATGCTCACTGCCACGGGAAAACTCGATCAGCGCAGTGTGATGCTGGTGATAATCCGGGTCACGCAGGTATTTGTGGTATTCCAGATCGATGCGCTCGATCAACAGGTGCCAGAAGTATTCATGAAGGAAATAAGAATTCTCATCCGAGTGAAGGCGTTCCTTGCCAAATTTCTGGCTCAGGATGAAATCTTCTTCGAACCAGGCCCATAGCATCGGGAAGTCATCATGGACATCCAGATCCGCCAGATAATAACTTTCCCGGCGGGTATCCGCCGGGAGCTGGGTGAGAAAATCGATGATCTCGCTCTTGCCGGATGCAGGGCGCCCGATCAGGATGAGAACATCCAGCGTGGATTTCATCACCAAAAGCAGGTACTACTTAATGAAAAGCGCCATCAGGCTATCCTGAAAAATGGCCAATACGACCAGGATGGCCAGGAAGATACCAGCCAGCAGGCCAATTCGCTTCAGGTCGCGCTTGACGGGGGTGTAATCGGGATTGAATTCGACTTTGGCAGCATCGGCTGAACGGAACTTGCGTTGGGTTTTCTTGCTCATAGTACTCCTAGGGATTTTGAAGTTTTCCAAACACAACAATGCGTTTGTTATCGACGAGGTAAGGATAGCACGAAATCAAAGTCACCGTTGGGCTGGCAGTCGGCGACATGATTTCAACCTGGGTCGGCTCGACGATACGGGTTTCGGTGACAGTGTAAACATACTGGCGCAACTGGGTATAGATGATGACCTGTTCACCAACTTTTAGGTTTTCCAAGTAGCGGAAAACTTCGCCGTAGACATCGTTATGCCCGGCCAGTACCAGGTTCCCAATCTGTCCAGGGTTCGCCGAGCCAATATGCTGGCCGACGCCTTTCTTCAACTGCTCCCAGCCATCTCCCTGTACAATCGGGGCATCCACGCCGATGGCCGGGATCTGGATGCGCACCGCCTGTGAGATGCCGGGGGTTGGTACAGGGATGTTCGCCTGTGACTGGAAGATCGGCAGGAGATGCGATGGGATTTCAGCTTGATTGAACTCCGTCACACCCTCCACGTTCGGCGGCGTATGACCGGATGGAAGCACAACTGCAGAAATGAGCGGCGTTGGTTCCAGGGTGGGCTGCTGCAAGGCGGCCGCCACTTCGGCGTTCAATGTTTTCAGGATGCCCAGGCCGTTCAACAGAACGCCCACCAATCCCAAAACGGCCATCACCTCGACGAAGATCAAGATGCGATCGACCCAGCGCCGGCGGTGGGAACGGATCGGCTCAGCCTGAGAAACAGGATCTTCCACATCCGGAACCACATCCGACCGCCACTCATCCAGGGAGGCAGCCGGCAGGTCTGGAGCCAGGTTGACCACCCGCCCGGTACGGCGGAAGCGTTCCAGCCGCTCGCGGCGCGAGACGCGGCGCTTGTCCAGCAATAAGCGGCGCAGTTCCTGTTCTGAAAGGTCTTCAGGGCGTTTGACTCTTGGCATCGCAGGGGCGATTATACCGCACAAGACAGACTCCCTGAATTGGTTGCACAAAAACACGAAAAGGATGTAAAATGGATAAATCTTATCCAGTTGTGCAATACTCAGCACAATGGTTCACGCCATAAAGGAGGTTCTGATGGCATTCAGCTACACCAACAAGAAAGGTGTCACCTACATCCTGCACTCAAAAACGAAAACAACCTCGACCGGCAAAGTGCAAACCCTGTTCTTCTTCGCCAAGGAGAAAAAAGCCGGCGCCCTAGATGCAGTCCCGGCAGGCTACAAGGTGGCCGAAACAGCCAATGGCCTGCCCGTTCTCAAGAAAGTCTAGTTCACCCAGGTGACGGCTCCCAAAAAGAGCCGTCATTCTTACTTGCCAATTTCCGGCACCCTCGTTATAATGTTTTCCACCCCGGGCGGGTAGCTCAGTTGGTCAGAGCACTGCTTTGACATAGCAGAGGTCGCAGGTTCGAG
>JBFYSV010000148.1:0-14636 GCA_041301185.1 Anaerolineae bacterium
GAGACGGTCTGGCTGCCCCAGCCGGTGCTGCTCGGCTCGCAGGAAGACATGGCGCTGGTGGTGGAGGCGGTGCGCAAGATCCAGGCGCAGGCCGGGGAGCTGGTGTAGAGTTTTCACCACGCCGTGTTTTTCGTGATTCTACATTTTCATTCGAAAAATTCGCGTAATTCGCGGCAAAAGGTCTTTCCCGCCCGCGCCCTGAGCGGAGGCTCGTACTGTGAGCCGTAGTCGAAGGGCGAATCACCGCGGAGCACACAGAGTTTTTGGGCAAGCGATGTCATTCTGAACGGAGCGCAGCGGAGTGAAGAATCCCTGGAATGCCAGTCCTTAGGAGACTTATGGCTGAAACCCTCGAAACCCACATCTTCACCGACCCCGGCTACAAGCCGCTGGTCTTCTACGACGGCTGGCAGGTGGCCCTGCTCAACTGGGAGCCGCTCTTCGACCTGGGCAACGCCGGCGAGATCGAGCGCCACAACCAGACCGACGAGGTCTTCGTCCTGTGGCGCGGCCAGGCGCTGATCTTCACCTCCGACGGCGAGCACCTGCAAGCCATACAGATGCAGCCCGGCGTAGTGTATAACGTCCCTGCCGGCGCCTGGCACAACTTGCTCGCCAGCCGGGACGCATCCTGGATCATCGTCGAGAGCCGCGACACTCACCTGGGCGACACCGAGCTGCGCCAGATGACCTCCGTAGAGTGGGATCAGTTGCGCCCCCTCCTGCCCGGATGGATAAAGGAGGGTGGATGATCACTCCCCGCGTGGGCCTGTATGCGGTGTACGAGCCGCCCGAAGAGGGCTGGCAAGACTACCCCAGCCAGATCGCTGCCATCGGCGCCGGGCTGAGCGATGCCGGGCTGCGCGTCGTTTTGGCTCCGGAGCCGGTCAAAGACCCCGCCTCTTGCGAGCGGGTGGCCGCCTGGATGGCTGCCCAAAACCTGGACCTGCTCCACCCGCTGATCGTCACCTGGTCGTTCGACCACTATACCGTGCGCATCCAGCAGGTAACCCGCCTGCCGGTCGCCATCCGCAGCATCCCCGGCATCCGCACCGGCTCGGTGGTCGGCGGGCAGCAGCTCCAATCGGTGCTCTACGACCTGGGCGCTGAGCACAGGCTGTTCTACGGCGCGCCGGATGACCCGCAGACCTCCCGCCAGGTGGTAATCTACGCCCGCGGCTGCGCCCTGCGCAAGAGCCTGGTAGGCGCCAAGATCGCCGTTATCGGTCGCCGCACGGAGGGCATGACCCCCACCGCGGCGGACGAGATGGAGATCCTGCGCCTGTTCGGCGCCCGCCTGCTCCACTACGGTCTGGACGAGTTCTACGCCCTGGCAGACCAGGTGGATAACGCCGCCGCCGGGGCCGAATGGGGGCGCATCGCCGCCCAGGCTAAAGCGGTCACCTCCCGCCCCGAGCATGGCGTCGCCAACGCCCGCACCCTGCTCGCCCTGCGCCGCATGGTGGCAGACCTGGACCTGCAGGCGGTCTCCATCGGCTCTTACCCACAGTGCCAGGGCACGATGTGCCTGTCGATTGCGTTGTTAAATGAAGAAGGCGTGCCTACCGGCTGCGAAGGCGATGTCAACTCCACCCTGGCGATCTACCTGCTCAGCCAGCTTTGCGATGCCCCAGTGCATTTCGGCGAGATGCTCGCCCTGGATTTCGAAGACAGCTCGATCGTCACCTCGCACTGCGGCTGCGGCTCGCCCTCCCTGGCGGACGAGGGCGGTTTCATCCTGTGCCCGGTGCGCCTGGCGAACGACGGGGTGTGCATCCGCTACACCGCCCGCCCCGGCCCGGTGACCTTTGTCAACCTGACCGGACGCAAGGGCAACTACCGCATGTGCGCCTTCGAGGGCCAGGCGGTGCCTACCGGGATGGTCTTTGAAGGTAACCCGCTGAAGTTCGTCACCCGCACCCCGCTGGAGAAGATCTGGCAGGCGACGACAGAGGGCGGGTTTGGTCACCACTGGATGACAGCTTACACCCACGCCGCCGCCGAGCTTAGCGAGTTTTGCCGCCTGGCGGGCGTGCGCGGCGTCTTCCCGGACTTGTGAGTTGTTTTCACCACGGAGACACAGAGAATGTATTGCAGAGATGGAGCGGTGAAAATCATGTACCAATGTTCTCCGTGTTCTCTGTGTGCTCAGTGGTGAGAAGAGGATCGACAAATATATGAACTCACGTGAGCGCTTATTGGCAGCCATGGAGCACCGCCCGGTGGACCACGTCCCCATGCTGCTGCGTTTCTGGTCGCTGGGCGGCGAGACGGATAATATCCCCTTCAAATGGCGGGATGAAATCCAGCGCGTCGAGGCCACTACCGCCCTGGGGCTGGACGATACCCTGCTGCTCCAGCCGCCCCTGGGCTACGTGGAGGATTACATTGCCGAGCGCGCCCCGGGCGTGCGCAGCCGGGTCGAGCTGCTGCCCGCCGAAGAGGGCCAGGCCTACCCCTGCCTGAAAAAGATTTACACCACCCCGGATGGACCGCTGCAAACCACCGTCCAGCTCAGCGAGGATTGGCCGCGCGGCGAGGACATCCACCTGTTCGACGACTACAACCTCTCCCGCCTCAAAGAGCCCCTGATCAAAGACGCTGCCGACCTGCCCCGCCTGCGCCACCTGCTGCCCGACCCCAGCCTGGAGCAGCTTGCCGAATTCCACCAGCACACCGATGAGCTGCGCCGCGCCGCCCAGCGCCTGGGCGTGCTCCTGGAAGGCGGCTGGATGGCGCTGGGCGATTCCGCCATGTGGCTGTGCGGCATGCAGCGCATCCTCTACGGGCAGATGGACGAGCCCGATTTTATTGAGCAGGTGCTGGACACCATCCTGGAATGGGAACTCAAGCGCATCGAACTGCTGCTGGATACGGGTATCGACGTGCTGGTTCACATGGCATGGTACGAGAGCACCGATTTCTGGTCGCCGCGCACCTTCCGCAAGCTGCTGCGCCCGCGCCTGCAGGTGGAGATCGATAGATGCCACGCCCGCGGGGTCAAGTTTCGCTATATCATCACCCGCAGCTGGCAGCCCTACCGGGACGACCTGCTGGAGATGGGCGTGGACTGCCTGAGCGGCGTCGATCCCGTCCAGGATAAGCTCGACCTGGCCCGGGTCAAGAGCCACCCCGGCGACAAGCTATGCCTGATGGGCGGGCTGAACTCGGCGGTGATGCTCAGCCAGTGGAGCGACGAGCAGATCCGCCACGCGGTGCGCCAGGCGCTTGAGATCATGGCGCCGGGGGGAGGCTTTATCCTCTACCCGGTGGATGCCATCTTCAACACCCAGCCCTGGGATAAAGTATTGTTGATGATTGACGAGTGGAAGAGATGTGCATGAAGGTGCAAGGCACTTTGCAAGTGCCTTGCACCTGACGACAAGGAGGTGGTCGAATCAACCAAAACCGACCTGTTGGCCCCCGGCTGCGTGCCGGAAAAAGTGTAAAATAATCTACAATCAAGGAGATAAGGAGAAGTACCGATGAGTCGTAAAACCTGGTTTAGCATCTTTTCATTGCTGATGATCCTGGCAATGCTGGCAGCCTGCGGTCCGGCTGCCACGCCAGCCCCGGTTGCAACCGAAGCGCCTGCCGCGCCCGCCGCAACCGAAGCGCCCCCTGCCCAGGAAGCCTTGCCGGAGATCGTCGTCGCTTGCTGGAGCGGCCCCGAGCACGATAACCTGGTCAAGGTTGCCGCCGAGTACGAGAAAGCCACCGGCAACAAGGTCATCGTGGAGGAGATCGCCCGCGAGGCCTACTTCGACAAGCTCACCACCACCTTCGTCGGCGGCGGCTCCGACTACGGCGCGGCCTACATCATGTCCGACTGGCCGCCCGCCTGGGTGCAGGCAGAAGCCCTTTACCCCTTCAACGAGTTCATCGACGACCCGAATGTTGCCATGCCCGGGTTAGACCTGAGCGTTTTTGGGGCAGGGGTGGGTTTCTTTACCTTCGATGGCAATATTTATGCCTACCCCTCCGAGGGCGACACTGCCTGGCTATGGTACCGCTCTGACCTGCTCGAAGAAAAGGGCATTAAAGTACCTGAAACCTGGGACGAGTACCTGGAGGCTGCCAAGGCCCTCACCGGCGATGGTGTTTATGGCGCCGTGATCGGCGCCAAGCCCGACGAGGCCATGTGGGACTTCATGTACTACCTGTTCGGCATGGGCGGCGGCATCCTGGACGAGAACAACAAGGTCATCTTCAACAACGAAGCCGGGGTCAAGGCGCTCACCTTCTACGCCGACCTGCTCAACGTACACCAGGTCGTCCCCCCAGATGTGGTCACCTATGGCTACAACGAGATTCAGACCAGCCTGCAGGAGGGCAAAGTTGCCATGGGCATCGAGTGGATGGCTGCCACAGCTACCTTGCAGGACTGTACCTTGAGCCCCAAGGTGTGCAAAGATGGGCAGACCACGCTGCTCTACGCCATCCCACCGGGCATGAAGGCAGCGGATGGCAGCATCGAGCGCATCACCGGCGGCAGCCAGTGGGGCTGGGGCATCCCGGCGGGCGCTAAGAACCCGATGGCAGCTTATAAGTTCATCGAATGGCTGACCAGCAAAGAGGGCGCCACCCTGTGGGCGCTGAACGGCGGCATCCCGGGCAACACCCAGGCGCTGAGCGACCCGGCAGTGGTGGCGCAGATCCCGCAGTTCGAGCTGCTGGCAGAGGTTATGCCCTATCGCCAGATCATCCCACCTACCACGGTCACTTCAGACCTGGTCACCATCATGAACGAGGCAGTGGTTGCTGCGGTGACGGCTACCAAGACCCCGCAGCAAGCGATGGATGATGCAGCGGTCAAGATGAAGGAAATGCTGGAGAAGGCGGGTTACCCGCAATAGAAACAGCAAGGATTTTTCACCGCAGAGACGCGGAGAGCGCTGAGGGTTTAATGTCTCTCTGCGATCTCCGCGTGCTCCGCGGCGAATAATAAGTAGCAAGATAGGCAGACTTTAGACGGTCAGGACATGACTTCAGCTGAGCGTACCGCTACTCATCAATCCAGACATCGCTGGCTGGTCTTCAAGCGCCGCATGGAGCCGGTGCTCTTCATCTCGCCGGCGTTCATCGTCATCGCCGTCATCCTGATCTACCCGCTGGGTCATTCTCTGTGGCTTAGCTTCCACGAGTGGACCCTGCGCGGCTTCCGCCAGGGCATCCCCTTCGTCGGGCTGCAAAACTACCGCGACCTGTTCAGCAACCCCGATTTTGTCAACTCGCTGCGCATCACCGCCAGCTTCGTCATCCTGGCGGTGGGCATCGAGTTTGTCCTGGGCATGGGGCTGGCCCTGCTGCTCAACCACGACCTGCGCGGCAAGAACTACATCCGCGCCCTGATCCTGCTGCCGATGATGTGCACCAACGTGGTCATCGGCCTCACCTGGCGCTTGCTGCTCAACTACGAGTTTGGGCTGGTCAACTACTACCTGGGCGTGGTGGGCGTCGGCCCGCTGGAGTGGCTGAGCAGACCGGCGGTCGCTTTCCCCGCCGTCATCCTGGTGGATGTGTGGAACACCACCTCGTTCGTCGCCCTGTTGCTCCTGGCGGGGCTGCAAGCCCTGCCCGACGAGCCCTTTGAGGCGGCGCGCATCGACGGCGCTTCCGCCTGGCAGAGCTTTGTCAACATCACCCTGCCCCTGCTGCGCCAGACCATCCTGGTGGTGCTGCTGTGGCGGATGATCGACACCTTCCGCATCTTCGATGTGATTTACCTGCTCACCGCCGGCGGGCCGGCACGCGCCACCGAGACGGTCAGCATCTACGTCTACCGCTACGGCTTCCAGTCGTTCAATCTTGGCTACGCCTCGGCGGCCTCCTATATCATGATCCTGATCATGCTGATCATCGCCGCTGTCCTGGCGCGCCTGATGGGCAGGATTGAGAACTGAGATGAATCGCTACCGCCTCACCCGCCTGATTAAATCAACCTTGATCTACCTGGCTGTCTTCATTGCCGTCATCCTTTCCATCGCCCCCATCGTCTATCTCTTCGTCACTTCCTTCAAGCCCGCCGAGCTGACCTTTGCCGTGCCGCCGGTGTGGAACTTCACCCCCACTCTGCAGAACTACCGGGACGTCTTCGCCGGAGCCAACTTTACCAGGTATTTTTTCAACAGCTTCATCGTCGCTGCCACCACCACCCTGATTGCCCTGACGCTGGGCGCTTTCGCCGGCTACGGCTTTGCCCGCTACCCATTCCGTGGCAACTATACCATGCGCCTGGGCTCGCTCCTGCCGCAGATGCTGCCGCCGATCACCATCATTGTCCCGCTGTACGTGCTGTTCAACGCCATGGACCTGATCGACTCGCGCTGGGCGCTGATCATCTCTTACCTGACCTTCTCGATCCCGCTCTCGATCTGGATGGCGACCGGCTTTTTCTCCGACGTGCCGGTGGAGCTGGAGGAATCGGCGATGATCGACGGCTGTACCCGGCTGGGGGCGTTCTTCCGCATTAGCGTGCCCATCGCCGCCCCCGGGCTGGCGGCTACAGCTATCCTCAGCTTTATCTACTGCTGGAACGAGTTCCTGTACGCGGTGATCCTCACCGGGCGGGATGCGCGCACCCTGCCGGTGACTATCACCAGCTTTATGACCAACCGGGCCATCCTGTGGGGGCGCATCGCCGCCTCCGGCTCGCTGGTGCTGCTGCCAGTGCTAATCTTCGCCATTATCGCCCAGCGCTACCTGGTGCGCGGCCTGTCGCGCGGAGCGGTGAAAGGGTGAGCGCCGCACGGCTAACTGCCGCACGGCTAACTGCCGCACGGCCCTCTGTCGGCCTGATTTTGCTGCGCGCCGAGTGGTTCGACTCGGTGGTGGCCCTGCCCGAGCTGGTGCAGGCGGTGGGGGAAGACGCAGCCCAGATCGAGACTTACCTCGGTGAGCGGCTGGACGTGCGCCACGTGTGGGTGGTCAACTCGACGCCCGCCCTGCAGGTTGCCGCGGCGGGCATCCGCACTGCTGATGTGGACCTGTTCGTGCTGGTCTTCCAGGTCTGGTCGGAGGATTTCTACCTTCATCCCCTACTGGAGGCCATTGCCGGGCGACCGCTGGCTGCCTGGTGTTTCCAGCCCTGGAGCCGCCTGACGGAGATGGTCCCCTTTGTGCAGGTGCTGCGCGGTTCCGGAGCAGTGGGCGCCTTCGAGAGTCTGGGCACGCTGCGCAACCTGGGTGCCCGCTTCGCCTTCACCTACGGCGCCCCCGATGAGCCGCGCCCCCTGGCAGATCTGGAGGTCGCCGCCCGCGCCGCCAGGGTGCGCCGCCTGCTGCGCGGGGTGCGCATCGGGCTGCTGCCCGCCCGCAACGAGCAGATGCAGAGCAACTTTGTGGACGAATTCCGCCTGCTCCACGAGCTGGGACCGGCGGTGGAATACCTGTCGGTCGGCGACCTGCTCAATGCCTGCGCCAGCCTGTCGCCTGCCGAGCTGGACGAGTACATCCGACAGCTGCGGGAGCGCTACCCTGTGCGCGGGGTGAGTGAGGCCACTTTGCCCCAGGCGGCACGCGCTTCGCTGGGGCTGGCCCGCCTGGCAGCGGACCGGCGCCTGGATGTGCTTTCAATGAACGACATCGCCCCCGAGACGCATATCGCCCTGGGCTTGCGCCCGGCGCTTTACCCGCCGCTCTTTGATGAGTCTGGTGTGCTGGTGGGGCTGGAGGGCGACCTGGGCGCTGCCACCGCCCTGTTCATTCTGCACCATTTGACCGGCTCGGCGTGCCTGTTCACCGAGTTCTGGTTTTGGGACGAGGCCGAGGATATCCTGGTCGGCGGGCACGCCGGACCGCAAAACCCGGCACTTGCCGCCCCGGGGAGAGCCTGGATCAGCCAGGATTACGAGTACGCCCAGAGCGACGCCTCCGAAGGCGCCCATATCCAGTTCGTCGCCCGCCCTGGCAGGGTAACGTTCTTGCAGCTGCGGTGCACTCCGGGCGGCTGGCAGGCAATCGTTGCCAGCGGCGAGGCGCTGGATTCGCCCCCCAGGCTGGAAGGTTATCCCCATGCAGTGGTACGCCTGGATGTGCCGGTTGACCGCTTTGTCCGGCAGGTGGCCCGGGTGGGTTCAACCCAGCACTGGATTATGGCGTATGGCGAAGTTTTGGCAGGGGTGCAAGCCTTCTTCGAGCTTGTGGATATCCCATTACAGGTGATCTCCTAGTATGTCAAGAAGCCAGTCAATCTCCCGTAAGAACAAAACGATTTACCAGGATCCCCAGATCAGCCGGGTGCGCAAGCAGGAGCTTGCCGTGGACGATGAGCCCTGGATCAAGGCCCTCTTGCATCGCGGAGCTTTCGGCACGATTGCTACCGCGGCCGGCGCGAAGCCGTTTCTGAATGCGCACAACTATGTCTATGACGAGTCGCAGCACTGTATATACTTCCATCGCAACCCGGTCGGGCGCACCAGCGCAAACCTGGAAGTCAACCCGCAGGTCTGCTACCAGGTGGTCGAGATGGGGCGAATGTACGGCGGAAAGAACGCCTTGGATTTCGGGGTGGAATATCGCTCGGTGGTGATCTTTGGCACAGCCAGGCGGGTTGAATTGGAGGAAGCGGCGCATGCCTTGCGTTTGCTGATGCAGAAATACGCTCCTCATCTGGAATTTGGCGTCGATTACGCGGCATTTGAGCCGCAGTGCCCAAATGCTGCCGCGGTTTATCGAGTTGACATTGCCCAGTGGAGCGGGAAAAAGAGTGAAGTGGCTGCAGATCACCCAGGGGCGTATGATTACCTGGAGAAGAGGCAGGAGCATGCCTGAAATGCTGCCATCTCCTGGCATCGATGAGCTTCTCAAGGCGCGCAGCATTCTGTGCGTTCAACCCCATTACGATGATAATGATATCTGTGCGGGCGGCACCCTGGCTGCGCTGCATGACCGCGGCGCTGAACTGGTCTACCTGACCGTGACCGACGATCTGGTAGGCGTGCTAGACCCATCTCTTCCGGATGAGATAGCCAGGGCGCGTCTCAGAGCAGAACAGCTCGCCGCGGGCGAGATTATCGGAGTCGGGCATCACTTCTGGCTGGACTATCCCGATGCAGGCGATTTCTCCTATTTCGAGCTGCGTCGCCAGATCGTGCGCTATCTGCGCCTGCTGAAACCCGGCTTTGTCTTTACCTGCGATCCCTGGCTGCCCTATGAAGCCCACCTGGATCATATCCGTACCGGCAGAGCGGTAGCTGAAGCGGCGATACTATACAACCTGCCGCGTTTTTCCAGCGATCCAGCCGTAGACGCCAGCTACCAGCCATACCAGCTTACTGGGGTGGCTTTTTATATGACAAGCGCTCCCAATCTCATTTTTGATATGAGTTTGTATCACAAAAAGAAGCAGGAAGCTCTGCGCTGCTATCAGGAACAGTTCACTGCCGGTGAGACTGAAATGCTGCTGGCAAGCCTGGAAGCGCAGGAGCGGCAGGCAGGCGAGGCGGCTGGTTGCCGGTTTGGCGAAGAGCTCAAACTGCTCTCGCCCCGGCAGCTGCATATCGATCCCCATTCCTGGAAAGCATAACCCGCCATCAAGGAACCGAGTTTCCTTTCCGCCGGTTGCCCTCGCCCTGGGCGCTCCCTGAAAGGGAGAGGGCAGGGCAAGGGTGGGCTTTCGTCCCGCGGCATGTGCTTGCCTCCATCCCGGATATGGTATATTATTTAACCACCGGGTGCAGATAATTCAGGAGGGGTCCATACTGATATGCCGCACGATTAAGTAGAAATATGGATAGCTATGTGCTAGCAATGCATATCTGAGTGCTAGGCGGTGCCCCTGTTCCAGTCCCCGCTCCACCGGGCATTTCAAGGAGGTATCTGATGGATGCTGTCTTTATCCGCCACAATATGCGCTCCACACCAGCGGTAATTCAACAACTCTGGGACCAGAGGCTGATCGCTCTACACTACGGGGATACATGGGATACGGAACCCGAAGCCGATCCTGGCAGTAGAGGAGAACGCCCTATGCGAAGATTGTGGGATTACTGCACAAGCGGAGCGCTGGTAGGGGCAGTTTACCCCAGGAGAGGCAAGGAAAAAAAGATGCTGGTAGGGGAACTGGAAGCCGGCACCCAGGTCACCGCCTGTAAATTCTCAGATGGCGATCAGAGTTTTATCTATAAAACCGCTCAGCTTAAAAAGGCTAAGGAAATTGCATACACAGATTATCCTTTGTTGGCTGCGGTTCAACCTCCTAATGTAGCTATTAGCAATTGGAACAGTGTGAGTGAGTACCTGGGTGCAATCGTTAGAGATGAAGACTTGCCCTGGTGTGTTAATTCCCTTGCTCCCGGCCAGTTGGAAGTGCTGTGTTACGAATTTCTTTGCGCCAGCAATCGCATCGCCAGCTTGCTCTTACCGATTGGTCGTAATTTGATAGATATTGATATTATCGGAATAGATTCCAGCGGCCAGCAAATCTATGCCCAGGTAACTGCCAGCAAGAAACCCGGGGTTATCCAGCGCAAAGCGACTCAATTGGAGGGCTACCCAAACGCCATCCTCTTTGCTCCGGAAGAGGCGGGCAAAGCGGTCAAGTCGGTAGAATTCATATCAATACAGGATGTATTTGTACAAATGAGTTCTGATCCCATGTATGAGCTCGTGCTGCGAAAAATGCTGAACTATTCATAGCCAGAGCGGGCGTTTGATTCAAGACCGGCGATGCTCGCAGCACCGCCGGTCTTGAATGCCCCCATCTACGCAATATTCGCTCTCACCTCGATCCCATCTCTGGGAATCCGGTCATCCAGCGTGTAGACAACCTTGGATGGCGTTGAGCGCGCCGCGGCCCACACCAGAGCATCGGCAAAGGAAACTCGCCCGGAAGGCCGGCACAGTAAAAGCGCCTGGAGAAGGATGTCTTTCTCCAGAGCAAAGGGGCGGATGTTTTTCTTCTGAAGAAACAGAATCAGATGATCGACAACCACTTCCCGCGGGACTTTGTAGACCGAGGTCAAAACGTAAGCCGTTTCGACCAGGGCGACATCGCTAATTTGCAAGTCTTCCTGCTGATCGATCACCTGGGAAGCCCGTTCTGCCAGCTCCGGCGGATCGCCAGTCAGGTAACGCACCAGCATGCTGGTATCCAGCATGCCGCTCATGCCTCTCGCTCCGCAGCGGTGTTTTCCTGCGCCACAGTGCTCTCTTCCTGCGCCGCTTTCTCCCAGGCGGAATGCCGGGCGCTATCCCAAGCCGCACCCGGTGCAACCCGGGTTTGGATATAACCCGCCAGGCTGCCCTTCAGGTTTTCCTGGTGCTCGGGGGGCAAGAAATAAATCTCTACCCGGTCACCAACCAGGCGCTGCAAGGCAACCCACCCCGGCTTGACTCCCAGCTGCTCGCGAATCTCTTTGGCAATGACAACCTGTCCTTTCGTGCCGACAAGATAGGTCATGGTTATACTCCGTTTCTATTGTATAACTAAATCATATCAGTATGCCTTATATTCGTCAAGGAATACTGATGTGTGGGAGCACTAAAATGTTGTTGAGAAGTTTCTGGGGGTGTAACTAACAATTAAGAGTCCGGAAGGGCAGGATAAAAGCAGGCTATCCCCATCCACACATAAATTCGCCAAATTCGCATCATTCGCGGCAAAAAAGGACTGGCAGTGCTCCTCGGTACTCTGGCGGGGAAGGGAGCATGGGAAGCATAGCATCTTGATCGTCCCGGTTTTCGTCCAGCACTGCCAGTCCTTAACATCCTACTCCACCTTACCCAGCCAGCCCTTGCGCACCGCCCACTTGGCCAGCTCCAGCACTGGCACGATCGTCACTGCCAGCCCGGCAACCAGCGCCCAATCCGCCAGCGGCAGGGCGTACGTCCCAAACGGTCCCTGCAAGGCGGGCAGGTAGACGATCACCACCAGCAAGACCACCTCCCACAGCACCGCTATGTTCAGCCACTTGTTGGCAAACGGCTTGTTCAGCACGGAGTGCCGGTCGGAGCGGAAGTTGTAGGCCTTGAAGAACTGGATCAGCACCAGCGAGATGAAGGTCATCGTCATGGCTTGCTCCAGGCTGCGCCCGCTGCTCAGCGCCCAGTTGAACAGCCCCAGGTTGATTAGCGCCGACCAGATCCCGCCCAGGGTCATCAGCGCTACCACCGGGCGGGTGAAGATGCCGGTGCGCGGGTCGCGCGGCTTGCGCTTCATCAGGTCTTTCTCGGGCGGGTCGACCGATAGCGCCAGGGCGGGCAAGCCGTCGGTCGCCAGGTTGACGTACAGGATCTGGACCGCGGTCAGCGGCAGGGGCAGCCCGAGCAGGGTGGAGCCGACCATCAGGCCGATCTCGCCGATGTTCGATGAGAGCAAGTACATCAGGTATTTCTTGATATTGCCGAACACACCGCGGCCTTCTTCCACCGCGGCCACAATCGAGGCGAAGTTATCGTCGGTCAGGGTCATGTCCGCCGCCTCTTTGGTCACGTCGGTGCCGGTGATGCCCATCGCGATCCCGATATCCGCCTTTTTCAGCGCCGGGGCGTCGTTCACGCCGTCGCCGGTCATGGCGACGATCTGCCCGCGCGCCTGCCAGGCGCCGACCACCCGCAGCTTGTGGGTGGGCGAGACGCGGGCATAGACGCCGATGCTCTCTACGTCGCGTTCGAGCTGCTCGTCGCTCATCTCCTCCAACTCGGTCCCGGTGACTACCCGCCCGCCGTCGCTCAGCAAGCCCAGCTCCTGGGCCACCGCCTGGGCGGTCAGCGGGTGGTCGCCGGTGATCATCACCGGGCGGATGCCGGCCTCGGCGCACACCGCGATGGCTTGCTTTGCCTCGGGGCGCGGCGGGTCGATCATCCCCACCAGGCCGAGGAAGGTCATGCCACGCTCGGCGGTCTCCAGGGAAACGTCCTCTTTGGAGGCGATCCCCAGCACGCGCAGCGCCTGGCTTGCCAGGGCTTGCGCCTGGTCGTGGATCTGCTGGCGGGCGGCCTCATCCAGCACCTGGGCGCCGTCCGACGCCAGGACGTAATCGCAGCCCGCCAGGATGACCTCCGGGGCACCCTTGGCGTAAGCCGTCAGGCGCTCGCCGGTCTGGTGCAGGGTGGTCATGCGCTTGGTCTCGGAGGTGAAGGGGATCTCCGCCGTGCGGGGGAACTCGGCGTCCAGGGTGGCTTTATCCAGCCCGGCTTTGGCCGCGGCGACGATCAGCGCCCCCTCGGTGGGGTCACCCTTGATATCCCAGCTGCCTTCAGGGGTCTGCACAAGCTGCGTATCAGAGGCCAGCGTCGCCGCGGTCAGCATCTGGCGCACGGCGCCGTCTGGGGCGGCAAGCACGCCGTCCTGGGTGGAGAACTCGCCTTCAGGGGCGTAGCCTGCGCCGGAGATGCTGAACATTTCCCCGGCAGTGTACAGACGGCGGGCGGTCATTTCGTCCTTGGTCAGCGTACCGGTCTTATCCGAGCAGATGATCGAGGTGCTGCCCAGCGTCTCGACTGCCGGCAGGCGGCGGATGAGTGCGTTGCGCTTGACCATCTTTTGTACGCCGATCGCCAGCGAGATGGTGACCACCGCCGGCAAGGCCTCGGGTACCACCGCCACTGCCAGGGCGATGCCGAAGATGAGCATATCGATGAACGGCTGGCCGCGCAGCAAGCCCAGGACGACGATCAGCGCCACCACCACCAGAGCCACCCGCGCCAGCACCGCGCCTACCCGGTCCAGGTTGCGCTGCAAAGGGGTCTTGCCTGTCTCGACCGTCTGCAAGAGCTGGGCGATCTTGCCGAACTCGGTCTGCATGGCGGTCGCGACCACCAGCGCTCGCCCGCGCCCGTAGGTCACTGCCGTCCCGGCGTAGACCATGTTCTTGCGGTCGCCCACCGGCAGGTCGGCTTTCTCCAGGGGGCGGGTGTGCTTCTCCACCGGCACGGATTCGCCGGTAAGGGCGGCTTCTTCGACCTGCATATTGATCGATTCCAGCAGCCGTCCGTCCGCCGGAACCCGGTCGCCGGTGTGCAGCAGGACTACATCCCCGGGCACCAGGTCACGCGCGGGGATTTCAATCTCTTTTCCATCGCGCAGCACGGTGGCGGTGGGGGCTGCCATCTGGCGCAAGGCTTCGATGGCCCGCTCGGCGCGGTACTCCTGCACAAAGCCCAACGCCACCGCGAACAGCACGATGACCGCGATGACCACCGATTCGATGCCGTGTCCCAGCAGCAGCGAGAGCGCCGTGGCAGCCAGCAAGATCAGGATGAGTACGTTCTTGAATTGCTCCAGCAGGATCTCGAAAGCCGAGATGCGCTTGGCGGCCTGGATTTCATTCGGGCCGGTCTCTTGCAGGCGTTTTTCCGCCTCGGCGCCGGTCAGGCCGGTAGGGCTGGTGTTTAATGCCTGGTAAGCTTCGTCTTGGGTTAGAGTGTGCCAGGGTTGGTTTTGCATAAGCTGTATTTACTCCCGTATCGATTTGGTTTTGGCGGTCAGAGCGGCGGAAAGACCTTTTGCCGCGAATTACGCGAATTTTGCGAATGAAGGTGGTCAGGTGTTTTTCCCTGCGTCTTTGCGGTGAAAAAAAGACCACCGCCTTGAGTTGGCGATGGTCTTGCGTTTTCTTGCGGCAGCCGGGAAATCTCTTTCCGTATTGACGACTGCCCATCCCGGCAAACCGGGCGGCTACTCCCCATCAGAG
>JBFYSV010000153.1:0-26168 GCA_041301185.1 Anaerolineae bacterium
TTCTCGGACTATTGGGACGCACTGGCAGCGGCAAAACAACCCTGGCTCGCCTGATATTCCGCCTGTATGATCCCCTCCAGGGGAGTATCTCTTTGGATGGATCGGACATTCGCGCAGCCCGCCTCACCGAGCTGCGCGGTCGCGTGGCATTGGTAACCCAGGAGGTGCAGCTCTTCCAGGGCAGCGTGCGCAATAACCTGACTTTCTTCAATCCGCGCATCACCGACGAGCAAATCCAGGCTGCAATCAACCAGCTCGGGTTGGCAGATTGGTACCAGACCCTGCCCAACGGACTGGATACCCGCCTGGAAGGCGGCGGGAGCAGCCTCTCCGCCGGAGAAGCTCAACTGCTGGCTCTAACCCGTGTCTTCCTGCGCGACCCTGGATTGGTCATTCTGGACGAGGCCTCCGCCCGCCTGGACCCCGCTACCGAGCAACGCATCGAGCGGGCAATCGATCACTTGCTATCCAACCGCACGGCGATCATCATCGCCCATCGCCTGGGAACCGTGCACCGAGCCAACCAGGTGATGATCCTTGAACAGGGACAGGTGCGCGAATACGGAGAACGGAAAGCGCTTGCTGCAGACCCTCAATCCCATTTTTACCATCTCTTACAGACCGGTCTGGAGGAGGTGCTGGCATGAACCAGGCACAAACCGCCCCAGCCGTCCCAAAACAAGACCCCCAGGGATTGCCCGCCTGGCGGGTGATCCTGAGCATGCTGCGTTTTCGCCCGGGATACTGGTTCATTGACCTGTTGTCTGTATCTGCGGTACGACTGGCATGGCAGATCGGTCCGGGTCTGGTGATTCGCTCCTTTTTCAACCTGCTGACCGGTGATGCTCCCACCAGCCTGACCTTCTGGACGATCCTCGCCGCCCTGGTAGCCCTGCTGGTGGTGCGCTTGCTGGGCGAGTATGGTTTCGTGTACGCGGATGTGCCCCTGTTTGCCGATGTATCCACCTTGCTGAGGAAGAACCTGCTCAAGCATATTCTCCGCCGCCCGGGCGCGGCGCCCCTGCCTGATTCTCCTGGCGAGGCGATCACCCGTTTTCGCAACGATGTGATGGAGATCCCCCTGTTCGTTATCCTGACCAATGACATTCTGATCGGTATCCTGATCATCTGCGTCTCGCTCTTCCTTTTGCTGCAAATCAGCATCCCCATCACTTTACTCTCCCTGGCTCCCGTGTTGATTGTCGGGCTCATTGCCAGTGCGGCCTCCAGCCGCATCGAGCATTACCGCCGCGCCAGCCGCCAGGCTACCGGTCAGGTGACCGGCTTTATCGGCGAGCTGTTCGGCTCAGTGCAGGCAGTCAAAGTTGCCACAGCCGAGGTGGATGTGATCGACCATTTCAAGGACCTGAACGATGAGCGTGGCAAGCTGACCGTGCGCGAGCGGCTCTTCGACACGCTGCTGGAGACGATCTGGCGCAACACCAGCACGCTTGGTACCGCGATGGTGTTGATCTTCAGCGGGCAGGCGATGAGCAGCGGGGCGTTGACGGTCGGCGATTTCTCGCTTTTTGTCTACCTGCTGGCAAGCATGAGCGACCTGACCACCTTTACCGGGATGCTGGCGGCGCGCTACCGGCAGCTGAACGTCTCGGTTCAGCGCATGTACCGGCTGATGGAAGGCGCACCCCCAGATGCTCTCGTGGAGCACAGTACGGTGAACCTGGAGGGTACCCTGCCTGAGGTCATATACCCCTCGCCCAGCGTGGGGGATCACCTGGAAAGCCTGTCTGCCAACCGGCTGAGCTACCAGTACCCAGGCAGCAACAATGGGATTTGGGACGTTGACCTGCAATTAGCCCGCGGCACGCTAACGGTCATTACCGGGCGAGTCGGTTCAGGCAAAACAACTTTGCTGCGGGTGTTGCTGGGTTTGCTTCCCAATGACTCGGGCCAGGTCTTCTGGAACGGCAATCTGGTTACAGACCCGGGCAGGTTCTTCGTCCCACCCCGGGTTGCATATACCCCCCAGGCGCCGCGCTTGTTCAGCAACACCTTGCGCGCCAATATCTTGCTCGGCTTGCAGGCAAACGACGATGCGGTGAGGCGCGCCCTACAGTTGGCTGTGATGGAAAACGATCTGGAAGATATGGAAGAAGGTTTGGATACGCTGGTGGGGCCGCGCGGCGTGCGCCTCTCGGGCGGGCAGATTCAGCGTGCCGCCGCAGCGCGCATGCTGGTGCGCCAGGCGGAGCTGCTGGTCTTCGATGACCTATCCAGCGCGCTGGATGTAGAGACCGAGCGCCTGCTATGGGAGCGCCTGCTGGCTGGCTCTAGCACCACCTGCCTGATCGTATCCCACCGCCGCCCTGTTCTGCGCCGTGCAGATAATATCATTATTATGAAGAACGGCAAGGTAGAAGCCGGAGGCAGGCTGGAAGAGCTGCTTGAATCCAGCCCGGAGATGCAAGACATCTGGTTGGGGACGGATACAAGCGGTAATGGGAACAGTAAGAGCTAAGACCGCTATTTGAGATAGCGTGGCCGGGTCATGTTCTCCGGAGAAAGGATTTCGTCCAGTTTGGCTTTGGACAGGTAACCCTTCTCCAGGACGATCTCGTAGACCGAGCCGCCTGTATCCAGGGCTAGGTTGGCAATCTCGGTTGACTTTTCGTAGCCGATGTAGGGGTTGAGGGCAGTCACCAGCCCGATGCTGTTTTCGACCATCCGCCGGCAGGCCTCCCGGTTGGCGGTAATGCCGGTGATGCAGCGCTCAGCCAGGATGCGGCAAGCCCGCCCAAGCAGGTCCAGGGACGTGAACAAGTTGTAGGCGATGACCGGCTCCATCACGTTCAGTTCCAATTGCCCGGCCTCGGCTGCCAGCGTGACGGTCAGGTCGTTGCCGATGACCTCAAAGGCCACCTGGTTGACCACCTCCGGGATGATCGGATTGACCTTTCCCGGCATGATGCTCGAGCCGGGCGCCATGGGCGGCAGGTTGATCTCGTTCAGCCCGGCGCGCGGGCCGGAGGACAGCAGGCGCAGGTCATTGCAGATCTTGGAGAGCTTGACCGCCACCCGCTTGAGCACGCCCGAGAGCTGGACGTACGCGCCGGCGTCCTGGGTGGCTTCGACCAGGTTTTGCGATTCGATCACCGGCACGCCGCTGATCTCCGCCAGCCTGACAGTCACCAGGGGGGCGTAGTCAGGATGTGCATTCAGCCCGGTGCCGATTGCGGTGGCGCCCATGTTGATCTCGCGGATCAATGCCTGGGCCTCGCCCACGCGGGCGATGTCCTCGCCCACCATCACCGCCCAGGCGCCGAACTCCTGGCCCAGGGTCATCGGCACGGCGTCCTGGAGCTGGGTGCGACCCATCTTGATCACGTCAGCAAACTCGAGGCTTTTAGCGGCAAACGCCTGGCGTAGCCCTTCCATCTCCCGCATCAAACCGTCCATCTTCTGGCTCAGTGTCAGGCGCAGGGCGGTGGGGTAGACATCGTTGGTCGATTGCGACATATTGACATGGTTAAGCGGGTGAAGGATATCATAGCGACCCTTGCCGTAGCTCAACTGCTCCAGCGCCAGGTTGGCGATCACCTCATTGGCATTCATATTGGTAGACGTGCCCGCGCCCCCCTGGATCACATCCACCACGAACTCGCTATGATAGCCGCCAGCGATGATCAAATCGCAAGAGCGGGCAATTGCCTGGGCCAGGTGCAGCTCCAATAAGCCCAGCTCGGCATTCGCCAGGGCAGCAGCCTTTTTAATATACGCCAGCGAGTTGACCAGGCGCGGGTAATGCGAGATGGGGATGCCGGTCAGGTCAAAGTTCTCCAGCGCCCGCAGGGTCTGGATGCCGTAATAGCGCTCGGCAGGCACTTCACGCTCGCCAAGCAGGTCGTGTTCGAGCCGGGTTTGGGTCATTTGATCCTCCGCTGGACCAATTGTACTCCACTCGCTTGTCATCCATAGGATTACGACCGCTTAAGGGAGTTAAATAATACGTGGGGCCGACTTAACTGGCCCCACCTGACTGCCTGCTGCTCATAACCAAATCAGCGATTATTCGGGAGGAGCAAGCGCTGTCCCACAATAGGGGCAGTGACTCCAATCATCCATTACCGGTTGCTGACAATTTGAGCAGGTGCGGGCAGGGATTGCCATTTCTTCGCCCTCACCAGGCGTGGCAGGTCCAACCTGGGAGGGAGCTACTACTGCGGGCTTTCTGGAGCGCGTCAGGGAGATGACCAAAGCAGCGATACCCAGGACTACCAGAGACAGGAATCCCAGGCAGACCAACCCGCCAACCAGGCCTCCAAATGGAAAAAAGCCTCGCATCATACCATCCGGCGCCCACCGGTTGGGGCTCATGGGCATGTGATCCCAGGGCGCAACATCTCTGTCGAAGGGACGATTACCATCCCAGTCGCGCAGGATCGTGACTCCCCTGGCAGGGAGATTAAGCTGGGAGAATACCAGGTAACCGGCCGCGGCAAGCGAGCAGATCACGAGAAGGCCGACTAAAATCCCGATAATCCATTTCATTGTTCTGCTCATACCTACCTCCATCACAAACAAAACCTCAGATGGGTCGCAGGGTTAAGAAGAACCTCACAACCCATCTCTTCCCATCAAGACCAATCAATCACCTGAGCCTTGTGAATATGTTAGCATGCAGCTGTTAGGAAATTATGAAGAAACAATTGGGATAATGTTTAGATGTCTCAATGGACATCGTAGAGAAAAAAGACGACATAAAAGAAACACCTCGACCGGCATAGAGCACGGTTCAAGATGGCTCTTATCTGGTGCCCCAGGCGGGAGTCGAACCCACAACCTCGGCCTTAGGAGAGCCTCGCTCTATCCTTTGAGCTACTGGGGCAACACAGGAATTATAGCATTAAGAGAGCGTTCGGAAACTATAAAGCACCTTAACAGGTGAGCCAAAAAGGTCGACTATTCTCCAGGTTAGGATAAGATCGTTTTACCAGAACCATCCATCCTAACCAAAGGAGTAGGCAGAATAGAGTCTATCTCCAACTAAGGCGATGCTCGCAAAGTGACCCACCGGACCAGATCCGCTAGCGCCCCGGTTGCTGCTCTTACCCGGGTGGGTTCCTCGATACGAATTTTTCGCTGTTGTCGAATTTTCCCAGAGCCATCCAATCGCCGGTGAACTGCCCATCGCTGATCTTCCCCCAGGTGAAGGAATCCTGATCGACCCGCTGGGTATCGTCGATAAAGACCCTCGAGCCGAAGGCTAGAGCTCCGACCTTCCGCGCCGACATGCTGTGGTCTTCGCGGACGTTCAAACCCAGCGTGGCAATCACGAAGTAGATCTGGCCTTCCGGCGTATTCCCGGCAATAAAGCTGTTAGCCGGGTCGCCGCTGACGTGTGCCTGGAGAAATTCCTTGGGATCGACGTAATGGACCAGCACCTGTGCTTTCAGTACACCCGGCCAATGCCCGGGCTTGGTGCGCAAGATCTCCGTTCGGGAAATGTCGAAGTGCAGATGATAAGGGAAGTTGAGCGCGCCGCCATTCCCCACGGCTGCGATAGGCTCTCCGGCCTGAACGGTCTGGCCTTCCTCCACCTGGATGTTTTCGACGTGCCCGTAGCGGCTGAATAGCGGCAGCCCATCCACGGTGCCGTGATCGATCACGACGAGATTCCCCCATGCCGTCGTGGAAAAGAGCCCGGCGAAGGTGATTACCCCCTCGCTCATCGCGAAGACATTGGAGTGGGCATTCATGTCATGATGGGGAAAGTTCAGGTTCAGGTCTGCCCCGGTGTGGTAGCCAAGGGAATAGTTACTGAGATAAGGATTGGCATCAATCCAGCGGCCCGGCCAGATTTTCCCGGACGCCAGTTCTTCTTTGCTTCCAATAGGTGCTGAAAATGACATAGCTCGTCTCCTGTATAACAAATAAGATAGGTCGGCTACCGGGGCGGAAGTAATACTTTAATGGATTTCCCGATACTTCTCATTATACTACAATATGTATCTTATTTATCGTATTTTACTCTCCGGTTTTAGCGGGATATGGCTGAGCGCGGGGAAGAATCGTTGACGAATGAAAACTCACAAATACAGGAAAGTGGCAAGCGGAGGCCGTGGGTATTCGTGAATTAGTATATGTGGATTGATGAGGAAATGATTCGGGAGGCGTTGCCGCTGCCGGCCGGTGGGTTATTCGTGGCCTGTTCCTCCTAGCTACGAGTTTCCGAATGCTCTACATTAAAAGAAAATCTCTCGTCTTAATCCAGTTTCCCGGTGGCAATCGCTTTCTTCACCTCGCCAATCGCCTGGGTCACCTGGATATCCCGCGGGCAGGCTACTGTACAATTGAAGATCGTGTGGCAGCGGTACACCCCGAACTGGTCGTTCAAGATGCGCAGGCGTTCCGCTCCAGCCCTATCCCGGCTATCGAAAATGAATCGGTGGGCATTGACAATCGCCGCCGGTCCAACATATTGCTCATTTGTCCAAAACGACGGGCAGGAAGTGGTGCAGGCTGCGCACAGGATGCACTTGGTGGTGTCATCAAAACGCTCCCGTTCCTCGATGCTCTGCAAGCGCTCTTTGCCGGGAACCGGTTCTTCATTCACAAAATAGGGCATCACCGTGCGGAAGTGCTCGAAGAAAGGCTCCATATCGACGATCATATCCTTGATCACCCGCAGGCCCAGGATCGGCTCGACGGTGATCCGGCTGCCCAGTTCCTTCACCAGCACTTTGCACGCCAGCCGGTTGCGCCCGTTGATGCGCATGGCGTCCGAACCGCACACACCGTGCGCGCAGGACCGCCGGAATGAAAGCGTGCCATCCATATACCCTTTGATATATTCCAACACATCCAGCACGCGATCAGTGGGCTGTGCATCTACCGTATAAGACTCGTAGTGGGGCTTCTTATCTGTTTCAGGGTTGTAGCGGAAGACCTTCAGTTTGACTTGCATCGCTGCCCACCTCTTCTAGTAAACGCGTTCCTTCGGCTCATATTGGGTTTTCACCACAGGTTTATAGCGCAGCTCTACCCCGCTCTCCCGCAGCCAGGCCAGGGTATGCTTCATCCAGTTGGCATCATCCCGCTTGGGAAAATCTTCCCGGGCATGTGCACCACGGCTCTCCTGACGCGCCAGGGCAGATACCGTGGTCACCTCAGCCAGGTCGAGCAGGTTGCCCAACTCCCAGGTGTTGAGCAGATCGGTGTTGAAGATCTTCCCCCGGTCGCCCACCCGCACATGCTTGAAGCGCTCTTGGAGCTGGCGCACCTTCTCCAGCGCTTCTTGCATACCAGACTCGGTGCGGAACACGCTGACATGGTCCATCATGATGCTCTTCATATCATTGGCGATATCGGTAGCCTTTTCACTGCCAGTATTGTTCAACAGAGCATCAAATTGCGTCCGGATAAAATCGGTAGCGTCGGCAGGCAGTGGCTGGAATGTCGCCTGGTTGGCGAATTCCGCCGCCCGCAGACCAGCGTGCTTTCCAAATACCAGTAGATCCAGCAGCGAGTTCGTACCCAGCCGGTTGGCGCCATGCACCGAGACACAGGCCGCCTCCCCGGCAGCATACAGCCCGGGCAGCACGCTGTTATCTTCGTCAACCACCACTTCGCCGTATTTGTTGGTCGGGATGCCACCCATGGCATAATGGGCAGTCGGCTGCACCGGCATGGGCTGAGCAATGGGATCGATCCCCAGGTAGGTGCGGCAGAAATCAATGATATCCGGCAGCTTGCCCAGGATCTCCTCCGATGTGACCTCGTAAGGTGAGCCATCTGGGAATTTGCGCCCATCCAGGGCAGCATACTTATTCACCGTCTCCGGGCGCACATCCAGCAGCAGGTAGCGCTGGTTGTTGATGCCGCGGCCCTCGCGCATCTCCAGGTACATCGCCCGGCTGATGACATCCCGCGAAGCCAGGTCCTTCACATTGGGTGCGTAACGGGTCATGAAACGTTCGCCATCCTGGTTGATCAGTACACCGCCTTCACCGCGCACACCTTCTGTGATGAGGATACCGAGCTTGTAGATGCCGGTCGGGTGGAATTGGAAAAACTCCATATCTTCGGCAGGGATACCGCGCCGCAGGGTGATCGCAACCCCATCGCCGGTGTAAGCATACGCGTTCGAGGTGATCTCCCAGATGCGCCCATGCCCACCGGTGGCAAAGATTACCGATTTGGCATGGAAGGTGTGCAGCTCGCCGGTGGAGAGCTGCAGGGCAACTACCCCGGCTGAGGCTCCATTGGAGAGGATCAGGTCAACCACGTGGAATTCATCAAAAAAATTGACCCGGTTCTTGAGACATTGCTGGTACAGGGTCTGTAGGATCATGTGCCCAGTTCGGTCGGCTGCATAACAGGCGCGGTGCACAGGTTTTCCGGTTTGATTGTTGGTATGCCCACCGAAGGGTCTCTGGGCAATTCGCCCGTCTTTCGTGCGCGAGAAGGGCAAGCCCATATGCTCCAGTTCGTAGACCGCCGGAACGGCCTCGCTACACATGAATTCAATCGCGTCCTGGTCTCCCAGGTAATCGCTGCCTTTTACTGTATCGTAGGTGTGCCACTCGGGATGGTCTTCTTCGATATTGCCCAACGCGGCACCCACACCACCCTGGGCAGCGCCGGTATGCGAGCGGGTGGGATATAGCTTGCTCAATACAGCGGTGTGGGCTGTCCGAGAGGCGTACAAGGCTGCCATCAGCCCTGCACCGCCTGCCCCAACTACGATGACGTCAAATTGGTGCGAGTTCATGCGGTCACTCCTCTTGCCTCCTCAGAAGTCTGCTCATTATAACCGGGAAAAAGAACGCCCTCTTTTAACCTGCACCAATCAGGATGCCAGGATAACATAGATTGCCACGATCAGTAAAAACAGCCACAGCAAAAAAATCAGTCCGCGCAGGAACGGTCGCCAGATGGATTGCCCGGTGTAATCTTCAATCACCACTCGCAGCCCGTTGAATCCATGAGTTATGCCCAAAAACACGATCAACATCTGCATGATCTGCCAGAATGCGGTTGCCCATCCCAGGGTGACATCCGGGATCTCGCTATTTATGACATGGTTCGGATTGGGGAAGAAGGTCCAGCGTACCAGGGTCCCCAGATCCATCTGGGTGCGAGCACCCATAATAAAAGCCCCGCTGATGCCGATCAGCGCCAGCAGGATCATCCCCAGCCCAGACAGGCGAGTAAAGATCCACATGGCGTATTCCAACGAGAAACCGGGTCGGATCGTGCGCTCTTGCATGACTGCCTCCCAATTATCTATTGTCTATCCACCGCTCAGACCGCGTTGAATCAAAAAATACACGGTCATCCCGTAGACAGGCACAAATACAAACCATTGCAACCACAGGAGCTCCCGCTGGTACATTTGCACCTGCGGCCAGAGATCCTGGATGGCAATCCGCAAGCCGTTCAAGGCATGAAAGATCACAAAGAACGTGATCACGATCTGAAAAGCCCAGGATTCGTAGATGATATTAATGCTTGTCGCCAGATCGCTACCGGTTTGTTGCATAAAGAACGAGGCGATGACGTGAAAGCCGACAAAGATCAAAATACCCAGCCCGGTGATGCGGTGCAAGATCCAGGCAAGCATCGGACCGCCGCCTTGATACTTCAACCCCTGTACCAGACCGACTCTACGATTTAGACCCATGGCGCCTCCTCTGGTTATCTTCTTGTGAACCTGCGCAGTCGGTGAAAAGTGAGAGGGACTCACCGCAACCGCATAAGCAATTATATTATGGGGAAACCTTCCAATTATTCCATTTTAGTTTCTAAATGGAAAAGTGACAATAATCATACTTTATTGGTTTCAGATATCCTTATAATCAACTTTGTTTTTCATCTAAAATAGGGCGGGTGCAGTTGGGATGTAAATCGCCGATACATTCTCAACTCTCCACCTTTTCGTATCAATTCTGAATGGCAGCCACATCCTGTGGTATCCTGGCTTTTCAGGTAAAATTTAAGCAATCTGTCAGGAGGAAATTGCATGGCTGAACCGAACAGGCTGGAACGCAGGGATTTTGTTAAAGTCGTTGTGGCTGTTCTTGGATCCATTATGGGCGCCATAATTGTGCTTCCGGGAATTGGGTATCTCCTATCGCCAGCAATGTCTGTTCAAAAGAAGGAAGCCTGGATCCCTCTCGGGCCGCTGGAAAACTATCCGATTGGTGTACCGACCCTATTCAGCTTCACCCAGACGACGGTCAATGGGTGGGAGAAGACCATTAATAGCCACGGTGTCTATGTGATCCGCTTCGATGAAATTAATTATACAGTGCTATCGAATATGTGCACACATCTGAGCTGCCGGGTGACATGGCAAGAAGACCTGAGCGAGTACATTTGTCCGTGCCACGATGGTCATTTCGACATTGAGGGACAGGTCACCTTTGGACCCCCGCCTGCGCCGTTGGAAGAATTCGAAACCAAGATCGAAGACGGCAATTTGTTTATCTTCTTTGCGGAAGGATGAGCATGGCTGAAAAGGTATTTACCTGGCTGGATGAACGACTTGGCCTGACAACCATCTACAATACTGTATTAGATCGCAAGGTACCCAAAGTTAATTGGTGGTATACCCTGGGGAGCGCATCCCTCTTCCTGTTTGTGATCCAGGCAGTCACCGGTATATTCCTGACTGTCTACTATGTGCCATCCCCAGACCATGCTTACGACAGCGTCCAGTACATCATGAATGAGGTCGCCTTCGGCTGGTTGATCCGAGGCATCCATCATTGGGGAGCCAGCTTGATGGTGCTCTTTGTGTTTATCCACATGCTGCGCACCTTCTACTTTGCGGCTTACAAATACCCCCGCGAGATCACCTGGCTGACCGGCGTCTTCTTGCTCCTGGCAACCATTGGGATGGGCTTCACCGGTTATCTTTTGCCCTGGAACCAGCGCGCTTACTGGGCAACCACGGTGGGCACCGAAATTCCCGGCACGGCCCCCTTGATCGGAGATTTTATCATCCGCATCTTGCGCGGCGGCACAGACCTGAGCGCAGTGACACTGGCGCGTTTTTTCTCGGTGCATATCTGGTTTCTGCCTGCCATCATCCTGCTTCTAATCGGCATTCACATGTACCTGGTCATCCGCATCGGGATCAGCTCTGTTCCCCATAAAGAAGATAATCCCAAGGAAGGCTGATTTGAACGAGGACCAAAAGAAAGAATACCTGGAAAAATATAAAGAAGAGAAAGCAAAAGGGGTAAAGTTCTACCCGGATATCATCTATAAAGACTTATTGGTATCCTTTGCCATCTTCTTGCTGCTGGTAGGTCTGGCGATCTTTATCGGGGTGGCAAACGAACCGCCGGCTGATCCCAGCGATAGCGCCTATATCCCCCGCCCAGAGTGGTACTTCCTGTTCCTATTTGAGATGTTAAAATATTTCCCCGGGCAGATCGAATGGATCGGCACGGTGATCCTGCCAACAATAGCCATCCTGGCCTTATTTCTGCTCCCCTTTTACGACCGCAGCCCGTTTCGCCATTGGAGCAAGCGCAAGTTTGGGGTAACCGTGATGAGCTTGATCGTGGTGGGCATGGTAGCATTAACCATCATGGCAGCAGTGACCACTCCCCCGCAGGAGGAGGTCGATGTCGCCACCACCTTACCCGATAAAATCCTCCTGGGACAAGACCTGTACTCAATCCATTGTGTGGAATGCCACGGCGCCGAGGGTGAGGGCGGCGAGATCAAAGGCGTGGAAGGCCTGGAGGGGGTTGTGCTAAATCCGATCAACAGCTCGGACCAGATGTACACCCGCAGTGACGAGACCTTATTCCAGGTGATTGATTACGGTCAACCCGATCTCGGGATGCCGCCGTTCGGGAAAGGATATGGCGGAGAGCTTTCTCGGGGCGATATGGATGCAGTGGTCACCTTTATGCGCTATACCTGGGATGACCGCGCTGAGCTGCCCGCTGAAGTGGAGCAGGCAGGCGCCATCCCAGAGCTGGGTCCAGAAGAGATCCCTTCCTATGAAGTCCATATCGCGCCTATTGAAAAGCGCTACTGTGTCTCCTGTCACCGCCCAGGCAAGAAGAACAACAACTACCTGATGGGAGACTATGAGCAAACCATGCAATCCGGCGATAACGCGCCAAATATCATCCCCGGCGACCTGAATAGCAACTTGATCCGCATGATCAACCGGGAAGAGATTGAAGCTGGCGGCCCTATGCCGCCGACCAAAGCACTCAAGCCAGAACTAATTGAAATTTTCGAGCGCTGGGTGGCGGGTGGTGCTCCTAACACTGCAACAGATGCTGCTGCGCTCTCACCCTCGCCAGCCCCCGCAGAAACAACCCTCCCGGCAATCCCCGAGGAGACTATCCAGGCAACACCGTAGAACACTCCACAACACCATTGCTCCATCGCTGTTCCATTGTGGCCACATCGCCGCCAACTAAGCAGCTACATCGCAGACAGCCCGGATACTCTCTTCGGATTGCAAAGGACCCCCATCACGGGGGTTCTTTCTTTTGGGAAATCCAAAGAACAGGGCAGGAAATTCGGGCAAATTCCGACCTCCAACGATAATAAATCAGATATAATTAGGGCGATTTATCTGCCGGGGCTAATTGCAGACACTCACCTTTCCGGTATTAAAAGATCAAGCCGTTTTCGTTTGTAAGGAGGTTAATATGCACCATTTTGACATGATCGTCGTTGGCGGTGGCCCGGCTGGGGTAACCGCTGCCTTAAGGGCAAGCGAGCTGGGATCCAGCGTCGCCCTGGTCGAGCGCTGGCGAATGGGCGGCACCTGTACCAACGATGGCTGTGTCCCCACCCGGGTATTGGCTCATGCGGCCCGCCTGGCTCGTGATTCGCGCCAGTTTTCAGATTATGGGCTAATGGGTGAACCTCCCCGCGTCGATTTCACCGCGGTGATGGCGCGCACTCAAAGGATGGTTTTTGGAATCCATGAGAAGAAACAGATTGAAGAAAACCTGCGCCAGGCGGGAATTACCGTCCTCTCTGGAGTTGGAGACGCTCACTTTGTAGATGAGCACACTCTGGCACTCGCCAACGGCGATAGTCTGCGCGGTGAAAAGTTTATCCTGTGTGCTGGCGGGCACGCCCGACGCTTCCCCTTCCCCGGGAGCGAGCTCGCCCTCACGCACAGTGATGTCTGGTCATTGCGCCACCTGCCGAAATATATCGCAATCGTCGGTGGAGCAGCAACCGGATGCCAGCTGGCTTCGATCTTCGCCGACTTCGGATCTCAGGTGTATGTGCTGGAGAGGAGCGATCATATCCTCTCGCTTGAAGACGAAACCACCGCCTCGGTGATCCAAGACGTCTTCCAGCGGCGTGGCATCGATATCATCACCTCAATCGGTGGCGTGGAGCGCATTGACCGTAGAGAAGGCGGAGTGACCCTGGTTTACACCCAGGAGGAACAGCACCACAGCCTGGAGGTCGAAGCTGTTGTGCTGGCGGTGGGCTGGATAGGCAATGTGGAAACCCTGAACCTGGAGGCTGCCGGCGTAAAAGTTGAGCGCAATTATATCGTCGTTGATGATTACCTGGCCAGCTCAGCCCCCCATATCTTCGCCGCCGGCGATATCACCGGGCGGATGATGCTTGTCCAGAGCGGCAGCTATGATGGGCGGATCGCGGCCGAAAATGCCGTATTGGGAATCGGCCAACCTTACCAGCACCTGATCGTCCCCCACGGCGGGTTCACTGATCCCGAGTACGGCAGTGTCGGGATGACCGAGGCAAAAGCCAAGCAGGCAGGCATCGACTACTTGACTACGGTGGTGTATTACAAAGATCTCGACCGCGCCGTGATCGATGGCCATACGGATGGCGTCTGCAAGCTGATTGTTTCCCAGGAGACCCATCGCATCCTGGGGGCTCACATCGTAGGCGAGCAAGCCCTAGAATCCATCCAGCTTGTGGCGGCGGGCATGGCTGCCGATATGTGGGTGGAGCAGTTAGCTGAATTACAGCTGGCCTACCCAACTTACACAGCCGTTGTCGGGCTGGCAGCCCGCCGGATCATCCGCCAGCTTGGCGTTATGCCACTTACCCCTCAATGGCGGGCTCTCGGCAGGCCACATGCTGAATGGGAGCGCAGCCAGGCTACCAGCGAGAATGTCTTCTAACCGAGCAGCAGAACCATTAAGACCGGCGGACGGTCTTCAAACAAGCAAAGCCGTAACCAACATCGACACCTACCCCGCAGTTCCCAGGCAAAATGGCTTGGACGAGTCTGCAGGCTATGCCTGGTGGATGGTAGGATTGTTCCTGTTCACCGGGTTGGTATTTTTGCTCGCCCCAATCTGGGCTGTCTCATGGAGCCGGCAGGCATTTCCCGGGTTTGTTATCGAGCAAACCCTGGTCGTCTCCGACTATAACGGGCGAGGATGGAGCGGTCGCAGCACAGGCCTGGGCCACCCGCAGAGGATCGTCTCAGTGGGGGAGCGAATCGTATCGCAGGTGACCGAGTTCGAGACCATCCTTTCCAGGTTTTCCATCGGGCAGGTGATATCGATTACCGCAGTCTCGCCAGAGGGGAATGCCAATACTTTTTCGCCCATCGAACTGGAAGCTTTCCCTAGGATTGACCTGCTCCGGTTCTTCTGGATTCCATATACGATTGGGTTGGCTTATCTCTTGATCGGGGCATGGGTGTATCGAGCGAGCGGCGGGATTACCTCATCGCAAGCGTTTGCATTTTTCTGCCTGTGTTCAGCCACTTCGAATGTCCTGTTGTTTGATTTAATTACGACCCATAACGCCCCGGCAATCTGGACCGTTGCCATGGCTTTGCAGGGAGGCGCCCTGGCGAGGCTGGCATTGCTCTTCCCGGGAGAGAAATACCCATTAAATTCCAGGCGTTGGATACTGACCTGGCCCTATCTGGTTTCTCTGGCATTGGCTGCCTGGGCATTGGCAGTCCTGAACAATACCCGCAATCCCTGGGATTATATTGCCGCCTGGCGAGCCATCTACCTGTATGCCGGCCTCGGGCTGGTATTTTTCTTGGGCATGATGATCTACCGGATGCGCACAGTCGTCTCGCCTGTTGCCCGCCAGCAAATTCGCATCATCCTGTGGGGCAGCCTGATCGCATTCATCCCGATCGGTATCTGGCTCATTGCGCCGCTCTTCGGTTACCTGATTCCCTGGAACCCGGTGCTTTTTTTGCCTGGTTTGTTGTTCTTCCCCTTATCGGTCGGAATTGCCATCGCCCGCTACCGGATGTGGGACATCGACCTGCTCATCAATCGCACCCTGGTCTATGGCGTGCTCACCCTGTTGCTGAGCGGGATTTACCTCGCCATTATTGTTGTCTTGCAGGAAGGCTTTATCAACCTCACCGGGCAAACATCCCCTCTTGCAGTAGCTGTTTCGACCTTAGCGATTGCTTTTATCTTTAACCCCTTGCGTAAGCGTATCCAGCTCTGGATCGACCGGCGCTTTTTCCGCCGCAAGTATGACTCTATCCAGGCTCTTGAAGCCTTCAGCGCGACATTGCGCCACGAGGTCGATCTGGATCGCCTGACCCAAAAGCTGGCCAACCTGGTACAAGAAACCATGCAGCCCACCTACATGGAGTTCTACACTTGCGTGGGACAGGAAGCAGAATCGAGCCTGCCTTTCTTGCCAAGCGACCCGCTCTGCCCTCTTTTCACGAACACACGTGAAGCGATCGAGCTGAACCGCCTCAACCTGGAATCACCGGGGGTAATAACCTTGCAAGAACGCGGGATCACTTTGGTCATGCCTCTGGTAAGCCAGGGAGAGCTGGTTGGGCTGATCAGCCTGGGCCCCAACGCAGGCGAGCGTTCATATTCACTGGATGATCGGCGTCTTCTGAGCGAGCTTGCCAGCCGGGCAGCTCCCGCATTTCGAATCGCTCAGCTGGTAAAACAATACCAGTTAAAAATCCTAGAGAAACAGCGTCTGGATGATGAGCTGCGTGTTGCCCGGTACATCCAGCAAACCCTGATGCCGAAACAGCTGCCCAATATGCCCGGCTGGCAGGTGGAAGGACACTACCAGCCGGCCCAGGCAGTTGGTGGCGATTTCTTCGATTTCATCGAGTTATCGGACAGCCGACTGGGTGTGGTCATTGGAGATGCCACCGGTAAAGGCATCCCGGCTGCCCTGGTCATGGCTGCAGCGCGCGGCTTTGTGCGCGCCTGCGCCATGCGATCGGTTGATCCCGGCGAGGTCCTAGAGAAAGCCAACGATCTAATGCTCCCTGCCATGCCGCCTAGTATGTTTGTAACCTGCCTGTACGCGATCATCGACCTGCAAAGCGGGCTGATCACTTTTTCCAACGCGGGTCACAACCTGCCCTGCCGCTTCAAAAATGGCGAAGTGCAAGAATTGCAGGCGCGCGGCATGCCATTGGGCCTGATGCCTGGTATGGTCTATGAAGAAGGCCAGCTTACAATTGCCCCCGGGGATAGCGTCCTTTTTTACAGCGATGGGTTGGTAGAAGCACATAACCCGAACCGGGAGATGTTCGGCGTGCCCAGGCTGAGGGAGCTGTTGTGCCAATTATCCGATCAGGCAGACCAAATGGAAAATGTATTACAGGAATGGCGCTCATTTATTCAGGAAGACCAGGCGCAGGAAGATGATATGACCCTGGTGATATTAAAACGCGCCGTTGCAGAGTAAACCCCTGGCATTCACGGCTCATTCTTATCCAATATTCAGGAATTTCTAAACAAGAGTGACTATACTACTCTATCTGGGTCCGTATTTGAATATGGGATCCCAAGGACCGGCATAGCGCGTCCGAAGACATGCGCCTTGCTGAACCAGGGAGATAACCAAATACAGCTCGTAATTATGGTGTAATATTGGTGTACAAGGAGATCGGATTATGAATTCTGAGCGTAAACAGCGGGGATTACCCCGAATCATGATTATCTTAATCGTCCTGCCTGTCCTGGCCTTGGCATGCCGGATCGCCATTCCGGACATCCAGCCAGAGATCAGCAGCGAAACTATCGAGACTTTTGTGGCAACCGTGGTGCCGGAAATGCCCCAGGGTGAAGAGATCATTGAGAATATTGTCAAGCCTGCGATCGTCTTAGACGAGAACGAGGTGCTGGTAGATCTGTATGCCAGAGCAAACCCATCGGTGGTGAATATCACCGTCTATAGCCAGGTGGATGATCTGGTTTTACCTGCCAGTCAGGGTTCAGGCTTTATCTATGATAGCGACGGCAACATTATCACCAACGCCCATGTTGTGCATGGCGCCAGCGAAGTAGAAGTAACCTTTTCCGATGGCACCGCACGGGCAGCGCAGATTGTCGGTGAAGATCTGAACAGCGACCTGGCAGTTGTGCGTGTCGAAGCACTCCCGGCGGGCGTGGGTCCGCTCCCCCTGGGTGAAATGGAATCTTTGGCTGTTGGGCAGACCGTCATTGCCATCGGCAATCCATTCGGGCTGGAAGGCACCCTGACGCGTGGCGTGATCAGCGCGTTGGGGCGGACAATCCCCGCCCTGACCGTGTTCACCATTCCGCAATCCATCCAGACCGACGCGGCAATCAATCCCGGTAACTCTGGAGGACCTTTGCTCAACCTCCAGGGTGAGGTGATCGGGGTGAACGCCCAGATCGAGACAGATGGTACCAGCCGGAGTAACCTGGGGGTTGGCTTTGCCATCCCGGTCAATATTATCAAACACGTTGTGCCAGACCTGGTTCAACTTGGGGAGCATGAATGGTCCTGGTTAGGCGTGCAGGGCGGTGATGTGTCCCCCTTGCTGGTTGAGGCGATGGAGCTGCCGATCGACAGAGGCGCATACATCTCAAATATTATCGAAGACGGCCCCTCATCCAAATCGGCTTTGCGCGGCTCGACCGACTCAGAAACAATCCGCGGTCGCCAGATCGATACCGGCGGCGATATCATCACCGCCATCAACGGTCAAACGGTAAACTCCTTTGACGACCTGCTCATCTATATTGCTCTAGAAGTCGCCCCCGGTGACGAAGTTATCCTGAAGGTCTACCGCAACGGAGAGTATAGGGACGTGCCGGTCACGCTGGAAAAACGCCCTGAGAGCATGCGCAGCACACTGGAGCCGTAGTCTCACGAATTATCCAAGTGAATGTGTTCGCGTGCTGCCGGGTAATAACCCGGCAGCACGCTTTTTATTGACATCAGTTCGGTGTAACGAGAAATATGGGGGGTTTTGTAAGAAGTGAGGGGTAAAAACCCTTCAGGCAGGACTGCCCGACAGGCAGGCGAGCAGGGGGGACAAATCCTCCAGGCGCTCGATCTTCGCATCCGGCTGGATTGTATCTGCGTGGGCGCGGTTGGCGGGCGATTCGGCATGGCGGGTAATCCAAATGCTGTAGATGCCAGCGTTATACGCGCCCAGGATATCGGCTCCCAAAGTATCGCCGACCATGGCTACTTTACCGGGATGGATATTCAAATGTTTCAGGGCTGTCCAAAAGATTTCGGGGTTGGGCTTCCGGATACCCTGACCAGCCGAGGTCAAGATGATCTCGAAATACGCTCGCAAGTTTGCCTGGTCCAGCAGGGTTTGCACATCGGCGTCATCGCCCGCATTGGAGATCAGCCCCAGGCGATAGCCGTATTTGCGCAAGGTTTCCAATGTGGGATGGGCATCTGGCTCTGGCTTCCAGGAGGCCTGGGTAACCCGATACATTGAAGCCAGAGCCTTCTGGATCACTTCATCTGTAACCGCCTGGTAACCATACTCAGCCAGCACCTGGCGCAAGATATAGGCGGTAGTGTATTCGATAAACTCATTCTCCCGCTCTTGGTGGTACGCCTGGAGCAGGGAGCGAAAGCGGGGGATAAAAGCCTCCCCATCCAGATGGTAACCTGCGGAACGCAAGCTCGTCACCAGCTGCGCATCGCTTTGAGGGATAGATTGCGTCCAGTCCCCATCGAAATACAGCAAGGTGTGCCCCAGATCGAAGAGCACACCCTCAATCTTCTCGCTGCCGGGCGATAATGGGCGGGTGATCGAGTACACTGCTAATAACCCCGAGCCGGATCGATCAAGTTGTATAGAGGCAATCCAGTGAGATAACGCCTCAGGTTCTCAACAAACAATTCCACTGCCCGTTCTTGATAGTGGCGAGTATTGCCAGAGATATGCGGGGTGAGGATGACATTGGGCAATTTCCAGAGCGGGCTTTCGGGGGGTAAAGGCTCTTCCGGAAATACATCCAGAGCGGCGCCGGCAATCTTGTGATCCTTCAAGGCTGAGATCAGCGCGCTGTGATTGACAATGCCGCCCCGGGATACATCAACCAGGTAAGCTGTCGGTTTTAGGGCGGCGATTTCATTCGCCCCGATCATGTTCACCGTCCTGGGTGTTTTTGGCAAGCAGATAACCACAAAATCGCACTCCTTAAACATGGAGCAGACCGCTTCAGACGGATACAGGCGATGCACAAAATCGCCCTGCGGGTCACCCATGCCGTCTGGGATGTAGCCAGTATCGGTGGGATTCATGGCGTCGCGTTTGGTCGCCAGGACCGTGGCACCAAATGAATGGAGCAGGCGGGCGATCTGCCGCCCGATGCTCCCATATCCCACAATCCCCACCGTGCTGCCTCGCAGCTCTTGCGGCAAGAAACGCTCCCAGCGATCGCGCGGCCACTCGGCGCGTTTCTGGTGGGCGAACATGTCTGGCAAGCAATGCCCTAATGCCAGCAGCATCATCACCACAAACTCTGCCATCTGCGAGGCTGCCGCACCGCTCAATGTGGTGGCAAGCACCCCCGGTTTTCGCAAGATCGGCGCATCCAGGGCGTGGTCAACACCTGCCCAGTGAAACTGGATCCAGCGCAGCTCTGGCGCTTGTTCGGGAGTGGGGAGCACCCGGTTGGTGTACAGCACATGGCAGCGCGACCAGACTTCCCCAGGCACTTCGTCGGTCTTCGTAGCTGTGTGCATGGAGATCTTCAGGCGCGGAGAGACTTCTTTTATCCTGGCAAGCAGATCATCTGGGATTTGGAGCGTAATCAGGACTTCTACTGGTTGCGGCGTGGAAGATTGTTCGGTCGGCATAACAAAATCTATCTAATAGAATATCTATCGGGTTTATTCCCCCAATACTATCATATTTTTCGTTGGTTTGGTCCGCCCAAGAGATCATTTCCAGCGATAGTGGTCCTCGCTCAAAGCCCGCAGCCGCTGAGCCGCTGTTTCAGCAGTCAGATCGCGCTGAGGCATGCCCAGCATCTCGAAGCCAACCATAAATTTTCGCACCGTCGCCGAGCGGAGCAAAGGCGGGTAGAAATGGGCGTGCAGATGGCACTGCGTGCAGCTCTGCCCATCGCTGGGAGCCTGGTGGAAACCCATTGAATACGGGAAGGAGACCTCAAATAAATTGTCGTAGCGAGTTGTCACCCGGCGCAAAATATCCGCCAGAGCAGTCACTTCCTGAGGTGAGAGGTCGGGCAGAGAACTCAGGTGGCGATGAGAGATTAGCAATAACTCAAAAGGCCAAAACGCCCAGTAGGGCACCAGGGCAGTAAAATGCTCGTTGCTGGCAACCAGACGCTCCCCGCTGCGCTGCTCGACAGCCAGGTAGTCGCACAGCAGGCACGAGCCGTGCTGCTCAAGATATTTTGCCTGGGTAACCATTTCCTTGGCAGGTTCGTTGGGAATCTGGCTGGTAGCCCAGATCTGGCTGTGGGGGTGTGGGTTGGAACAGCCCATCATCGCCCCTTTATTCTCAAAAACCTGCACGTAGGAGATAAAGTCAAGCGCTCCCAGCTCCTGGGTCTGCTCCGACCAGGTGCGTACCACCGCTTCAACGCCTGCTGGAGTCATCTCAGGCAGCGTCAGATCATGGCGCGGCGAGAAACAAACTACGCGGCAAATCCCGGTTTCTGCTTGGGTAAGAAAAAGTGGGTCAGGATTTTGGTGAGATTCATAGTCCACTGCCCCGCTTGCTTCTTCGGGTCTGAGCAGCGCCGGGAAATCGTTATCAAAGACGAACGTCTCAGAATACTGCGGGTTGTGCCGTCCTGCGGCGCGCTCGTTGCCGGGGCACAGGTAGCAGGTTGGGTCATAAGCCGGCAGGCTCTCAGGCGGCACTTTTTCCACCTGTCCCAGCCATGGTCGTTTCGCCCGGTGCGGAGAGACCAGCACCCACTCCCCTGTCAGCGGGTTAAACCGGCGGTGAGGGATATCCAACAAAGATTGGGGGGTCATGCCAGAACTCACTCTATTTACCTCTTTTATCAAAAGCTAACGCTGGAGCTGATCGGGGTGCGCACGAATTTCTTTCCAGTAGCCATCTCCACACACTTATAAGCGCCGTCATAAATCCCAATATGCTTGTTTTTGACAATACACCCACAGAACAGCTCGAGCAGGTCATCCTCATCGGTCAAGATATCAATTGCCTGCAACGTTTGGGGGATAGAGCGAGCTTCGACCGTGCCATCGCCAATCTCTGCCCCGCGGATCGCGCCCCACATCTCGTGCCCGCCCACGCGCTCGTTGAAGATTTTTGGGACGGGATAAAACGCCAGCTCGCTGGGCTTGGTGATCATCACATCCACCACCCGCATCAGGTAATTGGTAGCATAGACCGCATGGAAGGTATTATCGTGCAGGAAAACATGCAATCCACTGGCAGGTTGGGTGCGAATGCCATCCACAAACGATTGGGTATCCTCCCAGGTGAAATGCGTCTGAATAATATCCTGGTGCTGGGCCAGCTCCGCCTTGAGCCAATCCCAATTTGCTTTATGATCGCCCAGGTTGACAAACAGGGCAATCTTACCTTTATGGATGAGGGGCAGGCAATGCTCAATAATCGCTTTGAACAGCTCTCTTTGCGCGCCGGCGCCGCCCATGGTCAGCAGGAATCTGCGCGGCTCGTTGTTCCGCATCCGCCGCAGGCGGGCATTGCAATCCACCTCGATATTTTCCACCAGCTCGTGATCCACATGATGCCCGGTGAAAGAAATCGCCTCAGGCGGCACAGGGTTCAGGATTTTATTGTTCTCGTCGAAACCGCGCATAACCCGGAAGCCATAATATCCAGAAGGTGATTGGACGCCATGCCTGGCTCCCTCGGTCAACTGGAAAGCCATCGGCCAGTTATCGAACATCATATCCACCACATTGGTCATCCCGCCCGCTACCGCCCCCATGCAAATCCACATATGGGAGGTGAGGATCGGCATCTCGGCTGGCAAGGCTTGGAACAGGTTCCTGAACAATTCGCTCATCTTGTAATCTTTGACATTCGTTTTCAGAAATCTCCACGGCCAACCGACGATCCAGGTATTCAAGATCGTGGAAAGGATGGGCAGAGTCGGCTCGCCGGTGGTAACCGCCTCCCATACGTATTTGTTGAACAGCTTGCTCCGCTGGGATAGCCTGGAATTGAAGCTGTAATTGGTGTTGCAACGGTTAATCACATCAGTGGTGATCCCTGGTAATGCCAGCAGGTCGAGCCAGTAAGGTTGGAAACCCATCGCCCGGGCGCAGGATACACCCGCCATGGCAATCCGGTAATGACCGAAACCCATGCGGATGGTGCTGCAGATAACGGCGTTTTCCTGGACAATTTTTTCTCCCTGGTTATCGCGCAGGATATCTTTCAATCCAAAGATCGGACCCAGGTATGGGTTATCGTGCAAGCTCAGCTCGTACTTCTCGTTCGGATCGTAATTGAATTTATTGGCAAACATATTTTGCCAGCGAATCGTTTTTTGGGATTGTGATTTGCTGATCGGATTATCATAAACTACGAACTGATCGTCTTGCATTTTCATGGTTTACTTCTCCGTTGATAACTGCGAAGGTTTCATCCGCTGACAACAAAACCCCCGCCTCATTTCTGAGGCGGGTGTCGATTCTTTTAGTTTAGACTGGTTAACCCTTGACACCGCTGCTGGTTGCGCTTTCCACGAAGAAACGCTGCGCCAGGATATAGATGATCATTGGTGGCAGAATGGCAATCGCAGCGCCTGCCATGACCAGGTTGGCATTGTCGCTGGCGCGGCCGCGCAAGATGCTCAGAGAAAGCGTCAACACATGGTTGGCGCGATTCCCGGTATTGATAATTACCAGGGGCCAAAAGAAGCTGTTCCAGGCGTATAGAAATGTGAAAGTAGCCAGGGCAGCCAATGCGGGGACGCTGGCAGGCAGCAGGATACGCACCAGGATCTGCAACCGCGATGCGCCATCGATTAGTGCCGATTCTTCGATCTCCTTGGGATACGATACGAAAAACTGGCGCATCAAGAAAGTACCGTAAGCTGTAAATATCCAGGGCATGATCAGGGCAGCCAGCTTATCCACCCATCCGATCATTACCATCAGCTGGTAAAGCGGTGTGATCAGCACTACGAAGGGTATCATGATCGTGCCCAAGTAAATCACAAATATCTGATCGCGGCCCGGAAATCGCAGGCGTGCCAGAGCATAACCGCCGAGCACAGACGTGACCAGTTGACCGATCACCACCAGGATGGTGACCAGGGCGGTGTTGGTCAGGCTGCGATCCAGGCCTTGGAGCTGGGTTACTTCACTGTAGTTTTCCGGCCGACTGGCGGGTTCTTCGACCGGCTGGCTGAGGCGGACGTTTTGCAGCACCGATACAGAAGGATCCTGGGGATCGACAAATTTCCCAAGGGCTGTCTGGCCTACCTTCACCATGGCAATGACCTGTCCATCGACTTCCACATCGAAGAGCTTCTCTTCTGTTCCATTGACCATGGCGGTTGCCTGGTTGGTCACCCCACCGGTCGGCTTGACCTGGGTCAAAGGCCGCTCGTAAGTCGCCTCAAGGTTAAACGGCTCGGCGTACACCCCGATCTTGACACCGCTCTCTGCCAGGGCAAACTGGCGCTCTTCACCATTGTATTCCACATAGTAAAGCGGCAACGGCTCTTCAAAACCTTCTATCAGCGTGGTGATCCCCTGCATGGGTATTAAACGGGGCGGGTATCGGAAAGTATCCTTCTGGTATTTGAAGGAAGTCGAGAACATGTAAATAAAGGGGAAGAGCATAAGGAAAGCGAACCCGATCAGAACGATGTACACCAAGGTGTTGGCAATGATTCTACCCAAACGATAGGATTGCATGGCTCTCCTCCGTAACAATCAGGCGCTATATGCACCCTTACCAGAGCGCTGGCGCAGGAATTGGAATAGGGTTACGCTGAAGATGACAATAAATAGCACCCAGGCAACTGCAGAAGCATAGCCTTGATCGAAGCGCTGAAAGCCTTTTTGATAAAGATAAAGAACCAAAGACAGGGTGGCATTATTCGGCCCACCCGGTGGTTCGGTAGGGATCAATACATAAACTTGCTCAAAGAGCTGCAAAGCCTGGATGATCGCGGTGGTGACTACAAAGAATGTGGTCGGCGCCAGCAATGGGATGGTCACATTCCAAAACTTCGCCCATCGCCCGGCGCCATCTACGGTTGCCGCTTCATAAAGCTCCGCCGGGATATTTTGCAGCCCTGCCAGGAAGAGGACAGTATTAAACCCAATCCACTGCCAGGCAGACATGATCACGACTGCCAGGAGAGCGGTGCTGGTATCGGATAACCAGCGGATTTGGGGATCGACAACCGCCATCCCGAACACTGAATTAATAAATGTAATCGTGCTGGTGATACCGTAGTTGATGTACCCCACAGCAGCGTTGTAAAGCCATTGCCAGATTAAGGCTACACCCACCACAGCTGCAATACTTGGGAGGAAATAAACAGCTCGAAAGAATTTCATCCCGGGCAGCTTGGTGTTCAACAGATTCGCCAGCAACAATGCAGGTATCACGCTCAGCGGGACAGCCAGCACGCTAAAGACAAATGTGTTGCGCAGCGCCAGCCAGAACAGCTTATCCTCTGCGCCGATAATAATATGCTGACCGAACAAGCTGAAGCGGGTCAGCTCGTCATAAACCTGGACATCCAACACTTCAGAAGCACGCTGTTTGGGGTCATCCAGTGTGGCAATATCCAGGTTGACGATCTTTGCATAGTTGGTAAGCCCGATCCAATTTTTTGAGCCAAAGGCATCCCAATCGGTGAAGCTGACATAAAACGATAATAGCAAAGGTCCAGCAAAGAAAAATAAGAAGCCGAACAGGTTGGGGGATAAGAACAGATAGCCATTGAGAATTTCCTCATGGATGTTCTTAGCGCCCATCGCCTGCGCGCTGGGTCGCCGCCAAATTGCCCAGATCATCAGCCCAAACAGCAACACGCCAGCAACCAATGCGATCGGAAGCGGCGTGTTGAAGCGGGAGAATAATGAAATAATCCCAGGCACAATTCCCACGGCAAACAGGAAGAGGACGCCAAAAATCGCCATGATGATCTTCCCAAGGCGGCGGAAAAATTGCTCGCGCTGTGGGTAGTTTTCATAGCGATCGCCAATGGTCGTGATAAGGTAACCGGCGAATACACCTGCCAGAAAGAGTATTCCCCTCCCAAAAGTGCCCGCCAGCGAGTCAATCCCGACGAAAATCCCCAACACATGCATGGATCCAAACAAACAGAACAGGAATCCCAGATAATTGACGGCAAGCGAGATGATACGACCACGGTGGTCCCGGCGAATAATGAGCGGAACGCTGATGGCGCTGAGTGCAGCGGTAATCACCAGCACGATGATATACGCCCACTGCAACCAGGTTGCTCCGGGGTTATACAGCTGCCAGAGCATAATTGCACCTGCCAGGCAGCCAACCGCCAGGAGGGCGTGCCAGATAGCGAGTACATTCAGCCAGATACCGGGACTTTGATTAAGGCTGGAGACGGATGACGTTTGCGTTCCTGCTGTCATAATGCACTCCTGCGGGGTAAATACACAGTCAGATCTGGCTTGCGGAATAGCGACCAGTATCTATGGAATTAATACTAACTTCTTGAAACAAGCACCGGGCGGGCAAGGGCAGGTGAGGCCTCATCCGCCCGGTGTGGAACTCAGTTCACTTTCAAGGCCAATCCTTACGGATTGAAGGCTTTGTTGACTTCGTCGCAGATGCTGGCAGCGAAGTCATCGACAGTCCTCTCGCCGGTCAGGACCGATGCAACCGCCGGTCCCATGACCGCATCGTACTCAGGCCACGAGCCTGCCCACAGCGGACCCTCGGCTTCCGGGTCCTGGGCAAGTCCGTTCAGGAACGCCTGGTTGTTGTCGGGTGGCGTGAAGGT